>NZ_CP035417.1:2053567-2366781 GCF_004123675.1 Leisingera sp. NJS204 | reverse complement strand
ACCTTGGTGGTGCCGCCGCCCATCAAGGTGATCGGCTGGTGGCCGGTCTTCTGGAACCAGCGCAGCATCATGATCTGGATCAGCGAGCCGACGTGCAAGGATTTTGCAGTCGCGTCAAAGCCGATATAGGCCGGGCGCACACCGCTGATCAGGGCGTCATCCAGCCCCTGATAATCGGTGCAGTCCGCGAGGAACCCGCGTTCCATCATGACTGCGACGAAATCCGATTTCGGTGTGTAGGTCATAACATGCCTCGGTCTATGATTTTGCACCATGCCCTATAAATCGCATTGATGCCGGTTGGAACCTGTTTTCCCGGCAATTTATGCGTTGTAGAGTCAGGCGCAAGCGGGCGGGACGGCCCGGAGCCATAAGAACGGGGGCAGGCCATGAGCAGGGCCATAGCAAAATCAGGTCCGGTGCGGGCGCTGGGGGCGATGAGCGGCACTTCGCTGGACGGGGTGGATGCAGCGGTTGTGGTGACCGATGGCGAGCGTATCCACGGGTTCGGCGAGAGCAGTTACCGCGAGTATACCGAAGCCGAGCGCAGCGTGCTGCGGGCCGGGCTGGGCAAATGGACCGGACCGGAGGTCGAAGCGGCTGCCGGGGTTTGCGATGCGGCCCATGCGGCGGCGCTGGCAGAATTCGAGGACGTGGAGATCATCGGCTTTCACGGCCAGACCCTGGCCCATGCGCCGCGGCTGCAGGGTACGCTGCAGGTGGGCGATGGCGCGGCTTTGGCCGAACGCCTGGGCAAGCCGGTGGTCTGGGATTTCCGTTCAGACGATGTGTCGATGGGCGGCGAGGGCGCGCCGCTGGCGCCGTTTTTTCACTTTGCCTGCGCCAAATACATCGGCGCCGAACGGCCGCTGTGTTTCCTGAACCTGGGCGGGGTTGGCAATCTTACCTATGTGGATCCGCGGTTTGAGCGGCCCGAGGGACCCGGCGCGCTGCTGGCGTTTGACACCGGCCCGGCCAATGCGCCGGTTAATGATCTGGTGCAGGAGCGGCTTGGCATTCCCTGGGATGCGGATGGCAAGGTGGCGCGCTCCGGCACCGTGGAAACCGGTGCGCTGGAGCTGTTCCTGGCCGAGCCGTATTTTGCAAGGATGCCTCCCAAGTCGCTGGACCGGAACGATTTTGCCGAGATGGTCGGGCTGGTCAATGAGCTGAGCGATGCGGATGCGGCGGCGACACTGATCGCCATGTGCGCAGCCTCGGTGGCGCAGGGGATGGAGCATTGCCCGGAGCCGCCGGAGGCAGTGCTGGTCACTGGCGGCGGGCGGCACAACCCGGTGCTGATGCAGATGCTGCGGGTGTCGCTGGATTGTGCGGTGAAACCGGTTGAGGACGCAGGCCTGGACGGCGACATGCTGGAGGCGCAGGCCTTTGCCCATCTGGCGGTGCGGGTGGCGCGGGGGATGGCGACGTCCTGCCCTGGCACCACCGGCGTGCGGGCCTGCGTCGGCGGCGGGGTGGTGAGCGTGCCGGGGGCGTGAGATGGAGACGAGGGGACAAGAAACTTCGAAGTTTCTTGTCAAATTTCTTCAAAGAAATTTGTGCGGCCTTTGACGACCGGTCAGCGGGAGATCTGCCGGAGGTAGTCTGATGTGAACTCTGCATACCCTCCCGAAGCCGACTTCAGGTGTGCCTGTGTGATGGCATGGAAAGCGGGCAGCTGGTGGAAAGGCACATTCGGAAAAGCATGATGCTCGGCATGATAAGGCATATTCCAGGCCAGAAAGCGCACCAACCGGTTGGTGAAGGTGGTGCGGGAGTTTTCCAGCATGTTGGCAACTGGCGGGCAGAGCCCGTGTTCTGCCAACAGATAGGCGCGCAGGAACGGCTGGCCGATCAGCAGCGGCACAAGCCATAGCCGCAAAACCAGTGGTGACACCAGCAGGGTCAGCAGGGCGGCTGTGTAGACGGACAACAGTACCCGCGACTCCAGCCGCATGTGCGCGTGGCGGCGTTCCGGCAGGTACGGCGCATCAATGGTGCCAAAGGCGTTGCGCCAGAGGGTCCCCGCCATGCCGCGCCAATAGCCCCAGCCGCTGAGGTATTTCAGCCATTGGGGAATGGTCTCCGGGCGCGGCCCTTGTTCCAGCTCGGGGTCGCGTTCGGGGTCGTTGGTGAACTTGTGATGCGCCAGGTGAAAGTAGCGGAACCAGACAAAGGGCAGCGCCATTGCCAGGGCGCAGAAATGGCCGGCGGCCTCGTTCAGCCACTTGCTGCGGAACGGAGTTTGGTGGGTGCATTCGTGGCTGAGGGTGAACAGGAAGACCAGCAACACCCCGTGCGGCAGCATCAGAAGCGGCCAGAAGGGCACTTGCAGCGCAAGGCCCGTGGTGCAGACAGCCAAAGCGGCAATGTACAGCGCAAGATGCTGCAGCCCCGCAGCATCGGAACGGGTGGTCAAGGACGCTTTGGTCTCCGGCGGCAGCGACTTGATAAGGGTGGTGTGATCCATAGGTGCAGGCATATGGACAGTTTTGTCCAGTCTTCTGATTCGCTGCAAGAGTCGGGGGTCAGCCACGCGGGATGTCAAAGCCAGGCGCAGCAAGTTCGAATCCTTCGAACTGGAAACCGGGCGAGACGGTGCAGCTTACCAATGTGCAGTCTCCGGTTGTGCGAGCCGCCTGCCAGTGACCTTCAGGCACGATCTGCTGCGGCGCGCCTTTGGTCAGATCAGGGGTCAGTATGTGGTCCTGTGCCGGGCCTTCCCTTGTCTCCGCCACCGACAGCACCAGCGGTGCACCGGCGTGGAAAAGCCAGATCTCCGTTGCATCGACCCGGTGCCAATGGCTGTTTTCGCCTTCCTTTAAAAGAAAGTAAATACAGGTGCCTGCGGGGCGGCCTTCATTCCCGGCCCGCCAGGTTTCCCGGTACCATCCGCCTTCGGGGTGCGGCTGCAAGCCCAAATGTTCAATGATCTGATCTGCCGTCACTGCAGGCTCTCCCTTTTGGCGCTGGTAAATCTGTATACCAAGCATATGTTTGGGCAATGGCTTTCACGTTCCCCTTCGATAACACATATGCTGCCCTGCCGGGGCAGTTCTACTCCAAACTGGCGCCGCAGGCGGTGAAGGCGCCGAGGCTGATTGCTTTCAACGAGGATCTGGCCCGGCTGATGCGCATAAGCCCGGGTGAGGCGGCAGAGATGGCGGCGGTCTTTGGTGGCAATCTGGTGCCGGAAGGGGCTGATCCGCTGGCGCAGCTTTACGCCGGGCACCAGTTCGGCACTTATAATCCGCAGCTTGGCGACGGGCGGGCAATCCTACTGGGCGAGACGGTGGGAGCCGACGGTAAGCGCCGGGATGTCCAGCTGAAAGGCTCCGGGCGCACACCCTATTCCCGCAGCGGCGATGGCCGTGCCTGGCTGGGCCCGGTGCTGCGGGAATATGTGGTGAGCGAGGCAATGCATGCGCTTGGCATCCCGACCACCCGCGCGCTGGCGGCGGTTGAGACGGGCGAGACTGTCTGGCGCGAAGGGGGATTGCCCGGTGCGGTTCTGACCCGGGTGGCCTCCAGCCATCTGCGGGTGGGGACGTTTCAGATCTTCGCGGCGCGCGGCGACAAACACAGCCTGCGGCAGCTGACGGACTATGCGATTGCCCGCCATTACCCGAATGCGGATGGAGCCATGGGCCTGCTGAGGGCGGTGCGCGATGCGCAGGCCAAGCTGATTGCAGCCTGGATGGGCGTGGGCTTTATCCACGGGGTGATGAACACTGACAATTCCGCGATTTCGGGCGAGACAATCGACTATGGCCCTTGCGCCTTTATGGACGTCTACCACCCGCATACGGTGTTCTCGTCTATCGACCGCGGGCGGCGGTATGCCTATGCCAACCAGCCCGATATTGCAGTGTGGAACCTGGCGCAGCTGGCCACTGCGCTGATCCAGCAGCTGGACGACCCGCAGGCAGGCGTCGAGGAAGCCACGGAAATCGTTCATGCGATGCCGCAGCTGACCGAGGACGCTTGGCTGACCCGGTTCCGTGCCAAGCTGGGGATCACTTCGGCGCAGGAAGATGACCTGGAGCTGGTCACTGGCCTGTTGGAGCGGATGGCGGAAAACCAAAGCGATTTCACCAATAGTTTCAGGGCGCTGGCGGCGGGCACGGCGCGCGGTCAATTCACCGATCCAGCGGCATATGACAGCTGGGCCGAAGGCTGGCAGGCGCGGCTGGCGGATGAGCCGGACCCGCAAGCGGTGATGCAGGCCGCCAATCCGGCCTTCATCCCGCGCAACCACCGCATCGAAGAGATAATTGCGGGCGCTGTGGCGGGAGACTATGCGCTGTTTCACCGGCTGAACGCAGTTCTGGCCAGCCCTTATGCGGACAAGCCGGAACACACAGACCTGCAGCGTCCGCCAGCGCCGGAGGAAGTGGTGCAGGCGACTTTCTGCGGAACCTGATCTGCTTCTTTCTGGTTTCAAATACTCCCCGGGGGTGAATTGAGCCGTAGGCTCAAGAGGGGGCGGGCAGCCCCCGGCCACGCCTGCGTCGGGATGACGGTTGTGTTTCAGATGTGTCCTGCGCCAAACTCCGGACAAACCTGGAGGCACCGGATGCCCAATCAACCGCCGCAGGATACGCTGCGGATTGCCACTTACAATATTCAGAAATGTATCGGCCTGGACCTGCGCCGCCGGCCTGAGCGTGTCTTGCAGGTGATCGCCGGACTGGCTGCGGACGTGGTGGTGCTGCAGGAGGCTGACAAGCGCTTGCCGCCGCGGCCCGCGGCGCTGCCGCATTTTCTGGTCGCGGAAACCGGCTGGCAGGCGGCGGACCTGGGCGGCGCGGGGTCCCTGGGCTGGCACGGCAATGCGGTGCTGTTCCGGAATGGCGTGGTGCTGCAGGCCAAAGGCCATATCGTTTTGCCGGGGCTGGAGCCGCGCGGCGCGGTCTGGGTTCAGCTGAAGACGGTTTTGGGGCCGGTGCGGGTGATTGGCGCGCATCTGGGGCTGACGGGACGGGCGCGGCGTGAACAGATGCGTGCCTTGGCCCATGCGGCAAAGCGCGAGGACAGCGCGGTGGTGCTGGCGGGGGATTTCAATGAGTGGTCGCGGGGGGCGGTGCTGGAGCATATCACTCCGGCGCTGACTTTCCTGCCGCCCAAGGCGAGCTTTCCGGCGCTGCGGCCCCTGGGGGCACTGGATCGGATTGCGTATTGCAAGCGGTTGAAAGCCGTTGCGCATGGGGTGCATGGTGCCCGGCCTGCGCATATTGCCTCGGACCATTTGCCGGTCTGGGCGGATTTGCAGGCGGTGTGAAGCGGGAGCGCTCCCGCGCCCGCAGGGGCGTCAGGCTGTGCCTGAAGCCCCTTGGCGGCCTTGGGCCGGGCGTTGCTGCGCAACGCAGGGGAGGGGCGCATGTTTGCAGCCGGAACTGTCCCCCCGGACAATTTTCTGCAGGTTTCAACTGCAGGGAACTGCTTCAGGGGCAGAGTTTGCCTCTGAAGGTGGCTGTTTGAATGTGGCTGGTGCTTTGCTGTTCCGGGGCAAGGATGAGCAGCGCTGACGCGCTGCGGCATTACTGTCCTTGACCCGGAGCTGCGCGGGGCAGGCTTAGCGCGCGCGCTGTTTTTGGCCGCCGCGCTGGCCGTTGCTTGCGCCCTGGGGCTTGCCTTGGCCGCCCGAGCCACCGCCGCCGCGGCGGCGCTGGCCGCCGGGTTTGCCGCCGCCGAAACCGCCGCCGCCGCGGCGTGCGCCAGGACGGCCGCCGGGTTTGCCGGCCGCTGCCGGATCCGGCAAAGCCTCCCAGGCGCGGCCCGAGGCGACGGGGATGGTGGTTTTCATCACCTTCTGGATCGCCTTCAGCTCTTCCATTTCATCCGGTGAGCAAAAGGCGATGGCAGCGCCATCCTTGCCCGCGCGCGCGGTGCGGCCGATACGGTGCACATAGGCGTCCGGCACATTGGGCAGCTCGTAGTTGTAGACGTGTTTCACGTCCGGAATGTCCAGCCCTCGGGCGGCCACATCGGTGGCGACCAGAACCTTGATGTCGCCGGATTTAAAGGCGGCAAGGGCGCGCTCGCGCTGGCCCTGGGATTTGTTGCCGTGAATGGCAGCGGCGGCAAAGCCTGCCTTGTCCAGCACCTTCATCAGCTTTTCCATGCCGTGTTTGGTGCGGCCGAAGACCAGTGCGCGCTCGTCCTTGTGGTCGGCCAGCAGCTCTTTGAGCAGGCTCAGCTTTTCGGCCTTGGCGATGAAATGCACCGATTGGGTGACCTTGTCGGCGGCTTTGCCCGGAGGCGAGACTTCGATACGGACCGGGCTTTGCAGGTAGGAGTTGGCGATCTCGTTCATCTGCTTGGGCATGGTGGCCGAGAACAGCATGGTCTGGCGCTCGGCCGGCAGCAGCGCCGCGATCTTGCGCAGAGTGTGGATGAAGCCGAGGTCCAGCATCTGGTCGGCCTCGTCCAGCACCAGGAAGTCGCAGGAGCCGAGATCCAGTGCGCCGCGATCGAGGATGTCAATCAGGCGGCCCGGTGTGGCAACCAGGATGTCGGTGCCCTTGGCGATGCGGGAGATCTGCGGGTTGATGGACACGCCGCCGACAACCAGGCCGACCTTCATCGGGGTGTTTTCGGTGAGGCCTTTCAGGGTCGCTGCGATCTGGTTGGCCAGTTCGCGGGTCGGCGCCAGCACCAGGCCGCGCACGGTGTTGGCAGCGGGCTTGCGGCCGTATTGCATCATCTGCGCGATCAGCGGCACGCCAAATGCGGCGGTCTTGCCGGTGCCGGTCTGCGCGAGACCCAGAACGTCCTGGCCGTTCAGCGCATGCGGAATGGCGCGGGCCTGGATCGGGGTGGGGTCATTGAGGCCCAGGTCCTGGAGCCGGGTGAGGAGCTTTTCAGGAAGCCCCATGGTCGAAAATTCAGTCACGTATCGTCCTTTCACAGCCCTGCGTCAGCACGGGCCGGATCCGCTGCAAACAGCGGTTTCTTGCGGGGCAGGGACCTCGGGCGCGCGCTGGCCGGATGCCAGGCCGCTGGCCTCTGCAATCCCCACGCGTGATTTTGGGAATGTCGGCATATCACTTGACCCCGGGTGTCTTGTCACGCACATGCGGTGCGGCCGGTCTTGGTCTCTGCTCACGCGGCAGGGAGGGATGCCTGGGCGTCAAATGGCTGTGGATAAGCGCATTGTCAACCGTTGATGCCGGCGAAAAGCCTGTTTTCGACGCAGATTGCATCCGCTAAAGAGGAAAGCCAGAAAACCGCGAGGACCTTCGATGCCAAAGCCGATTATCGCCCGTTGCGAAGCCAAGGGGCTGCGCATGACCGGCCAGCGCCGGGTGATTGCCCAGGTGCTTCAGGACAGCGGCGATCACCCGGATGTAGAGGAGCTGTATGCCCGCGCCAGTGCGATGGATGCGGCGATTTCCATCGCCACCGTCTATCGCACGGTGAAGCTGTTCGAGGAGGCGGGCATTCTGGAACGGCTGGAGTTCGGCGACGGGCGCGCGCGGTACGAGGATGCCGAGCGGGATCACCACGACCATCTGATCGATATGAACACCGGCGAGGTGATCGAGTTCTGCGACCCGGAGATCGAGGAACTGCAGGAGCGGATCGCCCGCAAGCTGGGCTATGAGCTGCGCGGGCATAAGCTGGAACTGTACGGGGTGCCGCGCAAGGCGGAGTAGCATCCGCCCCGGCCCCCATTATTTTGCAGAACTCCGGTTGCGCCGGCGGCCTGGGCCGCACGGCGCATCACGGAAATTGATATCTGTGCTCACGTCTTGTCATGACACCGGGTCGCAAACGGAGTTGCCTGCGCCGGGGCGCTGATGTTCTTTGCCCGGATGGTCCGGCGTACTGCCGGACCGGGATACGGGACGCGCGCTTATGAACAACCTGCATGGTATTCTGCTGGTCATTGCCTCAATGGCTTTTTTCACGCTTGAAGACATGTTCATCAAGCGTCTGTCGGCCACTTTGCCGGTGGGGCAGATCCTGGTTTTTCTGGGGCTGGGCAGCGGGCTTGTCTTTGCGGTCATGGCCAAGATGCAAGGGCACCGGCTGATGGCGGCGCGGGCCTGGCGCAAAAAGCCGGTGATGCGGGCCGCCATGGAAGCGGTGTCGGCGATGGGGTTTGCCTCGGCTTTGGCGCTGGTGGATATCTCGACCGTGGCCGCAGTGTTTCAGGCAACGCCTTTGGTGATCACCATGGGGGCGGCGTTGTTTCTGAAGGAGGACGTGGGCTGGCGGCGCTGGCTGGCGATCTGCGTGGGCTTTGCTGGCGTTCTGCTGATCATCCGGCCCGGGCTGGACGGGTTTGAGCCAGCGGCGCTGCTGGTTGTTGTTGCAGTGCTGGGGGTTGCGGCGCGCGATCTGATGACCCGCACAATGGACAGCGGTGTGCCATCAACGGTGTTGAGTTTTCAGGCATTTATGGCGGTCATCCCGGCGGGGGTTTTGCTGCTGATCTTCACACCGGGCGATGCGCAGGCGCTGGCGGGCGGCGAGTGGATGATGATGGCCGGCGGTGTGCTGTTCGGGGTGCTGGGCTATTACGGCATCGTGACGGCGACGCGGGTTGGCGATGCTTCGGCGGTGACGCCGTTCCGCTATACAAGGCTGCTGTTTTCGATCCTTGCAGGCGTCATCGTCTTCGGCGAACGTCCCGATACGATGACCCTGGCCGGGTCGGCGCTGATTATCGCATCCGGTCTTTATACCTTTGTCCGGGAGCAGCGGCTGGCCCGGCGGGCGCGGCGCGCGGCGGCTGCTGCGGCCTGAGGTCTCAGGCCGGCAGCGCGGCGTGCAATTGTTCAACCCTGTTGGCGCAAACAGAGCAATGTTAGCCCTAAACCGCCGCTTTCATGTGTGTTAGCGATAACGCGACCGGTTTACATTTCCGCCGCGGCTGGTATGACGCTGGCAACAGAACGCGCCGCTTTCAGGCCAAACCAAGGATGGACAGATGAGCACCATTATCGACATTCACGCCCGTGAGATTCTCGACAGCCGGGGCAACCCGACGGTTGAGGTCGACGTGATCCTGGAAGACGGCACAATGGGCCGCGCCGCCGTGCCTTCGGGCGCCTCGACCGGCGCCTATGAGGCAGTAGAGAAGCGCGACGGCGACAAATCCCGTTACCTCGGAAAAGGCGTGCTGGAAGCGGTCGCCGCAGTGAACGGCGAGATCGCCGAGGAGCTGGTCGGCTTTGACGCCTGCGAGCAGGTCGCCGTGGATATGGCGATGATCGAGCTGGACGGCACCGAGAACAAAGCCCGCCTGGGCGCCAACGCGATCCTGGGCGTGTCGATGGCGGTGGCCAAGGCTGCGGCCGATTTCACCACCCAGCCGCTGTACCGCTATATCGGCGGCACTTCGGCGCGGGTGCTGCCGGTGCCGATGATGAACATCATCAACGGCGGTGAGCACGCCGACAACCCGATCGACATTCAGGAATTCATGATCATGCCGGTGGCCGCGGAGAACATCCGCGACGCGGTGCGCATGGGGTCAGAAGTGTTCCACACCCTGAAGAAAGAGCTGTCGGCGGCGGGTCTTTCGACCGGTATCGGCGACGAGGGCGGCTTTGCCCCCAACATTGCCTCGACCCGCGAAGCGCTTGACTTCGTTCTGAAATCGATTGAGAAGGCGGGTTATAAGCCGGGTGAGGAAATCCATCTGGCGCTGGATTGCGCGGCGACCGAGTATTACAAGGACGGTAAATACGTGCTGTCCGGCGAAGGCAAAACCCTGTCGTCCGAGGAAAACGTGGCCTACCTGGCGGCGCTGGTGAACGACTATCCGATCATTTCGATCGAAGACGGCATGGGCGAAGACGACTGGGACGGCTGGAAGGCCCTGACCCAGGAGATCGGCGACAAGGTGCAGCTGGTGGGCGACGACCTGTTTGTGACCAACCCGGCGCGCCTGGCCGAGGGCATCGAGCGCGGCTGCGCCAACTCGATGCTGGTGAAGGTGAACCAGATCGGCACCCTGACCGAGACCCTGAAGGCGGTCGATATGGCGCATCGTGCGCGCTACACCAACGTGATGTCGCACCGTTCGGGCGAGACCGAGGACGCGACCATTGCCGACCTCGCCGTCGCCACCAACTGCGGCCAGATCAAGACCGGCTCGCTGGCGCGCTCTGACCGGCTCGCCAAGTACAACCAGCTGATCCGGATTGAGGAAATGCTGGGCGAAGTGGCCGAATACGCAGGCCGTTCGATCCTGAAGCGCTGAGCGCCTCCATTACGAAGAATGATCCGGAAGGGCTGGTGTCAATCAGCCCTTCTTTTTTCGAGGAGTCATTTTCGATGGGCGTATTTTTGAACCTGCCTGAAGCGGTGAAAACTCTATTCGAAGCACGGGCAAAGCTGGAAGATGAATTCGCGGGTTCAGGTTTGAAGTTTACTCTGGATGGCAAGCTTGTAGGCGACATCGGAGAAGCAATCGCCTCCCGCGCCTTTGGTCTCAAAATCACGGCCAACAATAGTCCGGGTATCGATGCGACGATAGCCGACGGAAGGACTGTTCAGATCAAGGCAACTGGGGACCCTAAAGGAGCGGCACATTTTCGACCGCATAACACTGGTGCCGATTTTCTTATTGTCCTGTTGCTTGACTATAAAAAGCTGAAGGCCGAAATCGTTTACAACGGGCCGGAGGCGTGTGTCCGTACCCATTTGAATGAGAACACCAACTTTGCGAGCCAGCGCCCGGTGTCTTTGCGGCAGCTGCGGGTGATGCAGGAAAAGAACACCGCTTCTGCTCAATTGCCATTGGTCAGATACACAGCCGCGTGATTGGCTTTCCCGCATGCAGCGACGACGGAACCGGCAGAGGTCAAAAATAAATGATGCAGACACCCTCTCCGAAAAACAGCTATCAAACCGCCCACGCGGACCTGCTGCTGACGTCCTTTGCCCAGGCCACCGACCGCCCGCTGCTGGAGGGGGCGGATGCCGAGGCGCTGTACCGTGCGCCTTTCCCGGTGCTGTCGCACAACACTGCCGCCGATCCGGTGCTGACCTATGGCAATCTGGCGGCGCAGCGCTTGTGGGAGATGGGCTGGGAGAAGCTGACAGCCATGCCGTCGCGGCTGACGGCGGAGCCTGCACACCGCGGCCAGCGGGACGCGATGTTCGCTGAGATGCGCGCAAAGGGCTTTATCAGCAATTACACAGGCGTGCGGATCAGTGCCCTGGGGCGGCGGTTCGAGATCCGCAATGCTATCATCTGGCCCTTGCTGGGGGCGGATGGGAGTAAACTGGGTGAGGCGGCGACGTTCCGCGACTTTGCTTTTCTCTAGCTCCGCCCGCAGGCAGGGCAGGATGCAGAAGGTGAACGGAAAACAGGGCCCGCGGTTGTGTGGCCCGGTTCACAGACGGGCTTTCACGGACATGTTACCTTAGTCTTACGCGGTCCGGGTGTTACCGCGGGAGAGGAGAGACCAGCATGCCAAAACAAGGTTTTCGCAAATTGGCAATTCCAGCGGGTCTTTCAATACTACCAGGGTGCAGCAGCCCGGAATACTCCCCGCTTGGCGGGGATGCCGCTGCACCGCCGGATCCGGTCAGAAGTTGTGAGTGCAACGGCCGGTTTCATCTACCATCCGGGAATTCAGGACCGGATGGCTGGCGCCCTGGCCGGGGGGCGGAGCGTCAGACCTAAGGAGAGTGCGGCGGCACATTTAGTCCGCCGCGGTGCGTGAGGTTCCATCACCGCGCGAACTGGCACATTGTTTTGTCTGGCTGTTTTGAATTGCCACCGTGCCTGCCGCAGCTCCAACTGCCATTTCGGCAGCGATAGAACAGGCTCTTTGGGGGGAGAGCTGGTCAGAAGGCGCAGCTTGACGGCTGTGCCTTTTGGCTTACATCTCCTTGGTCATCAGCATGTAGCTGTCGCGCGGCTTAAACCGGGTGCGCAGATAGAGCCGCCGGGCGGTCTCGTTTTCACGGTCCACCTCCAGATGCAGGGCACGCAATCCAGCCGTGGCCAGGGTTTTCGGCAGTTCGGTCAGCACCTCGGTGGCAACGCCGCGGCCGCGCACCGCGGGGCGGATGTACAGTTCATCCACAAAGCCGTCCATGCCGCCGAATTCCACCGACCAGCCAAAGGTGATGACGATATAGCCGATCGGCGCGCGGGTCGGGCCGATCAGGTAGACCGCGCCGTAAGGGTGCCCGTTCAGCAGCGGCTCAACCCCGGCGCGGCGGTGGTCCTCGGTTGTCTCCAGGCCGGATTCGGCATGGAAAGCGGCAACCAGCGCCAGCACCCGGTCCAGGTGTTCAGGCTTGGCAAGATGCAGGGCGGCGCTCATAGTCGGGCGAGCCTTTCGGTCAGAAGTTTAAAGAAACCGTCCGCGTCGGCATCGCCGATAAACAGGGCATTGGGTTTTCGGCCGGTGACGCCCCACCAGTCGGCGACGGTCATGCCAAGGGTGAGTTCGGAACGTGTTTCGATCTCGACATTCACATGACGGCCGGCGAACAGGCCGGGCTGCAACAGCCAGGCAATGACACAGGGGTCATGCAGCGGGCCGCCTTCGGAGCCGTATTTTTCCACATCGAAGCGTTCGAAAAAATCGAGCATATCTGCGGTGAAGCTGCCCACGCGGGAATTCAGGGCGCGGATTGCTTCGATGCGGGGTCTGGTGGCCAGCACCTTATGCGTCACGTCCAGCGGCATCACGGTGATCGGCGCGCCGGATCTGAACAGGATTTCAGCGGCTTCCGGGTCGACGTAAATGTTGAATTCAGCCGCCGGGGTTATGTTGCCGACCTCGAAATAAGCGCCGCCCATCATCACGACGTCCTGCACCCGTTCAATGATGTCGGGCGCCCGGTTGAAGGCGGCGGCAATGTTCGTGAGCGGCCCCAGCGTGCAGAGGGTGACAGTGCCTGCAGGCTCCCGGCGCAGGGTGTCGATGATGAAATCGACGCCGTGCCCTTCGGCAAGCGGCATGTCCGGCTCCCACAGCGTTGGCCCGTCGAGGCCGGTTTGGCCGTGCACATGTTCGGCGGTGATCAGCGGCCGGCAAAGCGGCGCCTTGCTGCCCGCGTAAACCGGCACATGCGTCTTGCCTGCAGCTTCGCAGGCAATTCGGGCGTTCTTGCTGGTAAGCGCAAGCGGCACATTGCCTGCGACACAGGTGATGCCAAGCAGATCCAGGTCTTCGGGGCTGGCCAGCGCCAGCAGGATGGCCACTGCATCATCCTGTCCGGGATCGGTGTCGATGATGATTTTTCTCGGTGCCATGGCACTCTCCGCTGCTGGTGAGCCATGAGACTACGCGCAGTTTAGCCGGGATTGAACCGCTGCCGCACCGGCGGTGCAAATTTCCGGACATTTTCTGCGACGGAAGTTTGCCGTTGCGGCGTTTGCTTTCTATGGTTGCTTGACGCAGCGTCAGGCGGGGCGGGATGGTCCCGGATGCGCAGCGGCTTTTGAAGCCCGGAGACGGGAAGTATTGGTTCTGCGGTGTTTTGCCGGAAGATGTATTTTGATTTTCATGAGGAATAAGAGACATGAGCAATGATCCCAAAGTTGTCGGCGACATTCTGAAGGACAAGAAGATGACCGCTTCTTACATGGAGTACTGCAAGCGGCGTTACTGTCTGAATGAGTTCATGTTCACGCAGAACAAGGGCAACCCGGAATCGCTGTGGGCCCGCTATATGGATCAGAAAAAGGGCAAGGAGCCGGTCAATATCACCTCGAAGACCTACAATGCGGCCAAGCTTCTGGCGGAGAAGAAGGACTTCAAGAGCGGCGATTGGAAGAAGATCATCGAGACCGGCAAAAAAGAAGTCGTCCTGATGCTGAACAAGGATGTGATGGGCTTCACCGGCAGCGATGAATACAAGAAATACGTGGCCGAAAACCGGATGGGCGATCCCAAGAAGGCGGCCAAGCTGCTGGGCATCACCGATGTGAAAAAGCTGAAGGATGTGATGGTCAATATCGCTGTTGGCGACAAGAAGACCGGCGAGAAGCTGTGGAAAGATCTGATGAAGAAGGAAAAGATCATTCAGGACTTCAAGACCATCATGGGAAACCTGAAGAAGGCCGGCCTGGCCTGAAGCCTTTGGCTGCCCGGCGGCTGCGCCGCCGGGATATGAGTATTTGGAGAAAGATGAATGAAAGATGCGCGCTCAGGCACGTTCATCTGCCTTGACCGCGTCCCAGAGGTCGTCCATTTCGGCCAGATCGCTGTCCTCGGGGCGTTTGCCGCGGGCGGTTAGCTTGGCTTCGACGCCTTCGAACCGGCGGGTGAATTTGGCGTTGGCGGCGCGCAGGGCGGCTTCGGGCTCAACCCCCAGATGGCGGCCCAGATTGGCCATCACAAACATCAGGTCGCCGAATTCTTCTTCGACTTCTGTCTGAGTGAGGGTGTCGCGGGCCTCGACCAGTTCGGCGCATTCCTCGGTGATCTTGGCGATGACATTGTCGGCGGAGGGCCAGTCAAAGCCGACGCGCGCGGCGCGTTTTTGCAACTTGTAGGCACGCAAGAGGGCAGGCAGGCCCACGGCGACGCCATCCAGTGTGCCTTTCTGTTCCTTTCCGGCGCGTTCCGCTGCCTTGATCGCTTCCCAATCCCGGGTTTGCTGTTCGGCGGATTTCTCGCGGTTTTCATCCCCGAACACATGCGGATGGCGTGAGACCATCTTGTCCGACATGGTCCGGACCACGTCCTGAAAGGTGAAGTGACCTGCCTCCTGCGCCATCTGGGCGTGGAAGACGGATTGGAACAGCAGATCACCGAGTTCGCCCTTCAGCTCATCCCAGGCTCCGCGGTCGATTGCATCGGCAACTTCGTAAGCCTCTTCAATGGTATAGGGGGCGATGCTGGCAAAATCCTGTTCGACGTCCCAGGGGCAGCCGGTCTGGGGATCGCGCAGGCGCGCCATGATTTCAAGCAGGCGTTCGATGCCTGCGGTCTCATCGTGAATCAGGTCTGTTTGGGGCATTGCGGCGGCTCTTGTTCCAGTGTCTGATGCATCAATCCCGAGTCTGCTGCAGGAGTCCACCCCAATGCCCGTTGTGAACCGTATTGCCGATTACGCCGAGGAGATGAAGGCCTGGCGGCGGCATCTGCATCAGATCCCCGAGCTGGCGCTGGACCTGCCCAAGACCGCCGCCTTTGTGGCGGAGCGGTTGCGGGAAATCGGGGTTGATGAGCTGCATGAGGGGATCGCGCAGACCGGCATGGTGGCGATCATCAACGGGCGTGGGGATGGTCCGACCATCGGCTTGCGGGCTGATATGGACGCATTGCCGATCCCGGAGGAGACCGGGGTTGGGTATGTTTCGGGTCATGCGGGCAATATGCATGCCTGCGGCCATGACGGGCATACCGCCATGCTGCTGGGGGCGGCGAAATACCTGGCGGAGACGCGTAACTTCATGGGCCGGGCGGCGCTGATCTTTCAACCCGCCGAGGAGGCGATCGGCGGCGCGCGCATCATGGTTGAAGAAGGCATCATGGAGCGGTTTAATATCGGCGAGGTCTATGCGCTGCACAATGCGCCGGGGCTGCCGGCGGGGCATTTCCTGACCACGCCCGGGGCGCTGATGGCGGCGGTGGACACCTTTCACATTCACATTCAGGGGCAGGGCGGCCATGGTGCGATGCCGCATGAAACCCGTGATCCGGTGATGGCGGCCTGCGGTATGGCGCAGGCGATCCAGACCATCGTGTCGCGGAACCATCACACGCTGGAGGATCTGGTGGTCTCGGTTACTCAGATCCATACCGGCACTGTCGATAATGTGATCCCGGATACCGCCTATATCAACGGCACCGTGCGCACCTTTAACCCGGAGGTGCAGAAGATGGTGAGGCGGCGGATGAAGGAGATCGTGGCGGGGCAGGCTGCCAGTTACGGTGTTGAGGCGGAACTGGACTATGAGATCGGGTATCCGGCCACATTCAACGATGCGGAGAAGACCGCATTTGCGGTGGAGGTTGCCAAGGAGATCGCGGGCGAGGGCAATGTTGTGCCTGATGGCGGCCGCGAGATGGGGGCGGAGGATTTTGCCTATATGCTGCAGGCGCGGCCCGGCTCCTACCTGTTTCTGGGTCAGGGCAGCAGTGCGGGGCTGCACCACCCCAAGTATGATTTCAACGACGCGATCGCACCGGTCGGGGCGTCGTTCTTTGCCCGGCTGGTGGAGCGGGCGCAGCCGGTGGGCGGCTAAAGCCTGCGCAGATGACAGGGGCCTGCAAAGCGGGTATTTGATCAAAATCTGAAGCCGAAGGACAGGGATGCATCGCCATGGCACTGGAAGACGCAAAACACATGATCGATCACGCCTTCACCCGCGAGGACATGAAGGGTTTGAGTTTTGAGATCACCTTTGGCGGGGCGGTGTCATTTTTGCGCCGTAAATACACCAAGGACCTGACCGGCGTGGATATTGCCGTCACCGGCGTGCCGTTTGACCAGGCGGTGACCAACCGGCCCGGCACGCGGCTGGGGCCGCGGGCGATCCGCGAGGCCTCTACGTTGCAAAGCCCGGATGAACCTTATGGCTGGCCGCATAAACCCTTAAGCACTCTGGCGATTGCCGACTATGGCGACCTGGCATTTGATCATGCCAATGTGCCGGGATTTCCCACCGCCCTGACGGAGCATATCCGGGGCATTCTGGCACAGGACACGGCATCGGTTGTGCTGGGCGGCGATCACTACATCAGTTTTCCCATCCTGAAAGCCTATGCCGAGAAATACGGGCCGATCTCGCTGCTGCAGTTTGATGCCCATACCGACACCTGGCCGGATGACAACATGGACCGGGTGGATCACGGCACCATGTTCTATAAGGCGGTGAAATTGGGGATCGTTGACCCTGCAACATCCGTTCAGGTGGGGATCCGCACCACAAATGACGATACGCTGGGCGTCAACATCATTGACGCCCCCACAGTGCATGAGATCGGCCCGGTGAAGACCGCGAAGCGGATCAAGGCGATCCTGGGCGACCGGCCGGCTTACCTGACATTTGACATCGACTGCCTGGACCCGGCTTATGCGCCCGGCACCGGCACGCCGGTCTGGGGCGGGCTGACCTCGGCGCAGGCGGCGCGCATTCTGCGGGAGATTGCCGGCATCAATATCAAGGGCGGTGACGTGGTGGAGGTCTCTCCCCCCTTTGACACAACTGGCGCAACTGCTATTGCCGGGGCACATGTGGCGACGGAAATCATCTGCCTACTGGGCTGGAACATGAGAGACAATGACTGACTTCAATCAACCGATCAGCGGCAATGACCTGGCCCGGTTCTCCGGGCCGAACACTTTTATGCGGCTGCCGCAGGCAACCTCTCTGGAGGGCCTGGATGTGGCCGTTCTGGGGGTTCCAATGGACATTGGCACCTCCTGGCGGTCGGGCACCCGTTTCGGCCCCAAGCAGATCCGTGCTGAAAGCGCGATGCTGCGGCCCTATAACATGGCCACGGGGGCAGCACCCTTTGACAGTCTGAACATTGGCGATATCGGTGATCTGGCGATCAACACGTTTTCGCTGCCGGAATCGCTGCGCATCATTCAGGAAAGCTATGAGGCGATCCTGTCCGGCGGGGTGATCCCGGTGGCAATGGGCGGCGATCATTCGATCACCCTGCCGATTCTGCGGGCGATTGCCAAGAAATACGGCCCCGTGGCGCTGGTGCATGTGGATGCCCATGCGGATGTGAACGACGAGATGTTCGGTGAGCGCGAAACCCATGGCACCGTGTTCCGCCGCGCCTTTGAAGAAGGGCTGATTGTCCCCGACAAGACTTATCAGATCGGTATCCGCGGCACAGGTTACGCCGCCAGCGATTTTACCGAGGCGCAAAGCTGGGGTTTTCAGCATTTTCCCGCGGCGGAGCTGTGGGGGCGGCAGCTGCATCAGATGGGTGCGGAAATTCGCCGCGATATCGGCAATAGGCCGGTTTATGTGTCTTATGATATCGATAGTCTGGACCCGGCTTATGCACCGGGAACCGGCACGCCGGAAATCGGCGGGCTGACCACGCCGCAGGCGCTGGAGCTGATCCGGTCGCTGAAGGGGGTGAACATCGTGGGCTGCGACCTGGTGGAGGTGTCGCCGCCGTATGATCCCTCGGGCAACACGGCTTTGGTGGGTGCCAATCTGCTCTATGAGCTGCTGTGCGTGCTGCCGGGGGTGACGACAAAATAAGCGGTCCGGCCTGCACGTCAGGCCGGGGGAGGGCCGCAAAGGGAGGAGGCAAGGGTTGACCTTGAAACCGCAATGAGGCGGCTGATGCTGTTTGCTTGGCTGGTATTGGCGGCAGGCATTGCTGTCTTGGGCTTTGTCCGGCTGGCGCCAAGCGATCCGCTGGATTGGAACACTCAGCCGGAGTTCACTGAAGACAAGGAGTTCCGAGGCGGCGTGTTCCGGGTGGTGCGCAGCGGCCCGGACGGGCTGGAGCGGTTCCATCGCATCGCCAGCCACGCCCCGCGCACCAGCGTGCTGGCAGGCGGGCCGGCAGATGGAATGGTGACCTATATCACCCGCACCCAGGTGCTGGGGTTTCCGGATTATACTACCGCCGCGCAGGACGGGGATCTGCTGAAGGTCTATGCGCGGCTGCGGTTCGGGCGGTCGGATCTGGGCGCCAACAAGGAGCGGATCAACGGCTGGCTCGCCGAGATGGAAGCGGCGCCGCAGGCCGCTGCGGCCGGAGAGTAAGCGGCGGCTCCCGCCTGTTCGCGGGCTTTTGGGAAAAGCCCCTCACAGTTGGGCCGGGCGCCGCGCAAAGCGCGGCGCAGGCTCATCGGCCCATGGCCGATGAGCCACGGTTTTTGCTGAGAAGCGCTTCAGGGGCCGGACTGCCCCTGAAGACGCCCTTTCGATTGTGTTTGTTTCTGCCGCGTCAAGGGCAAGCCGCGCTGGCGCGCGGTGGCTGCGCCACCCTTGACCCGGCAGGGTGTTTGTTGGGTGTGCTTCGTGGCATCTTCCAAAGCAGATGTTATTCGCATGCTCTGACCTAAAGCGCTGTTTTATTAAAATAAGGAGAATATTTCGTGGCCTTAAGTTTTTCCAAACCTGTTCTGTACTTTGCCTGTTGTGCGCTGCTGGCGGCCTGCGGCGGCGCGCCTGCCAGCAATGAATTGCGATTCGACAAGGATGGAAATGGCCGCTTCAGCGGCAGTGCCGGTGCCAGTTGGACGGCGCAAGAGATCAGAACACAGGTCTCTGGCCAGATATGCGGTAATGGATCTGTTGCGGACATCAATGTGAGGGTGTTGCCAACTGCACCGGACTACAAGATTTTCTCCGGCTCTTGCGCATCCGGAGGCGATGGCTTCCCCGTCGCAGGCGTGGGGCAAGACTACATCGTCACCGCGCAGCCCGCCCCGGCGGCGGCAGTGGCGCCAGTGGCGAGCAGTTCGGCTTGGGACGGCTCCACCCCGTTTGTGGATTGATGGCGCAGGCATCCCTTCCGCGTTCAACGCGGCAGGGGCTGAGCGTGGGGGGCGGTCATAAGACGCTCTGCCGTGAACTCAACAAAGATGAGCTGTCGCGTAACTACTTGATCAAGCGTGGCTGCAGACCGGGTGAAGGTTAGCGAATGCCCGGGCTGCCCAGCTCAATGAAGACGTCTTTGCCGGACATCTGTATTCACGTTGCAGGGGCAGCGGAACAGCCGGCGGGGCGGCTCAGAGCCGCGGCAGGTCTGATGGCGCGTCCGAAGAACCGGAGTTTGCCCCCAGCGACGCCGACAGGCAGCTGCTTTGGACCTCGCGCCACATCGGCACGTTCAGCGACATTTGGCATTGCGCCATGAACATGCGCCCGTCGACCTGCAGGCAGCGCAGCTCGCCCAGCTCGACGCGGCTGCCGGACTTGTCGGTGCAGTAGCAGTCGATGGTTTTGCCGCCCGGCCCGGTCACATCAGCCCAGGCACTGCCGGAGGCAGCCATTAGAATGGAAACGACAAGGGCACTGGCATGTTTCATGGCTCTAGCATATCACAGAGGCAAGATTTGGCCAAAACATGAACAAGAATAGGCGCGCCCATGGTCCCCGAAGAGCGGCTGGAACAGATCCTGCAGCGGTTTCAGTATCTTGAAGCCGCAATGGCGGATGGTGCCGGGGGCGGGGACATTGCGGCGCTGGCCAAGGAATATTCCGGCCTGCGCCCGGTGGCGGAGCAGGTGACGGCCTACCGCAAGCTGCTGAGCGATCTGGAGGAAGCCGAGCTGATGCTGGGTGATCCGGACATGAAGGATCTGGCCGAGGAAGAGATCCCGGCGCTGAAGGCGGCGATCCCCGAAGCTGAGCAGGCGCTGCAGCTGGCCTTGCTGCCCAAGGACGCCGCCGATGGCCGCCCTGCGATGCTGGAAATCCGGCCCGGCACCGGCGGTGACGAGGCGGCGCTGTTTGCGGGCGATCTGCTGCGGATGTACCAGCGCTATGCCGAGGCGCAGGGCTGGAAAGTCGAGATCATCGAGGAACAGGCGACCGAGCTGGGCGGCATCAAGGAAGTGGTGGCGCATATCAAGGGCGAGAATGTCTTTGCCCGGCTGAAATATGAATCCGGCGTCCACCGGGTGCAGCGGGTGCCAACCACAGAAAGCGGAGGGCGCATACATACCTCGGCGGCCACCGTGGCGGTGCTGCCGGAGGCCGAGGATGTGGACATTCATATTGATGCCAACGACATCCGTATTGATACCATGCGGGCCTCGGGTGCGGGCGGGCAGCATGTGAACACCACCGACTCGGCTGTCCGTATCACCCACCTGCCGACCGGGCTGATCGTGACGTCGTCAGAGAAATCCCAGCACCGAAACCGCGAAATTGCCATGCAGGTGCTGAAAACCCGGCTCTATGATCTGGAACGGCAGCGGATCGACAATGAGCGGTCTGCGGACCGGGCAAGTCAGGTGGGCTCGGGCGACCGGTCGGAACGCATCCGCACCTATAATTTTCCGCAAGGGCGGATGACCGATCACCGCATCAACCTGACGCTTTACAAGCTGGATCAGGTGATGGGAGGCGATCTGGATGAGATTGTCGATGCGCTGACTGCAGACAATCAGGCGCGGCTTCTGGCCGAGATGGGGCAGTGAGCATGGCAGAAACCGCGGCACAGGCGATGGCAGCAGCGGCGTCCCGGCTGCGCGCGGCCGGGGTTCATGACCCGGCGCGGGATGCGCGGGTGCTGCTGGCCCATGCGGCGCGGATCGAAGCCAGCCGGGTGACGCTGATCGCGCCCGAGGAGCTGGCGCAGGAAGTGGCAGAACGGTATGAGCAGCTGATTTCGCTTAGGGCGGTGCGGGTGCCGGTCTCGCATCTGATCGGCGAGCGGGAATTCTATGGCCGCCGTTTCAAAGTGTCGCGCGATGTTCTGGATCCGCGCCCCGAAACAGAGATCCTGATAGAGGCCGCACTGGCGGAACCATACGCGCGGGTGCTGGACTTAGGCGTTGGCTCGGGCTGTATTCTGGTGACGCTGCTGGCTGAGCGGCAGGAGGCCACAGGCCTGGGGGTGGACATCAGCGAGGCGGCCTGCCTGCAGGCCAGCGCCAATGCCGTTTTGCACCGGGTTGAAGCGCGGGCGGATATTCAGCAGTCGGACTGGTTTGAGAGTGTCGAGGGGACGTTTGATCTGATCGTATCCAACCCGCCCTATATTGCGCTGGACGAGATGGACGGGCTGTCCGCAGAGGTGCGCGGGCATGAGCCGGGCATTGCACTGACAGATGGCGGCGACGGGCTGGGCGCCTACCGGCGGATAGCTGCGCAGGCTGCGGCGCATCTGGCGCCGGGCGGGCGGGTGCTGTTGGAAATCGGCCCGACGCAGGCGCAGGCGGTCGGCGCGCTGCTGGAAATGGCAGGGTTAAGCGGCATTGCTGTGCTGCCGGACTTGGACGGCCGGGACCGGGTGGTACGGGCGCATTCCGGCGCAAAACACCGCTTTTAACGCGAAGATTCACAATTTCGGAAGAAAAATCAAAGAAAACACTGTTGTGCCCCTTGTCTGGGGCTTCGTAACATGGTTACTCAAGAGGAGCCGCTTCAGGAGAACGCTTTCCAAGCCTTCCCGCGGCATCAAGCCCAAAAAAGCTAATGATCCGGCGCTAAGACGCGTAGAACAGGGTCTACGGCGCATTAACTCAAGGCTTACGCTAGGCATATGAGATCGTCAAAATCACGTTCACGTTCCAAGTCGAACAACCGGAATCGCCCGAATGGCGTCAATGTTGTCAACCGGGTGTTCGACAGCTCCGGTCCCGAAGGCAAGGTGCGCGGAACCCCGCAGCAGATCATTGACAAATACAATCAGCTGGCGCGGGACGCGCAGCTGAGCAATGACCGGGTTGCGGCAGAGAATTTCCAGCAGCATGCAGAGCATTATCTGCGGCTGCTCAATGAAGCACAGCGCGAAATCGATGCGCGCCGCGATGAGCAGGAGCGGCAGAACCGCGAACGCCAGGCCGAGCGCGACCGCGAACGCACCGAGCGGCTGGAACGCCAGGAGCGGGAAGCTGCGGCTGCCGCAGCGGCATCCCCCGCAGCTGATCCGGCAGCGGCCCCGCAGCCCGAGGTGATCGACCCGCGCGGCGACAATGGCAACGGCGGCGACAGCGGCCTGGTGGAAACACCGGAAAGCCAGTCGGCAGCATCTGCTGAAGCGCCGGCTGAAGCACCCGCCAAAAAGGCTCCGGCCCGCAAGCCCCGCCCGCGCAAACCCGCGGCCAAGGCTGCCGATGCGCCTGCAGCAAGTGAAGGCGGCGAGGCACCGGCGCCGAAGAAACCGGCCCGTCCGCGCGCCAAGCCCAAGCCGAAGGCCGAAGAAGGCCCGGCAGAGGCGGCTGAGTAATCAGCGCCAGCTCCGGCAATCAAAAAGACCCCCGGCGCTGACTGCCCGGGGGTCTTTTCCGTTTCTGTTCAGGCTTTGGCCAGTTCGCGGGCAAGCGCGCAGAAGGCCTCAAGACTCACCTGTTCAGCGCGTTCGGTGGGCGGGATGCCGGCAGCGTTGAGGTGGTCCTCGATCACCGGTGAGACGCCTTTGAGCGAGGAGCGCAGCATTTTGCGGCGCTGGTTGAAGGCCGTGGCCACGACACGCGACAGGATGGCTGCATCAGCCGGGAAGCGCGGCTCGGGCAGGGCATCCAGATGCACCACTGCGCTGGAGACTTTGGGCGGCGGGGTGAAGGCGCCGGGCGGCAACGACAGCACAATGCGTGCATCGGCCCGCCATTGCGCCAGGATTGCCAGCCGGCCATAGGCCTTGGAGCCGGGCAGGGCCACGATACGCTCGGCCACCTCGCGCTGGAACATCAGGGTGAGGCTCTGCCAGAACGGCGGCCACTCCTTGGGAGTGAGCCAGCGCACCAGCAGTTCGGTGCCGACGTTATAGGGCAGGTTGGCGGCGATGCGGATCGGCGGGGTCAAATGCGCCAGCGGGTCTATCTCCAGCGCGTCGCCGTTGATGACGTCAAACCGGCCCGGATAGGCATCTGCGATTTCCTGCAATGCGGGCAGGCAGCGGCTGTCTTTCTCTACTGCCAGCACCCGCCGGGCGCCTTCGGCCAGCAAGCCGCGTGTCAACCCGCCAGGGCCGGGGCCGATTTCCAGCACATCACAGCCCGTCAGATCACCGGCTTGGCGGGCGATCTTGGCGGTGAGATTCAGGTCCAGCAGGAAATTCTGGCCCAGTGATTTGCGCGCCGACAATTGATGCGTTGCGATCACGTCACGCAGGGGAGGAAGGCTATCGATAGCGCTCATATCATCTGTACCTTGGGACATGGCGCGGGCGGCGCGCCAGAGATTTCATGCCTCCGGCGGGGATATTTGCCGTCCGAGGAAGAATCAAGGGCTGGCAGCCATCCGCTGCGCCAGCTTCAGGGCTTCGATCAGGCTGGTTGGGTTGGCTTGGCCGGTGCCTGCGATGTCAAAGGCGGTGCCGTGATCGGGCGAGGTGCGGATGAAGGGCAGGCCCAAGGTTACATTGACGCCGCGGTCGAAATCCAGCGTCTTGATGGGGATCAGCGCCTGGTCGTGATACATGCAGACCGCCGCGTCATAGCGGGTGCGGGCGGCCGCATGGAACAGTGTGTCCGCCGGGTGCGGGCCGGTGACATTCAGGCCTTCCGACTGCATCTGACGGATCAGGGCGTTGATCCAATCCAATTCCTCATGGCCCATGGCGCCGCCTTCGCCTGCATGCGGGTTGAGCCCGGCGACCGCAATGCGGGGCGCTGCGATGCCGAACTGACCGCTAAGGCCGGCAGCGGTGATCTCAAGGGTTTCGCGCAGCAGCTCCTGGGTCAAGGCCTTAGGGACTTCGGACAAAGCGATGTGGATTGTGGCGGGCACAACCCGCAGCTGCTCGCTGGCCAGCATCATTACCACGCGATTGCGGCCGGCGAGGGACGCCAGAAATTCAGTATGGCCGGGATAGGCAAAGCCGGCGCCGTCAATCAGCGCCTTTTTGTGGATCGGGGCGGTGCAGACTGCGGCGGCTTTGCCGGTCTGGACCAATTGGACTGCGGTCTCAATGGACCGGATGACGCCAGCGGCGTTGGCCGGGTCGGCAGCGCCCTTGGCTGCGCTGCCGCCGAAGGCGAGAGGCAGTACCGGGAAGCTGTCTGTACTTGTTGTGGCGGCTTCGGCCGGGGCGGTGATTTCCTTGACCGGGGTGCCCGCAGGCAGGTGGCGCGGGTCGCCGATCCAGAAGAACGGGCAAGAGCTGCGCAGTGCGTCCCAAGCCTTGACGGCAATTTCCGGGCCGATGCCTGCGGGTTCGCCGCAGCTAAGGGCAATCGGCCCGGATAAGCTCATTTGATGTTGATCCGGGCGTCGGCGCGCAGCTGTTCAAGGTAGCTGCCGGCCAGAGAGGCCATCCGCTGTGCCGTCAGCGCATTGGCCACGGTCTCGCGCGAGCTGTCCTCGCCCAGGTCGGCAGTGCGGCCGCAGAGCATCAGCACCATCAGTGTCTGGCCGTTGTTGCGGGTCAGCGTAGTGGAGGTCTCACCCGGGTCCAGTTTGGCCAGTTCCAGCGCGATATCGCGGGGGATTTCTGACGGCTGCAGGCTTTGCACATCCAGCACCGAGGGGTCCTGACCCTGGGCCAGCCCATAGAAATCTTCGCAGGTGTCGACGCTGTCCACCACCTTTTGCGCCGCGGCAAGCCCTTCGGGCGTGCGGCCGCCGGGCACATGATAGGCAGCGTATTCGATCGCGGTGAAGCGCGGTGCTGCGCCCTCAACCTCGCGCACGCCGCGCATCTGGAACAGGGCTACAGCGCTTTGCAGCGGCAGCGGTTCGGAAATCTCGCCGGGTTTCAGCGCCAGCGCAACTTCTTGCAGCTGCGGCGGCAGCTGGGTCAGCGGCATCCAGGGCAGGCGTCCGCCCTCGTTGCGGCTGGCGGCAGCAGAATACTGGGCAGCGGCAGCTGAGAAGCTGTCGTAGCCTTTCAGCCGGGCGACCTGTTCGATCAGCTCTTCGACCTGCGCTGCGTTCTGTTCGTTGATCGGAACGATGAATTCGCTGAGCAGAACCTGGACGCTGCCGGTGCCGGCCGAGCCCATGGCGCGGTCAATCTCCTCCGGAGTGGGGCGGGCGCGGGACAGGAAGCGGGCGCGGGTGTATTCCCGCCAGCCCAGCCCGACCTTGGTGAAATCGCGCAGGGTTTGCGGCTCCACGCCGCTTTGCTGCAAGGCGGTGAGAAATTCGTTCAGCGACAGGTTGGCGCGTGCGGCCAGCTCTTCCATGCCGGCGGTGATATCTTCTTCGGCCAGTTCGATCCCGGCCTGCTCCAGTTCAGCGAGTTTGAGCCGGTCGTTGATCAGCTCTTCGCGGGCGGTGGCCAGAGGATCGCCGGGCACCCGCAGCGCCGATTGGAAGCGGGCGCGCTGTTCCAGCTCATACCGGGTGATGACCTCGTCATTCACGGTGATGGCCGGGGCAAAGAGGTTTTGTGCTCCTGCCGGCAGGCCGGTCCAGGACAGCCCCGCGGCCAGCGCCAGCGCGGCTGCGGTTTTGAGAGCACGGGAAAGGAAAGGAGCCGGGAACCGGGTATTCACGTCTTGCTGCATGACCGCCTGTACTGTTTGCTGCCGCTCTTTACGGAAAATCCGCTGAGCGAGATGGTAAAGCCGAAATCGGTTGTCGGCTCAACACTTGTTGTTGAGGTATAGCGGCGGTTGACTGAAAGGTCGACCGTCACGCATTCGTTGCTGTAGGCCACGCCGAGACCTGCACGGGTGGCGCGGGCGTCGGAAATATCATAGCGCAGCCGGGCACTGGCGGACCAGCTGGGGGTGAAATCATAGCTGCCGTCGACCCACAGCTCCGAACTTTCCTCGGCCCGGTCTTCATCGGGGTCGGTGCCGAGCCACAGATAGGTGCCGGAAAGGCTGGAGCGGCTGGTGCGCCAGTCGCCGCGCAGTTCTGCCTTGGAGAAGTTCAGTGAACCGTTCAGCAAGCCGCGGGTGGAGAGGGCCAGCCCGTCGCCGAATTTGATTTGGCCTGCCAGCAGGAAATCCGAGGAGGTGCCGCTGAGGCCGGAGCTTTTGGTGAACCGGTCATCGCCGTCGCTGCGCAGCACCTGGCCGACGGTGGCATAGGCCTGCCAGCCAGTGGGCGCATAACGCGCCCAGTTGGCGCCGTAGACCAGTGTCAGGCCGTCCTCGCGGGCGTCGGTGGAGGGAAACCGCGACAGTGACAACAGATTGCCCTGGTCAAACTCTACAAAGCGACTTTCCTCGGTGACCACGCTGCCGCCGCCCTCGTCGCGCCAGCCCAGCTGCAGGATCGGCTCCAGGTACTGGGTGGCGCCGCCAGCCTCGCGGCGGCTCATCGGCAGACGCAGGGTCAGCGCGGTGCGCGGCGTCAGGCGGGTGACCTCTTCGTTGAAGAAACTGTCGTCATAAGCGCGGAAGGCGTCTGCTGCGGCGCCGAGCTCCCATTCCGCCAGGATGCCATAGCCCAGGCGCCAGCTGCGGCGCCAGTCGATGTCGGCAGTGAGCCGCGCAAGGTCACGCCCGTTGCTGTCAGTGGCGGTGCCGTCGATGCTGGAGCTGCGGCGGTGGCCATGGCCCTGCAGGGTCAGCCGCAGCTCGCCGCCGGTGAGGGCGGGATGATGGCGGGTCTGATAGAAGGCTTCCGCGATTCCAGAAGGAATGTTTGCCTGCTCTTCGCTGGTACGCAGGGTTTTGTAATGGGTCAGGGAGGCGCGGAACAGGCTGTCGCGTTTGGCGCGGGACAGCACCGCCTCCGACCGCAAACGGTCCAGTTCCGGCAGGCCGTAGTCCTCGAGATAGGCGTCGTCCGAGACCGCTTTGACATCAAAGGTGAAGCGGAAGTCCCGCGGCAGATCGAACTGGCCTTCGCCAAAGATGTAGCCGCGGTCTTCGCCGGAAAACAGATCGTCGCGGGTGTAGGCCCCGTTGAATTCGATCCTGCCGCGGCGGAAGGCCTGGCGGTAGCGGACGTCCAGCGTCTGGGTGCTGGACGAGATATAGGGCGCCAGCGTCAGGTCGCGGTGCGGGCCAAGCGTGAAGAAATAGGGCGCCTTGACCCCGGTGCCGAGATTCGACGTGGAGCGTATCGAAGGCACCAGAAATCCGCTGGCCCGCTCCAGTGAAGGATCAGGCAGGCGGATCGCCGGAAAATAGAACACCGGCACGTCCAGCACCCGCAGCTGGGCGCTTTCGAAATAGAGCTGGCGTGCCTGCTGGTCGTGGGTCACCCGCTCAGCCCGGATCTGCCAGAGCGGCGGGCGTCCATCCTCGCAGACGTGGCAGGAGGTGACGGCGGTCTTGTACAGCTGTGTGTAGCGGCCGCTGACCCGGGTCATTTGAAGCGAGGCCAGCTGCAGCTGCTGCTGGAACACCATGCGGGCGCCGGTCAGCAATCCGTTGCGCAGGTCTCGGTCCAGCTCGCCAGCGGTGGCCAGTATGGTGATATCGCCTTGCTGGTCGATGCGGATCGGGCCTTCGATCTGCAGGGTGCCGGTGGTCTGATCAAACGTTATCTTTTGCGCGCGCAGCCGGATATCGCCTTGAAACGCCTCGACATTGCCTTCGGCCACCAGGGTGCGGTCAGGGGTGATGAAGACCTGATCTGCAACCAGCATCGCGGGCTGCGCCGGATCAGGCAGCGCCGCGGTCTGCGCCTGCGGCGCCGGGGCTGTCAGGGCGAGCCAGGGCAGCACAGCCGAAAGAAGCAGTGCGCGGCGCAATTTACCCGTCTTCGGCATGGAGAAGCAGTCCCAAGGTCAAAAGTATCGCGGCGGCGGGCGGCGCCCAAGCGGCCAGGGCCACAGGGATTTGCCCGTTCTCGCCAAGGATTTGCGCGAAATTGCGGATGAAATAAAGCCCGAATCCCAAAAGGACCGCCATCAGCACCGCCAGGCCGGTGCCGCCAAAGCGCGCGTGCCGCATGGTGAAGGAGGCACCGACCAGAACCATGGCGATAAGAAACAGGGGGCGGGCCAGTTCCGCCTGATAGCGGACCTCGTAGCGTTTGGTGGTAAAACCTGCGGCAGACAATTCGCGGATTGTGGAGGGCAGATCGTAGATCGAGATGCCGCTGGCCGTGCCCAGGGTATCGCGGATCCGGTCGGTGGTCAGTGTTGTGGGCAAATGCAGCTCGTCATGCCGGGCGGCGTTGGAATCGGGGTTGATGCCGGCTGCCAGCGGCCAGGTTTTGGCATTGGACAGGATCCAGTTGCTGCCCTCCAGCCGGGCGCTGTCGGCAATGATGCGGCGGACCAGGCCGCCGGCACTGGTATAGGCGTGGATCGACACGTCAAGCAAAGTGATATCCGCCGCGTCGCCGCTGTAGCCTTTGGCGTGGATGACCGACTGGCCCCTGGCGCCGCCCTGGCGCAGCCACAGGCCTTCGCCGGACAGCGACAGCGCCGACGGCCCGCCGTTGTGATAGGTCTCGGCCAGGTCCTGATAGCGGTTGGCGGTGGCCGAGGCGATCGGGTTGAGCATGGTGACCGCCAAGGCGCCGATTGCCGCGGCCACCAGCACCGGTGCCGCCAGCGCGCGGATGCCGGACCGGCCGATGGCGCGGGTCACCACCAGCTCGCTGCTGCGGGCAAGGCCGACAAACAGCACGATGGTCGACAGGATCATGATCAGCGGCAGGAACTCGCTGAGGGCGGCCGGAACGTTCAGCAGGGTCAGGCCAAGCAATTGCGGCAGGCTGAGGTCGATCGCCTCAAACCGGCGGACCTGTTCGTTCAGGTCGATCAGCACCACCAGTGTCATCAGCACCGCAACAATCACCAGGAACCACTGCAGAAAGCGGCGCGCATAATAGAGATCAAGCTTCATGCGGGCGCCTCCGCCCGGGTCCGTTTGGGCCGGACTGACAAAATCAGGAAGATCAGCGCCACCAAAAGCCCCAGCAAGGTCGGCAGGTAAATCAGCGGCCACAGGCTGGGGTTTTGCAAAACCGGCTCCGAGACAACTCCGCGCAAGCCCTCGACAAAGATCAGTACAACAAAGGCGAGGAAAGCTTGCCGCCACACGCCGAACCGCGAGAATGTTCCTAGCATCAGCGCGGAAAACCCGATCAGGGCGACGGCCACACAGACCAGGGCACGGGCAAAGCGCAGGTGCAGTTCCTCGGCCTGGGCGCCTGCGGAGTAGCCATCGCTGCGGGTGATGGCCTGGGTGCTTGTCATCAGCTCCAGGCTTGGGATCGCACGGATGTTGCGCGACTGGTTTTCAGACTTCCGGGCCAGTGCGCTGATATCATACGAAAAATCCGAGAAGAACGTGGTCGAAAGCCGTTGCGTCTGATTGTCCAGCCGCTGCGCCATGCCTTCTACCATGATCAGATGCGCGCTGCCTTCGTCGCGTACCAGAAAGGCGCGGGCGCCGGTATAGGTCACCGTGGTCGCCGGGTCGCGGCGGTCAGACAGGAAGACGTCGTGCAGGGTGCCGTCCGGGTCGATCTGGCGGATATAGAAGGTAACACCGTCTGCCGGGTGCAGGAAATCGCCCTCGCTCAGCAGCTTGGCGGTGATGTTGCGGGAGACTTCGCTTTCACGGACTTCCAACTGGCTGATCGACGCCGGCAGCAGATAGTGGGTCAGCGCCGACATCATCAGTGCCGTGATGACGCCGAATGCGAGGGCCGGCCGCGCCATCTGCCAGGGGCTGGTGCCGGTGGCGCGCAGCACTGTCAGCTCGCTTTCGCTGTTCAGCCGGTTGGTGACCCAAACCGAGGCGCCAAAGGCGGCAATCGGCAGCACCATGCGGATGAGGTTCGGCAGGGTGAGCGCGGTGAACTCAAGGAATACCAAAGCAGACTGCCCGTTGCCGATCAGCCGGTCAAACAGCACGACAGCCCGGTTGACCCAGAACACGGCCACCAGAATCAGCGCAAAAAAGCCGAAGAAGAGCAGATATTGTGACAGCACGTATCTGTCGTAGCGTGACACCCGATCCCCCCAGACCATTGTGATTTTGCGCGACATTAGTGGATTTGCCGGGCGGGGAAAACTGCATTCTCGCAAGGCGCCTCATTCGGCGGCAGATCGCGGCCGCAGCGGGCGCAAAGCCGGGTCTGGCCAAGCGCCCCTGCGCAGGATACCTCTTATGCCAAGAACCATATGAAACCAGCAGGAGCGCGCGAGAATGAGCAGCCTTACCCCGATCCGATTTGCCGAATACGACCCCAAGGCGCTGCCGGAAATGACCGGCCGTGTGGCGGTGATGGTCACGCCCGAGGGCAGCATGGATCAGGCCGCGCGCACCGCCAACCGGCTGAGCAAGGGCGCAATTGCCCGGCTGATCGAATCGGATGGCTTCAAGAAGGCCAAGGCGGGGGATGTGGTGTCGCTCCGCTGGCCCGCAGGCATGCAGGCCGAGGCACTGGATGTGCTGGTTCTGCCGCGCAAGCTGACTCCGGTAGAGGCACGCCAAGCGGGTGCAAAACTGGCCAAGGCGGCAGCGGGCAAGCGGCTGACGGTGATGGCCGGCAGCATGAACAAGGCTGCTGACCTCACCATGGGGCTGGCGCTGCGCGACTATGGCTTTGATGACCATAAGACCCCCGCCGAAGACAAGCCTGAAGGCGAGGTGGTGATCGCTTCCAAGATGCCGTCCGATCTGGAGACCGCCTGCGCACCGTTGCTGGCGGTGGCCGAAGGCGTTCACATGACCCGGGATCTGGTCAATGAGCCTGCCAATGTGCTGACCACCACCGAATTCGCCCGCCGCATCGAAGAAATGAGTGAGATCGGCCTTGAGGTTGAGGTCCTGGAAGAGGCGGACCTGGAAAAGCTGGGCATGCGCACGCTGTTGTGTGTTGGCCAAGGTTCTGACAGCCCCTCCAAAGTGGCGGTGATGCACTGGAAAGGCGGCGCCAAGGACGCAGCCCCGCTGGCGCTGGTCGGCAAGGGCGTGGTGTTTGATACCGGCGGCATCTCGCTGAAGCCTGCGGGCGGCATGGAAGACATGACCATGGACATGGGCGGCGCGGGCGTTGTAGCCGGCACGATGAAGGCCTTGGCGCTGCGCAAAGCCCAGGCCAATGTGGTCGGGCTGGTCGGCCTTGTGGAAAACATGCCCTCGGGCAATGCCACCCGTCCGGGCGATGTGGTGAAGTCGATGAAGGGCGACACGGTTGAGATCATCAACACCGACGCCGAGGGCCGTCTGGTTCTGTGTGATGTGCTGTGGTACGCGCAGGAGCGGTTCAAACCTGCGGGTGTTATCGATCTGGCGACCCTGACCGGCGCGATCATTATTGGCCTCGGGCATGAAAATGCCGGCGTATTCTCCAACGATGACGATCTGTGCAATGCCTTCCTGAAGGCCGCGCGCTCCGAGGATGAAGGCGCCTGGCGGATGCCGTTGGGCAAGGCCTATGACGAACAACTGAAATCGCGGATTGCCGATATGAAAAACATCGGCGGACGCCCGGCGGGCTCCATCACCGCAGCGCAGTTCCTGCAGCGGTTCATCAAGGACGATATGCCCTGGATCCATCTGGACATTGCCGGTGTGGCCTCGGTCAAGGCGGACACGGACTATGCGCCCAAAGGCGCCACCGGTTGGGGCGTGATGGCGCTGAACCGTCTGGTCGCGGATAAGTTCGAGGCGGAATAAGCGTTCATGGGGGCTGCCTATTTCTATCATCTGACGCGCAGGCCGCTGGAGGAGACCTTGCCGGTCCTTCTGGACAAGGCGCGCGGGGCGGGCTGGCGCATTGCGGTGCGCGGGCGCGACCCCGAGCGCATGGCCTGGCTGGATGACCGTCTGTGGCTGGGGGCAGAGGACAGCTTTCTGCCCCATGGCCTGGCGGGCGGCCCCCACGACGCGCTGCAGCCGGTTCTGCTTACCGCCGGGCCTGAGGCCGCCAATACCCCGGACTGTGTGATGGCGGTGGAGGGCGCCGCAGTCAGCGCCGATGAGGTGCAGGCGCTGAGCCGTGTCTGTATTCTGTTCGACGGCACAGATCCGCAAGCTGTGCAGCACGCCCGCAGCCAGTGGAAGTCACTGACAGATGCTGGCTGTTCCGCCCAATACTGGTCCGAAGAGGGCGGGCGTTGGGAGAAGAAGGCCGAGAAATAGGCCGGGAAACCGGCCTGTTAACCCGCGGTATCGGCGGGATTTTGCCAATATCCTTCAGATTTGTTTCAGCTTGGCAGGAAATGCTCGCGCAAAAGGCGCTGCCGCAGTAATCCTCCGGGTCAAAAGATCAGAACAAAAGACCAGGACACTGGGGGACAGATGAAAGTATCACATGCGTTCCGTCGGGCGCGGCTGCTGCCGATTGTTGGGGCTGGGCTGCTGTTCCTTGCCAATTGCGGTGATATTCAAGGCGGATCGGTGGCCCGGGCCGAGGCTGAGGCCGCGCGTCTGGAATACGCGGTTCAGGAAGTCCAGTCTTTGCAATCCAGAGGGAGCCGTGTCTGGTGCGTGCCCTTTGCCCGCAATGCCAGCGGGATTGAGATTTTCGGCAATGCCAAAACCTGGTGGGCACAGGCCAAAGGACAGTTCAGCCGCGGCCAGCAGCCGCAAACCGGCGCGGTGATGGCGTTCCGGGCGACCCGCTCCAATCCGCTGGGCCATGTGGCAGTGGTCTCCAAGGTGGAGGATTCGCGCCGGATCCGGATCAATCACGCCAACTGGCGCCGCAACAAGGTGTCGCTGGGCATGGCGGTAATTGACGTGTCTGCAGCAAACGACTGGTCCGCCGTTCGCTTGGAAAGCAATCCGGGGGCCTACGGGCGGGTCTATCCGATCAACGGCTTCATTCTGCCGGTTCCGGACAAAGGGTGATCGCAGCGCAGCGGCGCTGCCCCTCTTGGCCAAAGGAAGAAAGGTGCCTTGGCTTCTTTCTGGTTCGAAATACCCCTGCCGGAGGCCTGCGCCGCAAGGCGCATGATCAGCGGGTCAGCACCAATGCGCCATTGCGGATTTCGATGCTGGACCAGCGCTGCAGATAGCCCATGCCCAAAAGGGATTGCTCCAGCTCGCCCTGGTTAACCCAAACACGCACATCCGTGTCGGTGATGCCGCCCAGCGACATTTCTTCGATCCAGACCGAGGCTGTGCGCACCTCACCATTGGCGGTGCGGGCGCGGCCGAGATAGGCGAGGCTGCCGGTGTCAATGCCGGCACGCTCTGCATCGCGCGCGTTCAGCACGACTTCGCTGGCGCCGGTGTCTACCAGGAACGGGACGGCAGCGCCGTTCACCTCAAGGGTCAGATAATAATGCCCGTCCGGCGCGCGCGGCACTTCGACCCGTCCGGCCTCCACCGCCACGCTTTGCTGCGGGCGCACGGTTTGGCGAATGTCCTCCCACAGCCCGTAAGAGGCGATCACACCAAGGAAGATAAATCCCCAGACCGCAAACATCTGCAGTGTCTTGCCGATGGATTGGCGGTTCTGCACAAAGACCCAGGATCCCACTGCAACCAGCAGGACAACCAGATAGATAACCCGCCCGATCTCAAACTCGCCCATCTGCGCACCTCCTGAATATAATGTAGGCGGGCCGGGGCGTTATGCTAGCCTGCAAATCCAAAAGCGCGCAGTCCGTCGAGCACGAACTGGACAGAAAGCGCCGCCAGCAGCATGCCCAGAAGGCGGGTCACAACGGTGATGCCGGTCTTGCCCAGCAAGCGTTCGAACAGGCCGGAAAACAGGCACATCACCAAGAGGATCGCCAGCACTGCGACCACCACGCCCATCACCATGGCAAAGCCTGCAATGCCAGGCTGCTGCCCCGCCAGCAGGATGACAGTGGCGATGGAGCCGGGGCCTGCAATCAGCGGGATCGCCAGCGGGAAGATGGACGGGTCGTCAAAATCATCCTCTTCGCTGCGGTCTTCGCGCCGCTTGTTGCGGCGTTCAAACAGCATATCAAGCGCAGTGAGGAACAACAGCACACCCCCGGCAATGCGGAAGGCAGCCATGGAAATGCCTGCAAAGCCAAGCACCGCTTCGCCAAGTGCCGTAAACAGCGCAAGCAGAATTGCTGCGGTGATGGTCGAACGCAGGGCAATCGCACGCCGCTGTGCGGGCGTCATGCCCTGTGTCAGCGCCAGAAAGATCGGTGTCAGCCCAATCGGGTCAACGATGACAAACAACGTGACAAATGAGGTGATCAGAAAGGCCGTGTCGATCATTGCGCCTCTGCTTTTTCCAGTTTCTCCACCGCTTTCAGCCACAGCTCCTCGGCGCGGTCCTGGGCTTCCATGACTTCGGCATATTTGCGCTGCCAGACAATGGCTTCGTCTTTGCGTCCATCGTCATAAAGAGCAGGGTCTGCCAGTTTTTTGGCCAGCTTGTCGCGCATTTCGCTGACTTTTTCCAGGCGCGCCTCACCTTTGCGGACCTCGGCGCGCAGGGCCTGAATGGCTTCGCGGCTGGGGCGCTTTGGTTTTTCGGCCTTGGCCTTGGTCTTGGATTTGCCTGCGGGTTTGTCGCGCGTCAGCAGCAGATCGCGGTAGGCCGGCAGATCGCCCTCAAACGGTTTCACTGTGCCGCCGGACACCAGCCACAGCCGGTCCGCGACCAGGCTAAGGAGGTGCATGTCATGGCTGACCAGAATGACCGCGCCGGAATAGGCGGTCAGCGCTTCGACCAGCGCCTCGCGGCTTTCGATGTCCAGGTGGTTGGTCGGTTCATCGAGGATCAGCAGATGCGGAGCGGGCAGGGTGGCCAGCAGCAGCGACAGCCGCGCCTTCTGCCCGCCGGAGAGACGGCCGACCTCGGTATCAGCCTGATCCGACCCCAGTCCGAACCCGGCCAGCCGGGCGCGCAGGCGGGCCTGGCCTTCGTTCGGGCGTTCGCGCTGCAAATGCTGCAGCGGCGTTTCGTCAATGTGCAGCTCATCCACCTGGTGCTGGGCAAAAAAACCGATCCGCAGCTTGCCGGACTGGGTCATCTTGCCGGCCATCACATCCAGACGGCCTGACAGCATTTTGGACAGGGTGGATTTGCCCTCTCCGTTCTTGCCAAGCAGCGCGATACGGTCGTCCTGATCAATGCGCAGATCCAGCCGACTGAGGATCGGGGTGCCGTCATAGCCGACCGAGGCGCCCTCGGTCGCGATGATCGGCGGCGACAGCTCCTCGGGTTCGGGGAAGGTGAAAACGGTGCGCGCGGCGTCTTCGGGTGCGCGGATGGTCTCCATCTTCTCCAGCATCTTGACCCGGCTTTGCGCCTGTTTGGCTTTGCTCGCCTTGGCCTTGAACCGGTCGACAAAGGCCTGCAGATGGGCGCGGCGGGCGTCCTGTTTCTTGGCCTGTGCGGCCTGATTGGCCCGGTTGGCGGCGCGCTGACGGGCGAACTGGTCATAGTTGCCGGAGTAATAGGTCAGGCCCAGCTCTTCGAGGTGCAGAATGCCGTTCACCGAGCGGTTCAGCAGCTCGCGGTCGTGGCTGATGATGATCACGGTGTGCGGGTATTTGACCAGATAGGCCTCAAGCCACAGCGCGCCCTCAAGGTCCAGGTAGTTGGTAGGTTCGTCCAGCAGCAAGAGGTCAGGCTGTGAAAACAGCACCGCAGCCAGGGCCACCCGCATCCGCCAGCCGCCCGAATAGTCGGAGCAAGGGCGTTGCTGGGCGGCAAAATCAAACCCGAGACCTTTGAGGATGGCAGCGGCACGTGCCTCGGCCGACCATGCGTCGATATCTGAAAGCCGGGTTTGAATTTCGGCAATCCGTCCGGGATCCTGCGCGGTCTCGGACTCGGCCATCAATTCGGCGCGTTCAGTGTCCGCGGCAAGCACCGTATCGATCAGCGACACGTTGGAGGATGGCGCTTCCTGGGCAATGCCGCCGATCCGCGCTTTGCTGGGCAGTGAAATGGCGCCGGATTCCAGCGACAGCTCATTGCGGATCAGCCGGAACAGCGTGGTTTTGCCGGTGCCGTTGCGGCCGACCAATCCAACCTTGTGGCCAGTGGGGATCGTGGCGCTGGCGCCATCGAACAAAAGACGGCCTTCGACCGCATAGGATATATCGCTGATACGTAACATGGGCCTTGCACTGGGGTACTGTCTGGCCCTTGTCAATGGGGCAGGCCATGTGCGGGTGCCGGACGTGGCTGGCTGTGGCCGGCTTATTGCAGATGCGCGGCAAGACCGGCGCAGGCTCAGGAGGCAAAGCCAACGGGCTGCGCGCCGCCCTTGCTGCTGCGTCAAAGCTGCGTAATCCCCTCTTTATCCTGTCACAGAGCCATGCTATCGGGGCGGCAATTCGTAACGGGCCGGGCATGATGTCCGGCTTTTCAGCACAGGAGTCTGCCCCATGGCACTGGAACGCACTTTCTCGATCATCAAGCCCGACGCAACCCGCCGCAATCTGACCGGCGCAATCAACGCCAAATTCGAAGAAGCCGGCCTGCGCGTTGTGGCGCAAAAGCGCATTCACCTGACCAAAGCCCAGGCAGGCGAGTTCTACAAAGTGCACGCCGAGCGTCCCTTCTACGACGAACTGTGCGAATTCATGGCCTCCGCTCCGATCGTCGCGCAGGTTCTGGAAGGCGAAAACGCCATTGCCAAAAACCGCGAAGTGATGGGCGCCACCAACCCGGCGGACGCCGCGGCCGGCACCATTCGCGCCGAATTTGCTGAATCGGTTGGCGAAAACTCCGTGCACGGTTCCGACGCACCGGAAACCGCCGCTGTCGAGATCGCCTATTTCTTCTCCGGCCTCGAGCTGGTCGGCTAAGCCGCAGGCTTAGCGATGACTGAAGGCCGCGCCGGGCGACTGGCGCGGTTTTTTTATGAGTTGGAGAAAGCGGTTCTAAGCCCGCTGTGCTGCCGGTTGCGCGGTCTGCGGGGCCGTTTCCGCGTGGCGAAGCGGCTGAAGGCAGCCAAGTCCTTGGGCGCAACCAGGGTGGAAAAGCCGCGCCGCGCAAGACGTTTCGCCAACGGCTCATCCTGCGCGGCTGATTGTTCCAAGTGGCGGCGCAGCAGGGCGACGTTGCGGGTATTGGCCTTCCAGCCAATGTCGAAAAGATCGCCGGCCAGCGGGATCGTGCCAACAAGCGCATCAATGCCGATGTTGGCGGCCATGCGCGCCAGCGTTCCTTTTGAAGCACCCATGCGGTGTCCCGAGAGCAGGATATAGCCCGCAGGCAGCAGCGCCACCGCGTCGCCCACGCCCGGGATGAGACCCAGAATGCTGTCCCAGCCGATCCGCGTTCCGATTAAGGGAATGCGGAATGCCCGGTCCATGCGGTGTGCCAGGCGCTGCAATGATTGTAGGCGGTCTTCGTGATGCGCGGTGTCAGGCATGTTCAGGCGTCTTCGCGATAATCCACACAGCGTGCACGATGCCCGGAATATAGCCGAGGATCGTCAGCAGGATGTTGAGCCAGAAATGCTTGCCCAGGCCGACCTGCAGAAACACGCCAAGCGGCGGCAGAATGACTGCAAAAATAATCCGGATCAGGTCCATCGAGGATCTCCTTTGGTTAATGTCCCGTTGATGAACCAACCCCCGGATACCCCATTTGGTTCCATCCAGCTATTTGCGCGCGACAACGCCGATCATGTCCAAGGTTGCCTCGAATGCTGCTTGATGGGTGTCAATGCTGCTGGCCTTGATCTCGTCAAAGCGCTGGCGAAGCTCTTCTTTTTCCTTGCCTTTGCAATCATTCCAAGGCCGCCCCTGCAGCGCCATCACCAGCACGTAGTAGCCGATGAAATGCGGCCGGGTACCGGTTTTCAGAAGTTTGGCATAGGCCGCGTCAGCGCCGATGGCACGCAAATCCTCGGCGGACGAAATGCCGGCCCGGTGGCAGGCTTCCTCATACGCGGGGCCAAGGTTTCGGATGGAAGAAATTGGTGTGTTCATGTTTTGTTTCTACCTGTTCCCGGTGCCGTTGTCACGCTGTAATCGGGCGTCGCCGTATATTGCGGGGCATCGTACTGACGCTGGGTTTCTTGCCGCAATGGCGGATTGACAGTCGCATTTCCTGCAGAAACCCTGACCGGAATGGCCAGCGGGAGGGTGTCGGATGAGCAGCGGAGAGCAAGTATCTGTGAATATTGAGGAGTTTAATCTGGCGAACCCGCCTGAGGGTTTTCTGGAGGATCCCTTTCCCATTTACGATGCTTTGCTGCGCGAGGCGCCGGTGCTGCCGCAGCCGGATGGGTCACTGCTGGTCTGCCGCCATGCCGATCTGGACAGGGTTTACCGGGACACCACGCTGTTTTCCTCGGACAAGAAGAAAGCTTTTGCGCCAAAATTCGGCGCGGGTTCGCCATTGTTTGAGCATCACACCACTTCGCTAGTGTTTTCCGATCCGCCGCTGCATACGCGGGTGCGCAGGATCATGACCTCGGCGCTGACGCCGCGGGCAATTGCCAGGATGGAACCGGGGCTGGTTGAGACGGTTGACCGCTTGCTGGACAGAATGGCGGGCGCAGCCAATGTGGACCTGATCGAGGATTTTGCCGCCTCCATTCCGATCCAGATTATCGGCAATCTGCTGGACGTGCCGATGGCGGAGCGGGCGCCGCTACGTGACTGGTCGCTGGCCATCCTGGGCGCGCTGGAGCCAGCGCTGAATGCTGATCAGCTGGCCGCAGGGCACCGGGCGGTGGAGGAGTTCAAGGCCTACCTGCAGGATTTGATCGCCCGGCGGCGGGCCAAACCAGGGGACATTGACACCGACGTGCTGACACGGCTGATCAACGGCGAGGGGGCGGATAGCGCCCTCAGCGAGGTTGAGCTGATCCAGAATTGCATCTTTATACTGAATGCAGGTCACGAGACCACCACCAATCTGATCGGCAACGGGTTGGCGCTGCTGAATGACCATCCGGACCAAAAGCAGCGGCTGCTGGAGCAGCCGGAGCTGATCAAACCTGCCATCGAGGAGGTTCTGCGCTTTCGGTCGCCCAATCAGCTGGGCAACCGGGAAACCACAGCGGATGTGGAATTCGGCGGACTGAAAGTCTCTGCGGGGACCAACTTGCATCTGCTGATCGGGGCGGCGAACCGCGATCCGGAGGTGTTTGAAAAGCCGGGTGTCTTTGATGTTAACCGGACGCCGAACCGGCATCTGGCCTTTGCCGGCGGGCCGCATGTCTGCGTCGGGCTGACGCTGGCGCGGCTGGAGGGGAGGATCGCCATTGAACGCCTGCTGCACCGTTTCCCGGGCTATCGCCTGTTGCCCGGCCGGGTGCCGGGCGGGCGAATCCGCTTTCGCGGCTATGCGGCACTGCCGGCGGAAATGGAGTGAATAAGGGTCGACAGGGGCGCTGTCAGGCAGGCCGGCTCAGAACAGCCCGGCCGCCTTGGCGGTCAGCGCGGCCTGGGTCCGGTTTTTGGCCTCCAGCTTGCGGCAAAGCGTGCGCACATGCAGTTTGATCGTCACTTCCTGCAGCTCCAGCTCGCGGGCGATTTCCTTGTTCGACAGGCCGCGGCATAACCCGTTCAGCACTTCCAGTTCACGCGGGCTGAGTTTTTCGGCCAGCGGATGGGTTTTTGCCGAGGCGTCTTCGCGCATCAGATCTACAGGCACATAGATCTCTCCCGCGCTCATGAAGCGCACGGCATTGAGCAGTGACTGCGCGCCCATGGTCTTGGGGATGAAGCCGATGGCGCCGGCATCCAGGGCCTCCTGCGCGGTGCGGGCGGGCGCGCTGCCGGACAGTATGGCCACGCCCTTGCCGCCATTGGCCTCCAGCGCCTTGGCCAGGCCGTCGAGCCCCATCATGCCGGGCATATTGAAGTCAAGAAGCACCAGGTCGTAGGGGCCCAGTTCGCAAATCTGCGCGATCGCACCAGGCAGATCAGTCGCCAAAGCGACCTCAGCACCGCCCTCGGATTTGAGGTAGGCGGAGATTGTTTCGCGGACCATATCATGATCGTCTGCCAGCAAAATGCGCATGTAGCCACTAGACCTGTTCTTTATTTCCCGGTCCCAGTCTACAGCGACAAGGGTTTCAAAACTGTCAACCTTGGATTGCGGACTGGTCTGGGGTGTGAACATCTGCTGCTGCTCCTGTGCGAGTACTGGAAATTTTACCGATATTACGACGTTCCGACGGCCTCTGGTAAGCCAACATTAGGGTTGATGGCGCTACTCTGGCGGTTGTGCACCCTATACGAAAGGTCATGAACCTATCCTCAGGTGCCGGTTTTCGGGCGGAGCGGATGTGCCATGCTTAGCCTGGCTGTTACGGAAACGGCATCAAATGAGGAGTGCTGGAATGAGAGGATTGATTTCGCAGGTCGCGGCCTTGGCTTCGCTTGCAGTCATGGCGTGCGCAGCCGCAGTTTTTGCGGATGAAGCGCAACCGGTGCTGCTGTCGGTCGGAGTGGAGGGCGCGGCGGAACCTGCAGCGCAGTACACGATTGAGGATCTGCGTGCGCTGGCTCCGGTCACCTTTGAGACGGAGACCATCTGGACCACCGGGCCGCAGCAGTTCACCGGCGTGCCGCTGGCTGTTCTGGTCGGGCGGATGGATGTCAGCAGCGGGCGGCTTGTAGCGTATGCGGTGAATGACTATGCGGTGGAAATCCCTGTTGCGGATGCGGTTGACGGTGGCCCGATTGTCGCCTTTGAGCGTAACGGCGCGGAAATGTCCTTGCGCAACAAGGGGCCGCTATGGGTGGTGTATCCTTATGACAGCAACCCGGCCTACCGCACCGAAGAAGTCTTTTCGCGCAGTATTTGGCAACTGGACCGGATCGTAATTCAGCCGTGAATGGCAGGCAGGGAGCAGTCAGGTGATGCTGCGCGGATTTCCAACGATGCCGCGCTGGGTTTTAGCGCTGGTGCTGGCAATTGCAGCAGCGCTGGCTGCGCAGTCTGTGCGGCTCGGGCATCAGGTGCTGCAGCAGCTGGGCGGGCTGTCGACCGCGGCAACAGACAATATGCAATGGAACCTGTCCCAGGCCGAAGTTGAGCATCTCAAGCTGGAGGCGGCGGTTCTGACGGCCAGCGCGCCTGGGGATCTGCGCCGCCTGCGGCGCCAGTTCGATGTTTACTACAGCCGGATTGCCACGTTCCGCGAAAGCCCGCTGTTTGAGGATTTGCGCCAAAGCCCGGCAGGTGCAGCCCTGCTGCAGCAGATGCAGGACCGGCTGGACCGCATGGCGGCGGTTATTGACAGTGGCAGCCGGCCGTTGCTGGACAGCCTGCCGGAGCTTGCCGCCGAGCTGGCGCAAAACAGCGGTGATGTGCGTGAACTTGCGTTGTTTGGTGTCGTGCTGCAGGTGGAGGATTCCAAGGATAAGCGGCTGAAACTGTTCACCATCCTGACGCGTCTGGGCTGGGTGGTGCTGGCCCTGGTGCTGGCGCTGGCGCTGGCGGCGCTGCTGCTTGGGCGGCTCTACCGCAAAGGCCGCAGGCTGGCAGCGGAGCGCAGCCGCTCTGCCGCGCGGATGGAGGCGATGATTGCCTCCTCGCTGGATGCGATCCTGGTGGTTGGTGCGGACGGCAGCATTCTTGCCTTCAACGGGGCGGCGGAAACGGTGTTCGGCTACAGCAAGGCTGAGGCCATGGGCCAGCAGATGGTCAGCCTGATTGTGCCGGACCACCTGCAGGAGGCGCATCAGGCCGGCATGAAACGGTTTCTGCAAACCGGTGAGGCGCAGGTGGCCGGCAAAGGCCGGCTGCAGCTGGAAGCGCGGCGTAAGTCCGGCGAGCTGTTCCCGGTAGAGCTGTCTGTGTCGGTCAGCCAGTCGGGAAACGAACTGGTCTTTGTTGGCTTCCTGCGCGACATCTCCGAGCGGATCGCTGCGGAAGAGGAATTGCGGCGGGCGCGGGACGACGCACTGGCCGGCGAGCGCGCCAAGCAAAACCTGCTGACGGTGATGAGCCACGAGATGCGCACCCCGCTGACCGGGGTTCTGGGGGCTATCGATCTGATCGAGGGAACCGGACCGACACCGGAGCAGCGCCGCTACTTGCAGGCGATGCGGGTTTCGGGCGGCTTGCTGCTGCAGCATGTGAATGACGTGCTGGAGCTGTCGCGGCTGGAGGCCGGCGCCGAAACTGAGAAACGGCGGATCTTTGATCTGGAGGAGCTGATCAGCGGTCTGATTGAAAGCCAGCAGGCCAGCGCCAAGGGCAGGGGGATCGATCTGTCTCTGCACTGCAGCCTGGGCGGCAAGCCGGTGGTGGCCGGGCGGCCGCGGGCTGTGCAGCAGGTGCTTTTGAACCTGATTGGCAATGCTTTGAAGTTCACCAGCGATGGCGCGGTGAGTGTGGATGTAATGCGGCTGCCGGACGGGGAAACGGTGGAATTCCATGTCGCGGACACCGGCCAAGGCATCTCGCCTGGCGACCTTGACCGGATTTTCGAAGATTTTATCACTCTGGATTCCAGCTATGGCCGTGGCAGCGAGGGCACGGGACTGGGACTGGCAATCACCAAGCGCCTGGTGCAGGCCATGGGCGGTACGATTGCATGCGAAAGCGAGCTGGGTGAGGGCAGCCTTTTCACCATCTCACTGGCGTTACCGGCGGCCAAGGCGCCGCCGCGCCAGGCAGCACAGGACAAACCCTGCCGGAACGGCGCCTGCCGTCTGCTGATCGCCGAGGATAACGACATCAACCGGGAGCTTCTGGCCACGATGCTGCGCCAGGAGGGACATCAGGTGACGGCTGTGCCGGGCGGTGCCGAGGCTGTGCAGGCCGCAGAAGAGGGGCGGTTCGATCTGATTCTGATGGACATCAGCATGCCGCAGGTGGACGGGATCGAGGCGCTGCGCCGGATCCGCGCCCAGCAGCTGGCCGAGGGCACCGACATTGTGGCGCTCACCGCGCATGCCGCCGCGGAGGACCACGCCCGCATTCTGGATGCCGGGTTTGCCGAAGTTCTTACCAAACCGGCCAACAAGGCTGAGCTGGCTGAAGTGATAGACCGCCGGGCAGGCAGCGGGGTCAAGGTGCTGCCCGGAACGCAGTCGGACATCCACCAGTTTTTTGAAGCCCTTGGGCAAGACCGGGCACGCAGCTTTCTGGCTTCCTTTTGCGACGAGGTAAATCAGCTCCAGGACGGGCTGCAGGATTGCGCGGTTCTAGACGATGACCAGCGCAAAGAGGCGCACCGGCTGGCAGGGTCGGCGGCAGTTCTGGGCCTGTCCGGCCTGCGCGCGGCGATGCTGGCGATCGAGACGGCGGAAGAAGGGGGAACGCCTCCGGTTGCGCCGTTTCAGCAGGCCTGGGCCAGCGCAGCACTGGTTCTGGCCCCTCATTTGCACGTATAAACCGGTTTCCTTGCCAGCGGCTGCTGGGGCAGAAACCGCCGGGCGCGCCTCTCCCATTCCAGTTTAATCTGGAAAACAGATTGGGATCCGCTTTTACGGTGTTCTTTTTTTGACCTTTGGCAGCGATTGGAAGACCGGTCTGTTACGGCGATAGAGGTTGTTTTTAAAGCATGTTTGACAAGGCTCCGGCCGCATTTGGAGGCACGCTCCATTGTTTTGCGCAACCGGTTGGGTGCTTTCTCCCATTGACAAAAAAATTTGCGCTTTAGTTTAGAAGGTGGCTGCCAGAAGCGAAGTGTTGTTTCCGGTGGTCAAGAATTGGGAAAACACGCTGCCGGGGGACAGACCGAGCCGTACTTGGCCGAAATGAACAAATTCCATTACTCAGTGAGAGCCGCAGCCGGTTTCGTCGAACCCGGTTTTGCGGGCAGTCTGTGTTGCGGAATGCGTTTAAACGGCCTGGAAGCCGGGCCTTTCCCCGGGGCGTTTTTTGTAACGAGTTGCGCCTGATCGGGGGAAGTGAAAGTGACCTACAATTACCGGAATTACGAATGGACTGCATTTACCGAAGCAGATCTTTTGGATCAAGGAGGAAATGGATCCAGCTTTGGGTACGGTGACACCTTCAGCATGCCGGCAAGCGCCACGGTATGCCTGTCTACAAAAGACAACGACTATTTTTTGTCAGGCGACTATTACAGTAACGAACGCGCGGATGACAGGTACGGCCAAAACGCTTATGTCGATGGTGAACCGGCAGGCGGGAAGATGTATGCCGAAAGCTATCACGTCCTGAAAGGCTCGGACGGCAATACCTATTACCTGATCGAAATCGAGATTGAAGGCCATGACGCCCCGGGACAGGGCGAAGACTATTTCACCTTCTACAATGATGTTCCCCCGGCCGGGGTTGAATTGACTGTGGTCAAGACCTGCGGCGTCAAAGGTAACTGGGTTGACTACAAATGCCTTGGCGCGGGTGACAAAATTGAAACGGGATCCATTTCAGGCACCGTTTTCTGCGATTTGGATTGCGACGGCATTAACGGGGAGGTGACCACCATCCCAGGTTGCGATTACAAGATCGAAGCCGAGAATATGCACAAGAGCGGCTTTAAGACGGTGGACGGCAACCAGGCGTCCGGCGGTGAGCTTGTCAAGCTGGCTTATCCAGGGTGCTACGGCACGCTGTGCACCACCTTTGACGGCAAAACCGGTGTCTACGACGTAAAGATACGCGTGCAGGATGAAAACGACGGCCAAAGCAAGATCAAGCTGAAAGTGGATGGTCAGTTAGTCGAAGCAATCCGGCTGGATGCCGATTCAGACGGCGGCGGGTCGAATGATGGCGGCTTTTCAACCTATGTCATCAAGGATGTTGCCATCAGCAATGGGGAAGACATCACGATCAAGACCAAGGGCGATGGCTACGAATATGTGCGCATCGATAACATCGTTCTTGAAGGCCAGGACCAGCAAGAAGTGGTCCCGGAGCCTGGCAAGGCTGATGTCACGATCAAGCTGCTTGATGCCGGCGGCGTTGTCGTGGCAACCACCACCACCGATGCCGATGGGAACTACCGGTTCGACGGAATTGAAGCCGGTGATTACAAGATCATGGGTGTGGCGCCTGACGGCACCGAATTCACCATTCAGGACGCCGGCTCGGACGATGCGGTCGATTCAGATGTTGATGAAAACGGCATGTCGGGTGTGATCACTGTTGGTGCGAACACGGAAACTGATATCGACCTGGGTGTTGTCGACCCGCAGCCCGGCTCGCTCTCAGGCCGGTATTTCGAAGACACGGATGGCAGTGATACTGACAATGGCGAACCAGGTGTGGCCAACGCAGAAGTCACTTTGACGAACCTTGATACGGGCGAGGTTTCCACCACGACGACGGATGCCGATGGCTTCTATGCGTTCACTGACCTGGAGCCGGGCACTTATGAAGTCTTGTTTGCTGAGGTCGACGGCTTCGGCTTCGTCGCTCAGGATCAGGGAGGCGATGATACAATCGACTCCGATGTTACTGCCGCTGGCAAGGTCGAGATAATCGAAATCGGCAAAGGCGAGGCTGCCAGCGATGTCGATGCCGGTATCCGCCCCTGCGGAAACATCTTCGGCGAGTCGGGGGTAGATGATGTGCTCATCGGCTGCGACACGGATGACAATTTCCGCGGGTTCTCCGGCAATGATCTGGTTGATGCGCGCGGCGGCGATGACTTCATCGACCTGGGCCGGGGCAATGACACAGCCATCGGAGGCGCCGGCAATGACACGATCGACGGCAGTTTCGATTTCGACACCGCAATCTTCGGCGGTGCGGCTGCGGATTACACGATCACACTGAATGCACTGGACGGAAGTTCGCTCACAGTGACGGGGCCGGATGGTGAAGACCTGTTGATTGATGTGGAACTGCTGCAGTTTGACGATCAGGACGTTCTGATCTCCTCCCTGATCCTTTCGGCCAGTGATGATACCGCTGATCTGCCAGCACTGAACGGCAGCGTGAGTGTTGACGTGCTGGCCAACGACAATCCGGGTCAGGCCCCCGGCACGCCGGTTGTCATGTCTGTTACAGACGGGCAGTTTGGCACGGCGTCAGTCGAGCCGGACGGCCAGATCACCTACACCGCCACTGCGGAAGCAACCGGCGGGTTTGACGTTGTGAGCTATACCGTTGTTGACAGCCAGGGCCGGATGGCGACAGCCGAGCTTCTGTTGGGCGATATTGCGGCTCCGGACGCGTCAGCGCCGGGCGCCGTGATATTGGGCGACGGGGGCGAAACCTTCGAAGGCTCAGGCCTTGATGACATCATCATCGGCGGCAGCGGCGGCGACACCATCGCTGGCCGCGGCGGCAATGATGGCATCAACGGGGCGGGCGGCAACGACTCGATCCAAGGTTCGGCTGGCGATGACACGATCATCGGCGGAGAAGGGGATGACGATCTGTCGGGCAACCGCGGCAATGACCTCATTTCCGGCGGCGGCGGCAATGACACGATCGCGGGCAGCGGTGACAATGACCAGATTCTGGGCGGCGACGGTGATGACGACATCAGTGCCAATCCGGGCGACGACTTCATTTTCGCGGGCGCCGGCAATGACACGATCGACGGCAATGTTGGAAACGAGCTGATCTTTGCAGGCCAAGGCGATGATGAAATCAACCGTATCGGTGAGGGTGCAGACAGGGCCTTTGGCGGTGATGGCGATGACGTTTTTGTCTGGCGCGACTTCCAGGCGGATGGCGTGCGCGATCTGATCGACGGGCAGTCAGGTATCGATACGCTTGAGGTGCAGGTGGCTGCTGCGGACTTTGCTGCGATGCAAGTCGAAGTTGATGCTTATCTGATGTCGCTGGCTGCAAATGCGGATGACACCAATGGTGTTGTATCAAGCTACAGCTTCTCGACAATCGCACTGGATATCGCAAATATCGAAAATATCGACCTTACTTTCGCGTAGGGGCTTGATCAAAAATGAGGCGCGGCAATAACTCCTTACCGCGCTTCAGGCTTCAAAAAACAACTATACCGTTTGCTGCACGCAGCCGCGGCGAGGGTAATTGCAAAAGCGGCCCCCGCAGATTTCAGCCATGTTTTAAGTCACCACTCCAAAAACCTGTGTCGCCTGGGCGGGGCTGATTGCCGGCCGGATCGTGCCTTTGCAATCAGGTCGCCGCATCTGAAGTGTTCATTCGCTTGCGTCAGGGGGGCAGAAAGCGATGCGATTTTCTTTCAGGGTGGCTGACAGGTTTTCGATATCTTTGGCAAGCGGCCGGTCGTCGCGCAGCGCGGGCGAGATCTTTCGGACCTGATAGTTCATACCAGCGAGAAACCCACCGCAATTGCTGCTGAGCTTGCGAAGCTCTATCGCTTGGCAGGCAATCAGTAATTCAATCGACGTCAGGTGAAAGACATTGTCAGCGATCCTGTCCAGCGCGCTGACGGCTGCCGGGGAACCTGTCAGGCAATCTTCCACTCCATTTGCATTCACGCTGGGCCAAACCGGTATCGATTGGGCGGCATGCGCGATCTCGGCGACCAGGGATTCGGCCACCTTCATGACCGGGGCGAACCCGTTGGAGGCGCTGTCCGGCATTGCCAGAAAACTGGGCAAGCCGCTGAATTCGGGGTTCAGAAGTTTGGCGGCGCGGGCAAGCTGTGCCATGGCCAATGGGACAAACGACCGGCTTAGGGTTTCGGCAGCACTGGTAATCTCGGATGTGAAATAGGCGCCGCAAGACACCAATTTCTCGCGTTCGGCCAGGGCAACCGGATTGTCGCTGGCACTGCTGATCTCGATTTGCACGCAGTCCATGGCCCGGTCCAGCGCAGTTTTGGCGGTGCCATGGATCTGCGCAACATTGCGAAACGACAGCGGATCCTGCAGGCGCCGGGCCTGGCCGGTTTCAAACAGCGCACTGCCAGCCAGCCGGTTGCGCAGGCCCGATGCTGCCTTCAGATGGCCGGGATGGGGTTTAATGGACAAAATGGTTTCGTCCAAAGGACCGGTATTCGCCCGGAACCCTTCCATCGACATCGCGGCAGAAGTCTGCACCGCTTCAAAGGCGGTTGCGGCTTTGGACACGGTCAGCGCGGCCCTGGCGGCGGTTGCACAGGAGTGATTGGCCAGCGCCAGCCCGTCGCGCGGTGCCAGCTTTAAGGGCGTAATCCCATGAGCTTGCATCAGTTCGGCGCTGGGGCCGATGCTGCCATCGCCGGCATACATCTCGCCTTCGCCGATCAGCGCCAGCCCGGTTGCGGCATTCAGCACCAGATCCGCCGCACCAATTGACCCAAGGGAGCCGGTCACCGGGACAAGACCCGCATTCAGGCAGGTGGCAATATGCCGGGCGACCTCGGGCCGGGCTGCGCTGTAACCGCCGAGCATCGTGTTCAGCCGGACGATCAAACCTGCCCGCACCACTTCGGGCGCGGCCAATGGGCCGATGGCATGGGCACGTCCCCGCAGCGTCTGCAGTGAAAAATCAGCAAGTGCGTCTGCACCTAATACCTCGGTCGCCCGCGCGCCCAATCCGGTTGTCACGCCGTAAACCGGGATTTTTCCTGCGATGGCCCGCGCGACCAGCGCATGTGTCCGGCTCATTCTGGCAAGCCCTTCCGGGGCGAGGTCCAGCTGCCAGTTCCCATGCGCGGCCCGGTCAAGATCCGCAACCGTCAGCGACGTGCCATCCAGTCTTAGCGTTTTCATGTCAGGCATCCCGGTACAGCAGGTTCTGAACGATCCCCAGTTCCCTGGCGCGCTCCAGTATCTTTGCCCCAAGGGCGATATCGCTTGTGGACATGCCGCGGTGCCAGAACAGAATTGTTTCGCTGTCCGCCTCGCGCCCCGGTTTCAATCCTGCAGCGATTTCGCCGATCTCGGCATAAAACGTCTCTTCGCTGACCAGGCCCGCATCGATGTGCGGTCTCAGCGCCCCAAGGTGCCCGGCGCGCATCTGCCCCAGATCATCCATGACAAGCTTGTCAAAACCCTCGATGAAATCCAACGGCAGGGTGCTCATGGTTCCGTAAGGCACCACAAAGGCACCCGGCTTGACCCAGGCCTGGTTAAAAATCGGGGCTGGGGTGCTAAGCCGCGTTGCCTCGACCAGAATATCAGCGCCCTCCAGGCAGCTTTGCCAGCTGGTGGTCACGGTCACGTCTTTGCCCAGATCCTGGCGCAGCCGTTCGGCAAAGGCCTCCCGGCTTTCGGGGCGCCGCGAATGGATGCGGATTTCCTCGAAATCGAACAGATGGTCCAGCAGCCGCACATTCCAGTACGAGGTGCCGCGCGCGCCGACATGGCCCAGGATCTTCGGGGTCTTCGGCCCCAGCCATTTGGCACCCAGGGCCGTCAGCGCACCAGTGCGCATATCGGTAATGCCGGCGGCGTCGATCACGGCGCGCGGTGCCCCGGTTCTGGGGCAAAACAGGTTCAAAAGCGCCAGCTCTGACGGCAGGCCCTGTTTGTAATTGTCGACGTAATCCCCCACGATCTTGACCCCTGCATAGTCCAGCGGCGCCACATACCCGCGCAGCACATTGAAGTGCCCGTTGAACGCCGGATCCGGCGTCAGATGCATCCGCGGTTCGATGACGGTTTTGTTCCGGCCGGCTGCAGCCAAAGTCTGCTCAACCGCATCCAGTATGTCGTCATTGCTGAGAGCCACCCGGTCCACTTCCGGCTGTCCCAGGTATTCGATCTCTATGCGCGCCATGTCTGTCACTCCCGTTTTGGGCATGATGGCGTTTGTGTGATGTCTTTACAGATCGAAAAATGTGAGGCTGGCCTAAGTTTTTCTGATTCAGAAAGGGCCGCTTCCATGCTCCTTCCTCCATTGAATGCACTCAAAGCATTCGAGGCTGCAGTGCGTTTGGGCGGGTTCACGCCTGCGGCGTCCGAACTTGGCGTGTCGCCTGCCGCAGTCAGTATGCAGGTCAAGAATGCAGAAGCGTTTCTTGGGAAAACGCTGTTTCACCGTTTGAATAACCGTCTGCTGCTGACCGATGCCGGGCGGACCTATTACCCGGCAATTTCCGAAGCATTGACGGCCATATCGACGGCCACGGAGAACCTCATTGAAGCTGAGGCCCGCTCCGGCCTTGCAGTCAGCACAATCCAGTCTTTGGCAGAAAACTGGGTTGCCCCCGCCATTTCGCGCTTTCGGGAGGCGTTTCCCGGCACCGGGATCGAGCTGCGGATCGAAGCTGATCCGGTCGACCTGTTGAATACGCGTACCGATCTTAGGATTACGTATGAGAGCCATCTTTATCCGCAGCACACCCAGCTGCCATTGTTCAAAGACGTCGCCCATCCGTATTGCACACAAGCGTTTTACGACAGCCATGTGGCAGGATCCGGGATTGCCGCAGTGCCGGACGTTTTGCTGATACATACTGATTGGGGAGAGCAGTATGCGTCGCATCCGACCTGGGCAAACTGGTTCCGGGCCGCTGGTCTGGCCAGAAACCCGAACATGCGCAAAGGCCTGCGTGTCGGCGGCGCTGCGGTTGCCCTGGAACTCGCCAGACAGGGGGCAGGGATTGCATTGGTGCCAAAGATGCTGGCGCAGGCAAAAAATCCCGCCAATCTTGGCGTCGTGGTTGGTGAACCTGGCCTGCCGCTGCCGTACGCTTATTTTGCTATCGTGCCGCATTCTGCTGCTCAGCAAACCGGTGCGGCTGAAAAGAACCCGCCGCTGCAGGCGTTTTTGGAGGAATTGTTCCCGAAGGATGCACCTGAAGATACGCACTAGCCGTACCGCAGGCATCAGTCTTGCGCGTGCAATTCGGGGGCCTGCCCGGCGGCTGATTGGAGGTTGGCAGGCCTTGGAGGACTTGCGGTTCTTCCCGGCAAAAACGGCCCCTCAAGCGGGGGCGAAAAAAGTTGTTCAAAACCGCAAATTCCCTCTGGACGTCCATTGGAGTTATTCCTATACCGCATCTCGTATTCCGGCGTAGCTCAGCGGTAGAGCAGTTGACTGTTAATCAATTGGTCGTAGGTTCGATCCCTACCGCCGGAGCCAACTTCCCCTTAAGGAGTTGGAATTAAACGACAAAGCGCTCCATGCCGGGGCGCTTTTGTCGTTCTGGGCACACCCTCGGTCACATCCGATTACCCCCACCCTGCGGGAGCCGGAGCATTGAGAAGATCAAACTCAAGGCGGGTTCGACTGGCTTGGCTCTTGGGCGCGCAACACCATGAAAGGAACGCCATGACGTTCTCCGCCTCTACCGGCGGGGCGACCGCAACCGTCACAGTCACGGTTTTGAACAGCACGGCAAACCTCAAAGTCGAGAACGCCTCTGATCTCGGCGATCAACTCGCATTATTGGTCTATGATCTAACGGCGCATCCCATCGAACAATCACCCGACTACATGGTCTATGCGACACGACACGATTGATGCCGAAGCAGTCCAGGGGACGCCACGGGAGGCTGGGGGAGCATCTGATGACTGAGCATTCGTCAAAAAACACGTTCGTGCGGCCCAGAGGTGCAGCCACCAAGGTCTTTGCCGATGGTGCCGAAACCATGCGTGCTTGCCACAGCTAAGGAAAAGGGCAAGCCTCTCCTTCAATATGCGGCGGAGGAGAAAAAGCGTTTGCAGGCCAATGGTTAGGACGTACATGTGCAAATGGATGACAAAAGATCCGATGTCACCGATCCGGGCAGTGTTTTCTGTGCTTATTCTGTGCTTGAAAAGAAAAAGGACCTAGCGGGCAATCGCTAAGTCCTTGAATTCTTTGGCTCCGGCGGTAGGGATCGAACCTACGACCAATTGATTAACAGTCAACTGCTCTACCGCTGAGCTACGCCGGAACGGTCCGTGCCGTATAGCGCCCTCGGGATCAGGCGTCCAGAGGCTTCGGAGGACTTTTTCGAAAAAAATCAACCGCCGCGCTGTTCGAATACAGCGGTGGCAGAAAGGACGCCCTGCGGCGCGGCCAACTTGCGGCCGGTGAGGTCAACAAGGTGGGCAAAAACGTTGCGCTCAGCAGCCTTTAGCAAAGCCGACGGGGTCTCGGTATAAATCTGCCGAGCTAAGGAGGTTGCGCTGGCCGGCGCAATTTGAAGCGCGTCCAGAATTGCGGCCTCGCGGGATTCGCGGTGGGCGGTCAGCCAGTCGAGCCTTCCGGCAGGATCGTGGACCGGGGCGCCGTGGCCTGGGTGGAAAACACGCCAGCCGCGCTGGCGCAGGCGGCGGCAGGAGGCCATGAATTCCGTCAGGTCGCCATCCGGCGGCGACACCAGCGAACTGGCCCAGCCCATCACATGATCGGCGGTGAAACAGGCGTCGCCCCAAGCCAGCGCAATGTGATTGCCAAGGTGGCCGGGTGTGTGGATGACTTCTAGTTCCCAGCCGTCGCCGCGGATCATTTCGCCGTCACCGACGGTGATGTCTGGAGAGAATCCGCTGTCGATGCCCTCGCCGCCGCCGGCCAACCCGTCGGCGGCCAGCTGGTGCATGACGGCGCTGCGCCCGGCTGCGGGGCCGCCAAAGGCATAGACCGGCGCGCCGGTTGCCCGGGCCAGCGCCCGGGACAGCGGGGAGTGGTCCAGATGGCTGTGGGTCACGATGATGTGGGTGATCATTTGGCCCGGCTGCACGGCGGCCAGGATCGCGGCAAGATGCGGCGCAGAGTCCGGCCCCGGATCAATGACGGCCAGGCCGCCGGTCCCGATCATATAGGTATTGGTGCCGCGATAAGTCATCGGCGAGGGATTCGGCGCCAGGATGCGGCGCAGGCCTGGCTCCAGCTCCTCGGCCGGGCCTGCCTGCGGGTTGAATTCATCCGGTGCCTGCATGGTCTTGCTCCGCTGCTGTTTTCCTGGCCGGTGCGCGCCTGGATCGTCTTTCCTCTTTTCCAACCGCCCTATAGGCTTAGCCCATGTTCTTCAAATGGCTCAAACGATATATGCCGCGCAGTCTTTATGCCCGTGCGGCTTTGATCCTGGTGGTGCCCATTGTGGCATTGCAAATAGTGGTGTCCGTCGTGTTCATCAAACGCGACCTGGAGGATGTGACCGTGCAGATGACGGCCACCCTCCAGCGTGAGTTCGAGCTGCTGCGCCAGGTGGCGGATACGGCACCGGATCAGGAGGCCGCATTGGCGCAGATGGGGCCGCTGCTGCAGCCGCTGAAAATGCAGGCGCGGTTTCTGCCGCCCGGTGCGCCGCTGCCGGAGGATCAGTTCAGCCTGATTGAGTTTTCCGGCCGGGTGGTGCGCGAAGAGCTGGAAAAGACGTTTCCGGGGTTTCTCGCGGCGCGGTTCCCGGCGGACCGCAGGGTGCAGGTCTATTTCGGCTCGGCGCATGGGCTGATGGAACTCAGCTTTGACCGCCGCCGGGTGACTGCGGCAGCTCCGCATCAGCTGATTGTCACCATGCTGTTGTTCGGCTTTCTGATGATGCTGATTTCCTTCCTTTACATGCGCAACCAGCTGCGCCCGATCAAGCGGCTGGCCAATGCGGCTGAGGCTTTCGGGCGCGGCCGGGCAGTGCCCTATTCGCCCGCCGGCGCGCTGGAGGTGCGGGCAGCCGGGAGCGCCTTTCTGGACATGCGGGCCCGGCTGGAGCGCCAGATCGAGCAGCGCACGCTGATGCTGTCGGGGGTTAGCCATGATCTGCGCACGCCGCTGACGCGGATGAAGCTGGAGCTGGCGATGCTGGACGAGGAGGACGCCGCACCGATGCTGCGGGATGTGGATGAAATGCAGGCACTGCTGGACGCATTTCTGGATTTTTCCCGGGGGGCGACGATAAGCGAACCGGAGCCGGTGGACCCGCAAGAGCTGGTCCGCACCATCATCAGCGATTGGCAGCGCCAGGAAAAACAGGTGGCGCTGGGAGAGATGTCCGGCGAAGGAGAGGTGATGCTGCGCCGCCAGCCGCTGCGGCGGGCAGTGGAGAACCTGATATCCAATGCCGTGCGCTATGGCTCCCAAGCGCGGGTTTCTGTGGCGATGACCGAACGCTCCATGCGGATCCGGGTCGAGGATGACGGCCCCGGCATCCCAGCCAGCCAGCGCGGCGATGCCATCCGCCCCTTCACCCGGCTGGATCCGGCCCGCAACCAGGACCGCGGGTCTGGTGTTGGTCTGGGGCTGGCGATTGTGGCGGACATAGCACGTGCCCATGGCGGCACATTGCGGCTGGGCGAAAGCACGGATCTGGGCGGGCTGAAGGCTGACATCGTAATCGCGCGCTGACCGCTAAGACGAACTGGCCGCCGCGCGGGGCGGGCGCACGGGGCGGGCGCCTGAATGCCGTCAGGTGTTGCGCGGCGGCGGCCTGCAGCGCACGCCTGCTTTTCCCAATCTTCTTTCTTTGCAGCTATCAATCGGGCCCCGGGCAGCTTGTCCGGGAAAGAAACACTGTTGGGAGAGCTCTCATGCCTCAGATTGATCCGTTTTCCAACCACCGCCGCGGGCTGGAAAGCCCTGCTGCTCATCACATGGTGATCACGCCGCAGGACGGCACCGACCTGCCGGTCCGGCCGCGGGTGCTGCGGGTGCTGGCCTCGGGGGATCTGGTGCTGCGCGATGAGGCGGGCACAATCATCACCTATGTGGTTGCCGCCGGTGAAACCATCGGGTTTTCCGCCGCGGGCATTGAAGCGACCGGTACGACCGCATCCGTGGCTGGGTGGTACTGATGCTGGGGCTGGGGCATTCCGCCACCAGGCTGACCGGTCTGGCGGCTGCACAGCACCCGTTCACGCCCGCTGCCTTGTTTGCCGCGCCCGGCGCGCTTGGCGGCTATTGGGATCCGTCCAGCACCGGCGGGATGTTCCAGGACCTCAAAGGCCGGGTGCCGGTGGGCGGCCCGGGCGATCCGGTGGCGCTGATACTGGATGGCGCACAGGGTGTAATGGCCGCTGCGGGCGCCGGGCCGCTGGCGCAGCGCCTCAGCGGGCAGGGGACGGAGCTGTTCGCGGCACCGTTCTCAACCACCAGGAAATTCGCGGACAACGGCGACGGCAGCTTTACTTGCACCGGTGATGGTTCCGGCACGTCCTATGTCTACAAGGATGGGGCCGGGATCACGGTGGGGGACTGGTATCTCGTCTCTTACGAAGCCTTCGGCTTTCTGTCGGGGGGCTTCCGCGCCAGGGTGGGGACCAGTGCGGATGATACAGGGATTGGCCCCTGGCAGGTCGCCAATGGCACGGTTGAGGTTCTGCTGCGCGGCGACGGCTCCGGCGGCAACTTCTGGATCGAGGGCACACCCGCGACCCAAGGATCGGTGCGCAATGTTTCGGTGCGCAATGTCCCCGGCCTCCATGCGTTGCAGGAGGGAGGGGACAGTTTCAGGCCGCTGCTGATGCAGGAGCCCTCCAGCAGCGCCTGGTATCTGTCACACGACCTGGTTGACGATCGTTTGACGGTACCGCTGCCGGATCTGGGAACGCAGGCCACAGAATGGCGCGCAGATGAAACCGGTGTGGTGATCAGCGGCGGTCTGACCATCGCCGCGGGGCTGCGGGATTTGCCGGTCAGCCAAAAGCTTTACGCCTATGGTGTGGTCAACAGGGCGCTGACGGCAGCGGAGACGGCAGGCCTGACTGCCTGGCTCAATAGCAAGCGCGGGGTATGACCGTGGGCGAGGCTGGGGGTGCAATATCTTGCCAGGGCTGGTCCGGACAGGCTGCTTGCGGCCCGCTGTCTTCAGCGGCCCGCAAGCGTGCTTCCAGGTTCAGGCAAGTTCCTTGGACAGTGCGGTGAAACCCTGTTCAATGGCCGAGGCTGCCTTGATCAGGTTTTCGCCGCCCGATGCGATGCTGGTCACTGCGGTTGTAAGGCCGAGGCTGCCGATCCAGATTGCCCATTTGGTCCAGACCGGGTCCTTGTGGCGCAAGGCATCAACGGCCTTCTGTGCATTGTCGCGGAATTTCTCGGCCGGTTTGATGCTGACATGATAAGCCTCGATATCCTTGATCAGCTTGGCCGTGGCCTTGCGGGCCGCTTCCATGGCTGTAAACAGCCCATCCAGTTTCTTGCTCTTGTAGCCCCGGTCCTTGGCCATTTTGCCCAGCTTCTTCTCGATCTCCTTGTCGAGCTTGCCCTGCTTATCCAGCAGCTTGTTCAGCTCCTTGCCGAGGCCCGCAATCTCCAGATCGATGTTTTTGAGCTTCGCCTTATAGGTCTCCAGATGCTTATCCACCCGGTTGAAGCCCGCGGTTTCGATCATCAGAAAATCTGCCAGGAATTCCTTGCCGATCTCCTTGGCCTTAACCTTGGCCTTGGACTGTTTCTCATAGGAGGTCACCAGCTGCTTCAGCGCCTTCTCCAGCTCGCCATGGATCTTGACGATGTCGGACGTCACCTTTTGCACAGCGCGCGCCACCGAGACGATGCTTTGCGCAATACCGTAGATGCTGGCGGCAATCGACACGCCGCCGGTCACCGCACCAGCCGCCAATGACGCCGTGCTGCCGATGGCGCAGGCGCTGCCCAGGACAATCGCGCTGACAACTTTGATCCGGTATTTCTTGCGGTCCTTGTTGGCCTGCTTCCACTTGTCGAAATGTTTGGTCGCGACCTGCTCAATCGACTTTTCGTATTTGGCAAAGATCTTCTTGATGTCGGCGTCCAGCTCTTTGCATTCCTTTTCAGTCAGCGGCAGCACCGAACCCAGATCGTTTGCCTGGCTGATCCGCAGGCTGCATTCGGCCAGAAGCTTTTTGTATTCCTTGGTGGCGTCATCATAAAGCTTGGCGACAAAACGGGCGTCGGTATCCAGTTCGGCAGCCACTTTCTTGTCGATTTCGACGGTGGCTGCAAAATTCATATTGCCGAGCTGAACAAACTTCGGCTTCACAGCCTTGGTCACCTCGTTCTTGACGTCTGCTTTGATGATTGTGAGTTTTTCGGTTGCCATTGTGCTCTCTCGTGCCTCTACAGGTCTAGTGGCCGGACGAATGCCAAAAAACAGCTTGGAAACACAACGGAATGAATAAAGCCGGCCTGCTCAGTGGCCACTTTAGCCTTCAGGCGGTTAGAAAAAAGCAAAAGCTTCTGGCCAGACCGGGGATTGGAATGGCATCGGCCGATTCCGGACGCAAATCAGTGGATCGGGAAGGGTCAAAAACAGCGCAGCCGAACCGGAGGCAGGGCGGGGAGGATGGTAGGCCCGGCAGGATTCGAACCTGCAACCAAAGCGTTATGAGCGCTCTGCTCTAACCGTTGAGCTACAGGCCCGCCATGGGTTTGTGGTTAGGAAATGGGGCGGGCGAGGTCAAGCGGTGATTGCAGGGCGCACCGGTGAATTTGCCGTGCGCGGCTGGAGCAGTGCCTCCAGCCGCGCCACCGTGTTCTCGATGGTCAGATCCCGGCGCCGGTCCGGGGTGCGGCGGGAGGGGTAGACGGCAAAGACTTCTTTGAGCGGCGCCTCATAGTCGGGCAGCACCAGTTCGTATTCGCCAGAGGCAAGCTGCGCCTCGATCATGAAGCGGGGCGCGCGGGTATATCCGGTACCGCTGCTGACGGCCCGCATGATCAGATCCGGGTCATCGGCGGTAAAGCCGACCCGCACCGGCGCCGGAAATTCCTGCCCGCCGCGGCGCAGCGGAAAGAAACCGCGGGTCTGATCCTCGTGGTGCTGGATGAACTTGAGCCGCTGCAGGTCTTCCGGTTTCTGCGGGCGGGTTTCGCGGTCCAGATATTCCGGTGTGGCAAACAGCACCGTTTCCAAGGTCGAGATCTTGCGACCGAACCCGTCGGTATCCCCCAGCCGCCCGGTGCGGATCGCCAGATCGTAGCCTTCGCGTACCACATCGACCAGCCGGTCCTCGAGCCGCATCACGATGTTCAGGTCGGGGTGCTGCTGGTTCAGCTCCAGCAGCATCGGGCCGATCACGCTGCGGCCCAGAAAAGAATTCACGCTGATGCGGAAGGTGCCCGATACACTGCCCTCCAGCGCGTCGAGTTCTGCCGTCATCCGGTTGTAGCCGGACAGCAGCGCCTGCGCGTGGCTGTAGACCAGATCGCCTGCACGGGTGGCGTGAATGCCCTTGGCGGTGCGGTGCAGCAATTGCTGGCCTGTCAGGGTTTCAAGCTGCTTGATCTGCTGGCTGACTGCGGATTGGCTGATACCGCGGCGCTGGGCGGCCCGGTTCAGGCTGCCTTCGTCCAGGGCGATGGTAAATGTCTCAAGAAGAGTGAACCGGTCCATCGGATGCCTATCAGTGTTGCTTATAACTGCTATCGGAACTGCTGGGCTGTAAGTACCGGACCATCAGGGCTATTTCCGGCTCACAGGAAAATTCTCCTCAATTGGATATCGGAGTTTCTTATGACAATCAATCGCAGGGCATTTTTGAACGGGCTGGCGGCGGCTCCGGCGGCGGCACTGGTAGGCGGGTTTTGGGGCGGCGGCGCTGCCATGGCTGCAGAAAGTGCAGCAGAAGCGGCGCCGGTCATTCATTCCTTTACCCTGGGGGACGCCCGGATCACGGTTCTTCTGGACGGGCATCTTCCCCTGGGGACGCAGCTGTTCAACGATTACGATGCTGCTGCAGCCGAACCCGTTCTGGCGCAGGGGCTGCACCGGTTGCAGGACGGCGCGCTGCAGATCCCGGTCAACGGCTATCTGGTGGAGCGCGGCGGGCAAAAGCTGCTGATCGACACCGGCACAGCCGAGTTGATGGGGCCGGGGCTTGGCGCGCTGGGCGCCGGGCTGGCGGCAGCGGGCGTGGCGCCCGAGAGCATCAACACGGTGCTGCTGACCCATATCCACCCGGACCATTCCGGCGGGCTGATCACCGCGGACGGAGCCGGGGTTTTTGCCAATGCCGAACTGGTGGTCGCGCAGCGGGAATGGGATTTCTGGCATGATGACGGGATCCTGGCCGGGGTGCCCGAGGCCAACCGCGGCTTCTTTGACATGGCCCGCAATTCCGTGGCGCCTTATGCCGGCCGGCTGAAATTGCTGCGGGGCGAGGAGGAGGCCGCCCCCGGTTTCACCGCGCTGGAGCTGCCGGGCCACACGCCGGGCCACACTGGCTTCATGCTGGATGCGGGCGGCGAGGGGCTGCTGTTCTGGGGTGACCTGATTCACAGCGCCGCGCTGCAATTTGCCCTGCCGGACTGGACCGTCGCATTTGACACCGATCCCGCGCAGACGGCGGCGACCCGCCGGCAGATGCTGGACCGGGCGGCAGCGGATAATCTGCTGGTCACCGGCGCGCATCTGGATTTCCCGGCGCTGGGCCGGGTGCTGCGCCAAGGCGATGCCTATGCCTATCAGGCGGCACCCTGGCAGTTTGGTATCTGAGATTGGCGGTACTGTCGTGAAAACCACCCCGCTGCGCCGTCCGGGATGGCGCAGCAGATTCCCTAGTTCCCTTCTGATGCGCCTTGCGCTAAAGGCTGCGCAACCGATTTGAAGGAGCCAAGTGATGACCAGCGGCAAGAAAGGCTTGACCTATGCAGACGCAGGTGTGGACATTGATGCGGGCAACGCCCTGGTTGACCGGATCAAGCCGGCCGCCAAGCGCACCAACCGCTCTGGCGTTGCCAGCGGGCTGGGCGGCTTTGGCGCGCTGTTCGACCTGAAGGCTGCTGGATACAATGACCCGATCCTGGTCGGCGCCACCGATGGTGTCGGCACCAAGCTGCGGATCGCCATCGACACCGGCGTGGTGGACGGCGTTGGCATCGACCTGGTGGCGATGTGCGTCAATGATCTGGTCTGCCAGGGCGCCGAGCCGCTGTTCTTCCTCGACTATTTTGCCACTGGCAAGCTGGAAACGGAAACCGCCGCCCGCATCATCGAAGGCATTGCCGAGGGCTGCGTGCGCTCGGGCTGCGCGCTGATTGGCGGTGAGACGGCTGAGATGCCCGGCATGTACCCGGAAGGCGATTTCGACCTCGCAGGCTTTGCTGTCGGCGCGATGGAGCGCGGCACGGCGCTGCCCGAAGGCGTGGCCGAGGGCGACGTGCTGCTGGGCCTGGCCTCTGACGGGGTGCATTCCAACGGCTACTCATTGGTGCGCAAGCTGGTAGACGTTTCCGGCCTCGGCTGGGATGCGGACTGCCCGTTTGGCGAAGGCACCCTGGGCGCCGCACTGCTGACCCCGACCCGGCTCTATGTCAAACAATGCCTGGCCGCGGTGCGAGCAGGGGGCGTGCATGCGCTGGCCCATATCACCGGCGGCGGCCTGACCGAAAACCTGCCGCGGGTTCTGCCCGAAGATCTGGGCGCCGACATCGACCTGAACGCCTGGGAGCTGCCGCCCGTGTTCAAGTGGATGGCAGAGACCGGCAATATCGCCGAAGCGGAAATGCTGAAGACCTTCAACTGCGGCATCGGCATGATCCTGTCGGTTTCTGCCGACCGTGCTGACGCGCTGACAGAAATTCTGGAAGGCGAAGGCGAGACCGTTGCGCGCCTGGGAACGGTCACCGCTGGTGCCGGCATGCGTTATACCGGCAAGCTGCTGTGAGCCATAAAAAGGTCGCCATACTGGTTTCGGGCGGGGGCTCCAACATGGTGTCCCTGGTTGCAAGCATGACTGGCGATCATCCGGCCCGGCCCTGTCTGGTGCTGTCCAATGATGCCGAAGCGGGCGGTCTTAAAAAGGCCGCCGCCGCCGGAATTGCCATCGCAGCTGTGGATCATAGGCCTTTCGATGGCGACCGTGCTGCCTTTGAGGCGGAGCTGGTGAAGCCGATTCTGGAGGCTGGTGCCGATATCGTCTGCCTCGCAGGTTTCATGCGGGTGCTGACCGCCGGGTTCGTGTCGCAGTTCGAAGGCCGGATGCTGAACATCCACCCCTCCTTGCTGCCGAAGTACAAGGGCCTGCATACCCATGCCCGCGCGCTGGAGGCCGGCGATGTTGCGCACGGCTGCACCGTTCATGAGGTGACGCCGCGCCTGGATGACGGCCCCATTCTGGGCCAGGCACGGGTGCCGGTTCTGGAAAACGACACGCCGGATGCGCTGGCGGCCCGGGTTCTGGTGCAGGAGCATCTTCTGTATCCGGCCGTGCTGCGCCGCTTCGCCGCGGGAGATAAGACGCCGGTTCAGCTGGGCTGAAGCCCGGCTGATTGCATTGCCCGGGACAAGCGCGTATCACGTCCCGGCCCACATGAGATTGAAAAGCCGGAATTTATGAAAACTCTGACCACCACCGAAGACCTGCAGGCCTTTTGCGAAACCGCCGCACAGTATCCTTATGTCACGGTGGATACCGAGTTTTTGCGGGAACGGACCTATTATTCCAAGCTCTGCCTGATCCAGCTGGCCTTTGCCGGCGACGGCGAAAATGATGCGGTTCTGGTTGATCCGCTGGCCGATGGTATTTCTCTGGAGCCGCTTTATACGCTGTTCCGTGACGAGAACGTGGTCAAGGTGTTCCACGCTGCCCGTCAGGATCTGGAAATCTTCTGGGTCGATGCGAACGTCTTTCCCAAGCCGCTGTTCGACACTCAGGTGGCGGCGATGGTCTGCGGCTTTGGCGATCAGGCGGGCTATGAAACTCTGGTGCGCAAGATCGTCAAGCTGGGCGTCGACAAGACATCGCGCTTTACCGACTGGTCGCGCCGCCCCCTGAGCGAGGCGCAAAAGACCTATGCGCTGGCCGATGTGACCCATCTGCGCAAGATTTATGAGTTCCTGGCCGCGGAATTGCAAAAGAGCGGACGCGCCCATTGGGTGACCGAGGAACTGCAGGTGCTGACCGATCCGGCGACCTATGACATTCAGCCCCAGGACGCTTGGAAACGGGTCAAAACCCGGACCTCCTCGGGCAAGTTTCTGGCGGTTGTGCGCGAATTGGCGGCGTTCCGTGAAACCTATGCGCAATCCAACAATGTGCCGCGCAACCGGGTGTTCAAGGATGACGCGCTGGTGGAGCTGGCCTCGACCAAACCGCGCAATCCCGGCGATCTGGGCGGATCCCGTCTGCTGCTGCGCGAGGCGCGCAAAGGTGCGATTGCCGAAGGCATCCTGGCGGCCGTGGCCAAGGGGGCTGACTGCCCGCCCGAAGACCACCCCAAGATGGACCGCAGCAAGGAAAAGCTGCAGGTAAACCCGGCGCTGGCAGATCTTTTGCGGGTGCTGCTGAAGGCCAAGACCGAAGCGGAGGGCGTGGCGGCCAAGCTGATCGCACCCAGCGCGGACCTGGACGCAATTGCAGCGGGGCTGCGCGATGTCCCGGCCCTTAACGGCTGGCGGCATGAGGTGTTCGGCGCCGATGCGCTGCGGCTGTGTGACGGCAAGATCGGTCTTGCTGCCAAGGGTCAGGACGTAAAGGTTGTGGAGCTGTAAGACGCCCCAGCCGCTGTAAGCAATCCTCACAAAGAAAAACGCCCGCAAATCCTGCGGGCGTTTTTCTTATCGGTCGGTCTTGAAGTCAGCGCCGGCGGCTTTCGCGGGCATTCTGCGCGCCATTCACACGCACGGTGCGGATACCGGCCAAGTCCTGGTTTGTGACCGTGCGGGCGGCATGGATGGTGCGGCTGAATTCACTGCCGGTGGCGGTGCTGGTTTCCGGGTAGACCACCCGGAAATCCAAGCTCAGGACGCCCTCTTCACTGCCGTCGGCCGGCCGCAGAACAACGTCATAGGCGCCCTGGCGGCTGGCAATGGCCGTTGCATAGATGATGGCGCCGGATGCGGTGCGTTCGATCCGCATTTCGGTGATCCGGCCGGCCAGGACAGTGGTGTCCTTGGGCTCAGGCCGGGCAAAGATACCGCGGGCATTGCTGTCTTGCGGCAGCAGCGGGTTGGTGTTGTCCGCCACCGGCGCTTCCGCAGGCGCGGAGCTGCCGAACCAGTTGGAGGGGTTGATCCGCGACTGTTTCCAGCCGCCGCAGCCTGCCAGCATCAGCGCGCAGGCCAATGTAAGAGCCAATGGTTTATGCATCTGTCCCCGCCCATTCAAAATGTCTTTGCAACGGATTACCCGATTGGCTGCGGCTTGAAAAGCGGTTGAAATGGGGCGGGCAGGGGCTTAGGTGCTGATCTGCACCGGATGCGGGTTTTGAGGATGGACGATAATGGCCACTGCCGCCTTTGAAGAGATCGTGGAAGACTTTGAGTTCATGGAGGACTGGGAGGACCGCTACCGCCATGTCATTGATCTGGGCAAGGCGATGCAGCCGCTGGACGACGCGCTGAAAGTGCCGGCAACCAAGGTCGACGGCTGTGCCAGCCAGGTCTGGCTGCATGCCACGATCGACGGCGGAGAGTTCCGGTTCGACGGCGACAGCGACGCGATGATTGTGCGCGGTCTGATTGCGGTGCTGCGCTGCCTGTACAATGGTCTGGGGCATAAGGACGTGGTGGCCGTGGATGCCAAGGCTGAGCTGGGACGGCTGGGGCTGAACGAACATTTGTCTTCGCAACGCTCAAACGGGCTGCGGTCGATGATCGAGCGGATCCGCGAAACCGCGATGGCCCAGGCCTGAGGCAGCAGGGCGAGGGGCCGGCCCCTCGCGCTCCCCGGAGTATTTTAGAAAAGATGAAAGTCTAGCCTGCCCAGCCTGAAAGGGTGGTTTCCAGATCGCCATAGCCGGTGTGGCGGTGTTCGAATTCCAGACCCATGCGGTCCGCGCATTCGCGCGCCTTTTCCACCAGCTTGGGGTCGCTGATCTGCGACTGATAGACCAGTTTGGTGTAATTGCCGAACACCATGTCCCTGAGTTCGGGGTTCTTGTCTATGCCCATTGGGCGCCAGATAAAGGCGTCGAACTGCTTGACCAGGAAATCGGTCAAGTAAAAGGCAGTGATCTCGCCTGCATCCGCATGGGCGGCGAAGGCCTCATTGCCCTCAAAAAAGGAATAGCAATGCGGGCCTGCCACCATTTCAACGCCCAGCTCTGCGCATTTGCGTTCCAGCGCACCGCCGGTTCCGCAATCAGCATAGACCACGAAGATCTTGTCATAAACGGCTGAGTGTTTGGCTACGGCGCCGTCCACGGCATCGACAATCTGCTCCGGGTAAAGGTGCAGTTTTGCGGGCAGGCAAGTGAGGTCGATGTGATCCATGCCGTTTGCGTCCTTAATGGCAAGGATCTCGCGCGCAAGGGCGCCGCAGGCAATCAGCAGGATACGGCCGGTCTTCTTTTCAGGGGCAGCCAGGCCCTGTTCGGTGAGGGAGCTTTCCTCAAGTGTCCGCCCTGTCGGCGGGCGGAAGGCAGCCCGCTCGGTCAAGCGGGCTGCGCGTCCTTTGCGTGCCAAATCAGGCGCTCATCGAGTTGTGCTTGCGCGCCACCATATCCTTGGCCATTTCCACAGCCACGGCGGCGTCACGGCAATAGCCATCGGCGCCGATGGCCTTGCCGAACTCTTCGTTCAGCGGCGCGCCGCCAACCAGCACGATGTAGTCATCACGCAGGCCTTGCTCGACCATGGTGTCGATAACGACTTTCATGTAGGGCATGGTGGTGGTCAGCAGAGCCGACATGCCAAGGATGTCCGGCTTATGCTCGCCCAGGGCTTCCAGATAGTTTTCAACCGGGTTGTTGATACCCAGATCGACAACTTCAAAGCCTGCGCCTTCCATCATCATCGAAACCAGGTTTTTGCCGATGTCGTGGATGTCGCCTTTGACGGTGCCGATTACCATTGAGCCGACCTGCGGTGCGCCGGTTGCAGCCAGCAGCGGTTTCAGGATGGCCATGCCGCCCTTCATCGCGTTGGCGGCCAGCAGAACCTCGGGCACGAACAGGATGCCGTCGCGGAAGTCGGCGCCAACGATGGTCATGCCGCCCACCAGGGCCTTGGTCAGAACATCATACGGCGCCCAGTCGCGCGAGAGAAGAATGCCAACGCCTTCTTCGATTTCCTCTTTGAGACCGTCATAGAGGTCGTCAAACATCTGCTGAACAAGTTCCTCGTCATCGAGTTCCGAGAGGATGATGTCTTCTTCGTCCGACATGCGCCTAATCCTTGCTGACGGGGGAGTCCCCGGTGTTGGCCTGTTTCTGAGGCTTTTGTGACAGAATACAGCCGGTGAACTGCATTATTTGCGACATTGCCGCGTTTCTAACCGACGTATAGAGACAATTTCGGCGCAAGAATAATGAAGATTTCACATGGAAATCTTCGAAATTGCCCATTTGTTCTTTATTTGTTCTAACCGGGTGGTTACGTTGCGTCCATGCCGCAGGAAAACACCCAGCATGCCACACGCCGCAAAGGGCGCGCCAGTCTCAGCAATGCGGCAGGACGGTTCGATTTGGACCGCAGCCAAGCGGATGACGGCTGGTTTCAGGAGCCGGAAGCGGAAGTGATTCCCACCGAAGTGCGGCAAGAAACGGCACGGTCGCTGATCAGTTACAACCGGTCGCCGGATCTGCCGTTTGACCGGTCCATCAACCCTTACCGGGGATGCGAGCATGGCTGCATCTACTGCTTTGCACGGCCCAGCCATGCTTATCTTGGCCTGTCACCGGGTTTGGACTTTGAGACACGGCTGGTCGCACGCCCCAATGCGGCCGCGGTGCTGCGCAACGAACTGTCGGCGCCGCGTTACAAGACGGCCGTGCTGGCGCTAGGCACCAACACCGACCCGTACCAGCCGTGCGAGCGGGACCATCGTATCACTCGCAGCTGCTTGGCGGTTTTGCGGGATTTCAATCATCCTGTGGCGATCGTCACCAAGGGTGCGATGGTGGAACGGGACCTGGATATCCTGGCGCCGATGGCAGCCAAAGGTCTGGTGCGGGTGGGGGTTTCCGTTACCACGCTGGACCCGGAACTGTCCCGCCGGATGGAGCCGCGGGCCCCTTTGCCGGCCCGGCGGCTGGCCGCGATCCGGCGGCTGACGCAGGCGGGTGTGCCGGTGCGGGTGATGACCTCCCCTGTTGTGCCGGGGCTGACCGATCATGAGCTGGAGGCGCTGCTGGCAGCCGGGGCGGAGGCGGGTGCGGATGCCGCCAGCTGGATCATGCTGCGGCTGCCGCGGGAGGTGTCGGGTTTGTGGCAGGAATGGCTGGGCAAGCACGAGCCTGGCCGAGCGGCCAAGGTGATGGCGCGGTTGCGGGAAATGCATGGCGGGCGCGACTATGACCCGCGCTGGGGCCACAGGATGCGCGGCGAGGGGCGTTATGCCGAAATGATTGCGCAGCGGTTTAAGGCAGCCTGCCGGCGGCTCGGGCTGAAGGAGCGAACACCGGATCTGCGATGCGATCTGTTTGCCAGGCCGCCGCAGCCGGGCGACCAGCTGGCGTTGTTTTGATCCGCCCTTGATCCTGCGGAGCGGCTTTTTGTGCTAGGCTGTGATCATTCATGATTGAAAGGAAGGTGTGCTATGACTGCTGTCGCAGTGAAGGCACGTGTCACCGGCCGCGTGCAGGGTGTGGCGTTCCGCACCTGGGCCAGGGCAGAGGCGTTGCGCCACGGCCTGTCCGGCTGGATCCGGAATGAGCCGGACGGCTCGGTGCGGGCGTTGCTGATGGGCCCGGCCGCCGGCGTCGCTGATATGGTGCGCCGGATGGGCCACGGGCCTGGCGCCGCCGCGGTGAAGGATGTGCTGACTGAACGGACAGTTCCCGACCCTGAAGTGAGCGGCTTTACAATCGTCCGCTAGGTCGGCGTGAACAATCGGCTGGCGTCATTTGCCGGGGCTAGCGGCGAAAGTGATACGGGCGTTCGCGCAAATAATACGCGCGCATCGCCAGGCCGGCCTGACGGTTTGCAAGGCACATTGGAGGCAAAAAAACAGGCTGAGCCATAATTAAGGGCGCCGCAAGGCAATTGCGGCGCCCTTAATTTGCATTCCGGTGCTTCCACTGGCCGCCCGAAAGTCCACGGTTGCGGTGGCCCGGCAGATCAGGCGCGGCGGCGGCGGCGCGAGCGGCGCTCACCGCCTGCGTTTGCGTCTTCACCGGTGCCGTCGCTGTCGGAGGTGAAAGGGCCAAGCACTTCGACGATTTTCTCAAGAGCCGGGCGGTCGCCGCGCGGGCGGCTGTCCAGGGCGTCGCGCATTGCGCGCAGATGATCCGGCATGGTGCCGCAGCAGCCGCCAATGATCCTGGCACCCGAGTCGCGGGCCATCACTGCGTATTCCCCCATCAGCTCGGGCGTGCCGTCGTAATGGATGTGGCCGTCGACATATTTCGGAATTCCGGCATTGCCCTTGGAGATGATCGGGCGTTCCGTGCCCTGCGCCGCAAAGCCAAGCACAGTGCGCAGGATGTCCGACGCACCGGTGCCGCAATTGGCGCCAAAAGCCAGCGGTGCATTGTCGAATTCTTCCACCAGCTGGGCGAGATCCGCTGAGGTCACACCCATCATGGTCCGCCCTGCGGTATCAAAGCTCATGGTGCCGCACCAGGGCATGTCTGCCAGCTTGAAGGCCTCAGCCGCGGCTCGGAATTCTTCCGGTGCAGAAATGGTTTCCAGCCACAAAACGTCGGCGCCGCCCTCCTTCAGGGCATCGGCCTGTTCATGGAACATTTCAACCGCCAGAGCATGGGACATGTCACCGATAGGCTCAAAGATTTCTCCGGTCGGGCCGACGGAACCGGCCACGGCGATCTTGCGTTCCGCCTTGTCTGCCACCTCGCGGCCCAGTTCGGCCGCAATGCGGTTCAACTCGCGCACGCGGTTTTGAGCGTCATGCAGTTTCAGCCGCGCGGCGGTGCCGCCGAAGCTGTTGGTCAGGAACAGGTCGCTGCCCGCATCGACCGAGCCCTTGTACAGTGCCAGAATTTTCTGCGGTTCGTCCACGTTCCACAATTCCGGCGCATCGCCGGGCTGCAGACCCATGGCGAACAGATTGGTGCCGGTTGCACCATCCGCCAGCAGGGCGTCTTTGGTTTCCAGCAGCTGTTTGAAAGTGTTTGTCATCGGTTTCATCCCGTGTCAGCAGGCCGTCCGGGCGGGCAGGGCGGCAAATCGGTCTGTGTCCCCTGTCTCATGCCGGGCGGGCAAGGGCAATTTCATTTTCTTCATCTTCATTATGAGCGGGCGCTACGGCGGCTGCGGGCTGCACGGCGGGCGGGCGGTGCACCAGGCGCAGCAGCTCCCCAATGCAAAGCGCCATTTGCAGCCAGCTGGGGGCTGCGATATAGCGCGGCTCCCACCTTGGTGCAAAGCAGGCCTTGAACCGGCGCAGGCCCCGGTCCACGCCCTTGGCCAGGCGGTGGCCGGGCACGGCTGCCAGCGACAAGCGCGGGATTTCTTCGGCTGCAGCGGCAGCTATGCCGGCCCGCACCAGCGCATGGCCGGTCCCGTCCGGAACATCAGGGCGCATCCGGATCAGATCCAGGCACCATTCGCGGGCGGATGTGTGAAAGCTGGCAAAGCCGATCAGCTGTCCGTCCCGGAACGCCAGGATCACCTCCTGGGCGGCCAGATAGCCGGGTTCAAACCGTCCCATCGTGGTGCCATAGGCGGTGCCATGGGCCGATTGCCAGGCTGCGTCGGCGTCCCGCATCTGATCAAAGGGCAGACGGGCCGCGGCGCGGCAGACCTCAATGCCTGCTTTCTCGGCATGACGCAGTTTGCGGCGCAACTGGCGGCGGGAGGAACCGCCCTCGGAGAACTTAAGCGGGTTCAATACCGCGTCCTCGGCGATCCGCAGGACGCGCCAGCCGGACTTGCGGGCATGCAGCGCACTGCGTCCGCTGCATTTGTAATAGCAGGCGGCGGCGTTGCGGGTTTGGGCGTGGCGGGCCAGCGGAGCAAAGGTCTCGGCTGCAAGGCCCGACAGGGGGTCAAACAGCGCAATCGATGCCTGCGGGCTGTCCAGCAGCGCAATCTGGTTAAGGCCGAACGCTTGCACATGGCCGCCGTTCTGCCGGATAATTCCGGTTTCAGAGCATGCCCGGCTGCCGGACAGGGCGGCTGGCGGCAGGCTGCGGCTGCCCAGCAGGTCTGTATCGCCGGCGGCTGGAACCCTTGCCGGCAGCAGTCCGGGAAAGACCATCAGCAAGGCGGCCAGAACCGCCGGCACTGCATAATAGACCAAACGGAAGGCCAGCAGCCCGGCGATCAGACTGTGGTCGGGGACCGCAGGCAGCAGCGCGCAGAGAGTCAGTTCAAACGGGCCGGCCCCGCCGGGTGCCGAAGACACAACTGCAAACCCCAGCGCAATCGCATAGGCCGTAAGGAGCTGCGCCCAGGATGTATCAATTCCACCCGGCAGCAGCAGCCATAACGCGGTGCCGGCGGCGGCGACATCGGCGGTCGCCCAGAACCCCAAAGCGGTCATCGCGGTCAAGGAGGGCCAGCGCAGCCTCAGCCGGAACAGCGGTGTTTGCGGATGCAGAAAGCTGAAGACCGAAACGCAAGCGGCGGCAGCCAGGATCACACTGCCAGCCCAGGCCAGGCCCGGCGACGGCGGCGCCAGGATCAGCGCGGCACCGCAGATTACCGAAAGTGCTGCCAAAAATGTGACGGCCACCAATGCTGTCAGTTGGCCCGCCTGCAGCGGGGACAGGCCGGGCAGCAGGCGCCAGCGGGCATAGCTGCCGGTGATCAGGCCGAACCCGGCGGTCTGCGAAAAAGCGATGGCAGCCATGCCTGCGCGCCGCGCTGCGGGACCATCCATGCCGGTGCCAAGATGGCGGTGGGCCACGGAATCATAACGCCCCAGCGCCCAAAAGCTGAGGCCGGTGGCCAATACAGCAGCAGCCCATTTCCAGGCGGGCAGACTGCCCAGGATGGCGCCAAGTTCCCGCATCGGCGGCAATTCGGTCTGTGTTTGCAGCAGCCAAAGACAGCCCCCCATGACCAGAAAAGGAACGGTCAGCCGGATAAGCCGCACAACCGGCCTGGGGGCGGTGGATTTTGATAACAGCATGGCAATCCTTGAAAGGCAGCGTAAAAGGCCCTTTGCTGCCAGTGTACCGGGTGCTGTTTGCAGATCAGTTAACCGCTAAAACTGTGCTGATTGCCGTAGCGGCCTTTCCATCATTGGATAGGTAAGGCAGGCAGGTTGTTGCGGCAGCCGCATGGCAACGCTGCCGGCGGGCACCGTGCCGGGAAGCGGCGGAAGACGCCGGGCTGGTTTGGCGGTCCGGCTGGATGATCAGCCGGCTTCGTTCAGAATTTCTTCCTGCGCCTGCGGCATCAGTTCCTGCAGTTTGCTGCGGATCTGTGTTTCGCTTGCCTGAGAGCCGAGGTCGCCTGACAGCTTGCGCACGACATCCTCATGGCCGGCTTCCTCAAGATCGGCAGCAACGACGGACTGGGCGTAATCGGCGGCAGATGAGCCGCTTTTCCCCAGCAGCTCTGCCGCCCAAAGGCCGACCAGCTTGTTGCGCCGCGCGCGGGCTTTGAACTGCATTTCCTCATCATGCGCGAATTTGGCCTCAAACGCCTGTTCGCGTTCGTCAAATGTAGTCATGACTGATCCTCATTAACCGATTGCACCTGTCTAATGATAGGAGCATGATCCCTGCAGAGGGCAAGAAAAAACTGTTCTTGATAAAGCCTTTGTGCCTGCTGCAAGGCGGGCGGGCTGCACCGGGCGGCGGCTGCCGCTTACGGGGGCTGCATCTGCAGGGGCGCGATCCCATGCAGCAAGCTTGCGGCTGAGGCCCCCTTGCACTATGAGGGCGGCACATCGCAGGGCCGGATTCCCGGCATTGACCCGAAAGGCTCCCAATGGCGCGTCGCAAGAAAATCTACGAAGGCAAGGCCAAAACACTGTATGAAGGCCCCGAGCCGGGAACCATCGTGCAGTATTTCAAAGACGACGCCACCGCCTTCAATGCTGAAAAGCACGACGTGATCGAGGGCAAGGGCGTTCTGAACAACATCCTGAGCGAGTTTTTCATGCTGGGCTTGGGTCAGATCGGTGTGCCGACCCATTTTCTGAAGCGTTTGAATATGCGCGAGCAGCTGGTGCGCAGCTGCGAGATCATTCCGCTGGAAGTGATCGTGCGGAACTATGCGGCCGGCAGTATCTCCAAGCGTCTGGGCATTGACGAGGGCACTCAGCTGCCGCGCCCGATTGTGGAATACTGCTACAAGGACGACGGTCTGGGCGATCCGCTGGTCACCGAAGAGCACATCGCCGCCTTTGGCTGGGCCAGCCAGCAGGACATGGACGATATCCTGAGCCTGGCGCTGCGGGTCAATGACTTCCTGTCCGGGGTGTTCCTGGCCGTGGGCATCCGTCTGGTCGACTTCAAGATCGAGATCGGCCGCGTTTATGAGGGCGATTTCCAGCGTCTGGTGATTGCGGACGAGATCAGCCCGGACAGCTGCCGCCTGTGGGACGTGAAGACCGGCCAGAAGCTGGACAAGGACGTGTTCCGCCGCGACCTGGGCAGTCTGACCGATGCATATTCGGAAGTGGCGCGCCGACTGGGCGTGATGCCGAACAACCCGCCGGCGCCGGGCAAACCGACGCTGGTGAACTAAGCCGGTCCCGCCCTGCGGATAGGGCGGGATTTTGAGTATTTTTAAAAGATGAAGCCTGGATGGGGCTTTGCCACCGAAACCTGAGGGATGATGCGATGAAGGCACGGGTGCATGTGATGCTGAAGAACGGGGTTCTGGATCCGCAGGGCGAGGCGGTGCGCCACGCGCTGGGGGCCCTGGGCTTTGACAAGGTTGAAGGTGTGCGGCAGGGCAAGGTGATCGATCTGGATTTGACAGACGGCGCCACCGAAGCTGACGTGACCGCAATGTGCGAAAAGCTGCTGGCCAACACCGTGATCGAATCCTACAGCATCGAGCTGCAGTGATGAAGGCGGCGGTAGTAGTCTTCCCGGGTTCAAACTGTGATCGCGATTTGGCGGTAGCGTTTGAGCAGGCTGGTTTCGACGTGTCGATGGTCTGGCATAAGGACAGCGCGCTGCCGGAAGGTGTCGATATCGTTGGCGTTCCTGGCGGTTTCTCCTACGGCGACTACCTGCGCTGCGGTGCTATCGCGGCGCAATCGCCGATCTGCAAGGCCGTGGTCGCGCACGCAGATCGAGGCGGCTATGCCATTGGCGTCTGCAACGGTTTCCAGATTCTGACCGAAACCGGCGTGCTGCCGGGCGCACTGCTGCGCAACGCAGGTCTGAAATACATCTGCCGCACTGTGGACCTGAAGGTGGCGACGTCTGAGAGCGTCTTTACCCAAGGGTACAATGCGGGCGACGTGATCGGGGTGCCGATTGCCCACCATGATGGCAATTATTTTGCCGATGCCGAGACCGTCAAGGCGTTGCAGGACCAGGACCGGGTGGCCTTCACCTATGCAGACAACCCCAATGGTTCGGTTGCTGATATTGCCGGTATCCTGTCGGACAACCGCCGCGTGCTCGGCATGATGCCGCACCCGGAACGGGCCGCGGATGAAGGGCACGGCGGCACCGATGGCACGGCAGTGTTCCGCGCATTGGCGGGCATGGTCACTGCGGCGTGACTTGAGGATGCGGGGCGGCCGCAATAGGTATAGTTTATGACCGCCCCGCGCTTTGATGTGACCAAACCCAAGCGGAAGACCGGCTCGCGCACGATTTCGTGGCGCGCACGGCTGTCGCTTGTGCTGTTCATGCTGGTGGCGGCTGTCACCGTGTGGACCACAAACCGGGCGCTGACCCACCGTTTTACCGAAAGCACCCGCAACCGGGCCGAGCTGCGGCTGGCGCTGTATTCGGGCAACCTGCTGAGCGAGCTGCGCCAGCATGCAATTGTGCCGCAGCTGCTGGCGCGCGACCAGACGCTGATTTCGGCACTGCAATCCAATGACTTTTCCCTGTCCACCCAGCGGCTGATCTCGTTTGTGGATGAGATTGGCGCGGCGTCGATCATGCTGCTGGCGCAGGATGGCCGCACGGTGGCCGCAACCGACCGCAACCGGTTGGGCGAGACCCATCGCAATGCTGCCTATTTTGTCGATGCGATCCGGGCCAAATCGACAGTTTTTTCGGTGATCCCGCGGGAAGTGGGCGGCTACCGTTTCACCTATTCCCGGCGGATGATTGATGCGACCGGCGTGCTGGGCGCGATTGTGGTCGAGGTGGACTTGCAGAAGTTCGAGCGGGCCTGGGCCGGGATTTCCGATGCGGTGCTGGTCACCGACAGCACCGGCAATATCATCCTGGCCACCGAGGCGCGCTGGCGCGGGCTGCAGGAAGGCGACGCGCTGACCCTGCAGACACCCGAGGGCGCCATCCAGCGGGCGATCCGCGCCACCACCGACTGGACCGCGCTGCCGCCGGACGCCTATCTTCAGGGTGAGGCGGTGATGCGGCTGGAAACCCGGGTGCCGTTCCAGGGCTGGCGGATGGCGTCCTTCACCACTTATTCCTCGGTGCGCGAGCGGGTTAACGCAGTGCTGGCGCTGGAAATTATGGGATTCGCCATCCTGCTGGCGCTGGCGTTTTATGCGCTCAGCCGGAAAACCGCGCTGCGGATGGCCTTGTTCCAGCGCGAGTCGGCAGAGCTTCGCGTATTGAACGCCCGCTTGCAGCGGGAAATTGCCGAGCGGGAGCGGATGCAAAAGACCCTTGCAGTGGCGGAACAGAGCCTGGCGCAAAGCTCGAAACTGGCCGCCTTGGGTGAGATGTCGGCTGCCGTCAGCCACGAGCTGAACCAGCCGCTGGCAGCGATGAAAACCTATCTGGCCGGCGCCCGTCTGCTGCTTAACCGCAACCGCCCGGATGAGGCGCTGGCCTCCTTTGGCCGGATCGATGACTTGATCGAACGGATGGGGGCGATCACCCGTCAGCTGAAATCCTACGCGCGCAAGGGCGGCGATACGTTCAGCCCTGTAAACGTGGGCGATGCGCTGGCCTCCAGCCTGTCGATGATGGAACCGCAGCTGCGTCAGCGGCATGTGAAAATCACCCGGATTTTGCCCGAAGAACCTGTTATGGTGATGGGCGACCGGATGCGGCTGGAACAGGTCATGGTCAACCTCTTGCGTAACGCGCTGGACGCCACCAAATCGGTGACCGACCCGGAGGTGGAAATCCTGCTGGCCGCGGGTGAGACGGCAACCCTGTCGGTGCGCGACAACGGGGTGGGGATCAACGACTTCGATGAATTGTTCGAGCCGTTCTACACCACCAAGCAGCCCGGCGACGGGGTTGGTTTGGGTCTTGCCATCTCCTCGGGGATCGTCAACGACCTAGGGGGACGGCTGACTGCCCGCAACGGCCAGAACGGCGGCGCGGTCTTTGAGATGCAATTGCCGGTCCTGGTGGACGGTATCGAGGCTGCGGAATGAAGCAGCCCCTGAAGATTAGGAGAGAACGCGCATGGCCCAGGCTATGAAAATCGCGATCGTGGACGACGAACAGGATATGCGGCAGTCGATCAGCCAGTGGCTGGCATTGTCGGGTTACGACACCGAGACCTTCTCCAGCGCCGAAGAAGCGCTCAAGGTGCTGGGGCCGGATTACCCGGGGATCGTGATCTCCGACATCAAGATGCCGGGCATGGACGGGATGCAGTTCCTGAAAAAACTGATGGGCAGCGATTCCGCGCTGCCGGTGATCATGATCACCGGCCATGGCGATGTGCCGATGGCGGTGGAGGCGATGCGCGTGGGCGCCTTCGACTTCCTGGAAAAACCGTTCAACCCGGACCGGATGTCGGAACTGGCCAAGCGCGCCACCGGTGCCCGCCGTCTGACGCTGGACAACCGGGCGCTGCGGCGCGAGCTGTCGGATGGCGGCCAGATCATGAAGAAGCTGATCGGCCAAAGCCCGGTGATGGAGCGCCTGCGCGAAGATATCCTGGATCTGGGGCAGGCTGACGGCCATGTGCTGATCGACGGCGAGACCGGCACCGGCAAAACCCTGGTGGCGCATGCGCTGCACGCGGTTGGCAGCCGGGCGGGCAAGAAATTCGTGCTGATCTCCTGTGCCGCCTTGGAAGAAGAAGCACTGGCCAAGCGTCTGTTCGGGCCGATGCTGCCCGAAGACAGCATGCTGCCCGCGGTCGAGGAAGCCCGCGGCGGCACCCTGGTGCTGGAAGATATCGATGCACTGTCGGAAACGCTGCAGGCCAAGCTGCTGAGTGTGATCAATGAGCAGGGCACCCCGGCAGAAACCCGGATTATCGCCATTTCCAACCTGCAGGAAGCGGGCAAGACCTGCGAAGACGCGCTGCGCCCGGATCTGTTCTACCGCCTGGCAGCGCTGCGCATCACCGTGCCGCCGCTGCGCCAGCGCGGCGAAGATATCCTGACGCTGTTCACCCGCCTGTCCGAGCAATTCTCGGAAGAATACGGCTGCGAAGCGCCGCAGGTCAGCGCGCAGGAGGCGGCACAGCTGCTGCAGGCACCCTGGCCGGGCAACGTGCGTCAGCTGATCAACATCGCGGAACGCGCGGTCCTGCAGTCGCGCCGGGGGTCAGGCACCATTGCCTCGCTCTTGATGTCCGATCACGAGGAAATGCAGCCGGTGATGACCACCGAAGGCAAGCCGCTGAAGGAATATGTGGAAGCCTTTGAGCGGATGCTGATCGACAACACCATGCGCCGCCACAAAGGGTCTATTGCCAGCGTGATGGACGAGCTGTGCCTGCCGCGCCGGACGCTGAACGAGAAGATGGCCAAATACGGCCTGCAGCGGTCCGACTATCTGGCGTAACCGCCGCCGCTGCTGTTTTCGGCATGGGAACCGGCCGGGAAAACAAATGCTTGCGCGCCGGAGTTCTATTGGAACTCCGGCAGCCGGCTGAAAACTTACCATAATTTAATGCGTTGTCTGCTATGGGCCGGCAGGTTTCATTTTCAATGCCCGTGGTGACGAATGTCCATTGTCATTACCTATCCACAGGCCTTATGCTGACCAAACGGGCCGGAAACCGGTGTATGGTTCCCCCGTTCTTATGAGTTTCGCTGACTGCGGTTTTTGTCCGGCATGATCCGAGAAAGCTGCAGTCAGACCGATTGGCCCTCCGAACTTTGGAGGGCAGTTTAGCGCCCAAGCCGGAATTTAAGCCGGTGCAGGGATAATGTGGCAGGGACGGGCAGCACCCGCCTGCCGGAGAAGAACCGCGATGACGCGCGCGAGAGCGAAAAGCACTGAGGCAGGAAGGCCGGGCATCGATCCCGGGACCACCTGCTGCACCGCGCCGTCCCAGATCGCCCTGACAAGACACCACCCGAAACGTGCGCGGCCGCCTGGAAACAAGAGGCTTGCGGACGCACAGGGCAGGTGCACCAAGGACACATGGCAAAGAAGATGCTTATCGACGCCACCCACGCGGAAGAGACCCGTGTTGTGGTTGTGGATGGAAACAAGGTTGAGGAATTCGACTTTGAATCCGAAAATAAACGCCAGCTTGCTGGCAACATTTACCTCGCAAAAGTAACCCGGGTCGAACCGTCGCTGCAGGCGGCGTTTGTGGACTATGGCGGCAACCGTCATGGCTTCCTGGCGTTCTCCGAAATCCACCCGGATTATTACCAGATCCCCGTCGCCGACCGTGAGGCGCTGATGGAGGAAGAACGCGCCTATGCCGAAGCGATGCGCGCCCGCGACGAGGAAGACGACGAAAAACCGGCCAAGCCCAAACGGTCGCGCCGCTCCAAATCCGCCGCCAAGGCTGCCAAGACTTCTTCCGATGATGCGGTGGAAACCAAGGAGGTTGAGGCCTCTGAGGAGAAGACCGCTGAAATCGCCGGAATGGAGACCATCGACCTGAGCGACAGTGCTGAGGCCGGGGATGATCTGGCGGACGTGCCGGAAGGGTCCTCGCCGGTGGAGCATGTCGCGGAAACGCCGGTGGAAGAGCCGGAAGACGATGATGCGTCTGCACCTGAGGCAGCCGAAGCTGAAGTGGCTGCCGGACCCGCTGAGACTGCTGGCGAAAAAGCACCTGAAGGGGCGGCAGTTGAGGCCGCCGCTGCTGAAGAGGCACCCGCAGAAGCTGCGGATGAGCCTGCAGCCGAAGCAAATGCCGGCACCGAACCAGCCGCCGAAGCAGCCAAGGACGATGCAGAAACGGCTGCTCCGGAGGCCGCATCTGCCAATGCCGGTGCTGACTCCGCAGACAGCGGCGACAGCGATGAAGACGCGGGCGAAACCGGCCGTGCCGATGCAACCTCCAAAGATGACAGCATCGAATCCGTTGCTGATGAGGACGACAGCGAGGACATCCGTCCGCCGCGCAAGCCGCGTCCGCGCCGCTACAAGATCCAGGAAGTCATCAAGGTCCGCCAGGTCCTGCTGGTGCAGGTCGTCAAGGAAGAGCGCGGCAACAAGGGTGCGGCCCTGACCACCTATTTGTCGCTGGCCGGCCGCTATTGCGTGCTGATGCCCAACACTGCCCGCGGCGGCGGCATCTCCCGCAAAATCACCAACGCGGATGACCGCAAGAAGCTGAAGGATATCGCAACCGAACTGGACGTGCCGACCGGCGCGGGCCTGATCGTGCGCACCGCCGGTGCCAAACGCACCAAATCCGAGATCAAGCGCGACTATGAATACCTGCAGCGGATGTGGGAACAGATCCGTGAGCTGACACTGAAATCCATCGCGCCGGCCAAGATCTATGAAGAAGGCGACCTGATCAAACGCTCGATCCGCGATCTTTACAGCCGCGAGATCGACGAAGTTCTGGTTGAGGGCGAGCGCGGCTACCGCATCGCCAAGGACTTCATGAAAATGATCATGCCGTCCCATGCCAAGAACGTGAAGAACTACCAGGAAGGGCTGCCGCTGTTTGCCCGCTTCCAGGTGGAAAGCTACCTGGCAGGCATGTTCAACCCGACCGTGCAGCTGAAATCCGGCGGCTACATCGTGATCGGCGTGACCGAAGCGCTGGTGGCAATCGACGTGAACTCGGGCCGGGCCACCAAACAGGGCTCGATCGAGGAAACCGCGCTCAACACCAATCTGGAGGCGGCTGAAGAAGTCGCCCGCCAGCTGCGTCTGCGCGACCTTGCCGGTTTGATCGTCATCGACTTCATCGACATGGACGAGCGCAAGAACAACGCCGCCGTCGAAAAGCGCATGAAGGACAAGCTGAAGACCGACCGTGCCCGCATCCAGGTGGGCCGGATCTCGGGCTTTGGCCTGATGGAAATGTCGCGCCAGCGCCTGCGCCCCGGCATGATCGAGGCGACCACCGCGCCGTGCCCGCATTGCCACGGCACCGGCCTGATCCGCTCCGACGACTCGATGGCGCTGTCGATCCTGCGCCAGATCGAGGAAGAGGGCACCCGCCGCCGCTCCCGCGAAGTGCTGGTGCGCTGCCCGGTCTCCATCGCCAATTTCCTGATGAACCAGAAGCGCGAGCACATTGCCCAGATCGAGGCGCGCTACGGCCTGTCCGTGCGCATCGAAGGCGATCCGCATCTGGTCAGCCCGGATTTTGTGCTGGAGAAGTTCAAAACCGCATCCCGCGTGGTGCCTGCTGCGACTGCTCCGGTGGTGTCCGTTGATACCTCGATCATGGATCAGGTGGACGCTGAGGAAGCCACCCAGGACGAAGAAGAAGCGCCTGCAGCCGTTGAGGAGGCCACCAGCACCGATGACGATGCTGCGCAGGACGACAAGCCCAAGCGCAAGCGCCGCCGCCGCCGCCGCCGGAAATCCGGCAATGGCGAGCAAGGCCAGGATGGTGAAAACGGCGATGAGGCGTCTGACGAGCCGAAGCAGCAGGATGACGCAGCTGAGCCTGCGGAGGCTGCCGCCGAAGACAAAGGCGCAGCCGCAGAAGAGGTGAAGGAAAAGAAACCTTCCCGCAGCCGCACCCGTACCCGGTCGCGCAAGCCGAAGGCCAAACCGGCTGAGGCAGAGACCGCAGAAGAGGCTCCCGCCGCTGTTGAGCCTGCCGAAGCCTCTGTGCAGGACGCCCCGGCCGCGGCTGACGCTGAGGAGGCCCCTGCAGCGGAAACCGTTGCACAGGCGCCGTCTGAAGACGCTGCGAAAGGCGCAGCAGCCGCTGCTGCCCCGGATGCTGAGCCTGCCGCCGACAGTGCTGCAGAAGCCCAAGATGGCGCTCCGGCGGAAGCCACTGTTCCGGCAGAAGCCACTGCTCCGGCGGAAGTCACCGCTGCTGAAGTGGAAGCTGCGCCGGCAGAACCGGTTGCCGCTGAAGCCGAGGCTGTACCGGAGAAAGAACCTGTGGAGGCAGCACCTGATGCGGCTGCCGAGGCGGTGGCGGAACAGCCTGCTGCAGAAGAGGCCGCCCAGCCGGAGCAGACGTCTTCGGAACAGGAGAAGCAGCCGGAACCTGCGATGGCCGTTGCTGCGGCTGACCCGGAACCGGCAGCACCGCCCAAGCCGAAACGCCGCGGCTGGTGGTCGGTGGGCAGCTGATTGCTAAGTGATAACTAATGGGAGAGGCAGGCCAAAGCGCCTGCCTTTCTTTTTTGGCGGTATTGCCGGCGATGGCAACGCTGCCGCCGGTGTGTCAGGAAAGGGCATCCTGGCGCGTGACTCGGTTCGGAAACCACGCGGTATCAACGCCGCACTTCGTGTCGAATTCCGCAGCTGTGCGGACAGGGCGCCAAGGCGGCTTTGGTCTTAGCTGCCCTTGCGGATCAGATAGACCTGGTGGCCTGCACCGTCGCTGTGGCCGAGGAATTCATGGCCCGCCTCATTGCAGAAATGCGGCACGTCGATCACCGCTGCCGGATCATCCGCCAGCAGTTGCAGCACATGGCCGGGCTGCAGCGATTTCAACCGCTTGCGGGCTTTAAGGACGGGCAGGGGGCACAGCAGCCCGATGGCGTCCAATGTCTCATTGATCTCGGTCATGGTGTGCAGATAAACGGGATGTTTCATGCTGTCCACAAGGATGTGACCAACCCGCCCCGTGACGTTGGTCAATTGCTGGCATAAGTGTGGGACATGTTTGGAATCGAGATCATAGACGCAGGGCTGCTCCCTGCCATGCTGGTGGCGCTGCTAGGCGGCGTGATCAGTTTTCTGTCGCCCTGCGTCCTGCCGATCGTGCCGCCGTATCTGGCCTATATGAGCGGAGTGACCATCGGCGAGATGCAAGGCACCGGTGCAGCCCGGCGCAAAGCGGTCATTGCGGCGCTGTTCTTTGTGTTGGGACTGTCCACCGTGTTCCTGCTGCTGGGCTTCACCGCCTCGGTTTTTGGTGCATTCGTGCTGAAAAATCAGGAGCTTTTTGCGCAAGTTTCAGGTGTGGTGGTGATCATATTCGGCCTGCATTTCCTGTCTGTGTTCCGCATTCCGCTGCTGGACCGCGAGGCGCGGATGGAGGCGGGCGAATCCGGCGGCTCCGCCTTGGGGGCTTATGTTCTGGGGCTGGCTTTTGCCTTTGGCTGGACGCCTTGCATCGGGCCGCAGCTGGGCGCGATCCTGTCGCTTGCCGCCTCGGAAGCATCAGTCAGCCGCGGCACAATCCTGCTCGGCGTTTACGCCGCAGGCCTGGGCATTCCCTTTCTGCTGGCGGCGATGTTTCTCACCCGTTCCATGGTGCTGATGAACAAGATGAAGCGCCATATGGGACTGATTGAAAAAGTGATGGGCGGGCTGTTGCTGGGTGTCGGCGTTATGCTGGTCACCGGGTTGTTCACCACCTTCTCCTGGTGGCTGCTGGAAACATTCCCGGCGCTGGCAACGCTGGGCTGAGCCTGAGATGTTCAAAGGGGTCTTCGGGCCCCTTTTTCTTTTCCAATCCTGGCCTTACTCTTGCCGGAATGCACGGCTAGTCTGGCCGCAGAACAAGGATGCAGGCCAAGGCGTGACACAGCAGGAGCATGGTCAACAGCAGGTGCGCAAGCGGCGGGTATTCTACATACCCGGCTATGATCCGATTCACCCGCGCCGTTACCGCGAGCTGTACCGCAAGGAAGGCACAGCGCAGGCCGGGATTTCCGGCTACAGCCTGTCACTGTCCCCCAAGCAGACCAAAGGTCCCTATGGCTGGCACGTTGTGTCAGAGATGGAGGGGCGCCGGACCGAGGCTGACATCGAGGTGCTGGTCTGGTCCGACATCGTCCGCGGCAGTATGGAAGCAACCATTCCCGGCACCTATTGGCAGCTGTTGCGCACTGCCTGGATCTATATCTCTACTGGAGCGCTGCGGCGGCTGATGCGGCTGCGCAAAGGGCCGGTGATCGCCGCGCTTTACCCGGTGGGGATGCTGCTTTTGCAGGCGTTTCTGGCGCTGCTGCTTGCGTGGGGTGTTGCCTATGCCTTTGGGGCGGTGGCCGGTCCCGCCGGCCTTTCAGGTCCGGTAGCGCTGGCCATTGGCTGGGTCTTGGGTCTTGGTTGCGGCTACGCGCTGCTGCGCTGGTTCAAAAAGCGGGACGGCAAGTTCTTCGCCTATTACCTGATGCACGATTATGCACATTCCGCGGCCTCCCGCGGTGCCATCCCGCCGGAAATGGAAGCGCGGATGCGCGAGTTCCGCGCGCTGATCTCGGAGGCGCTGCAAGATCCGGATCTGGACGAGGTGCTGGTGGCGGGGCATTCCTCCGGCGCTCATGTCGGTGTGTCCGTCCTGGCGGATCTGATCCGCGCGGGGCTGCCGTTGAACCGGCCGGCATTGGGGTTTCTGACCTTGGGGCAGGTTGTGCCCATGGTGTCCTTTTTGCCGCGGGCCGAGCGTTTAAGGGCTGATCTGCAGTATCTGTCCCAGCGGCACGAGCTGGCCTGGGTCGATGTCACTGCACCAGGTGATGGCTGCGCCTTTGCGCTGTGCGATCCGGTGTCGGTCAGCGGCGTCGCGGTTGAGGGCAAGCGCTGGCCGCTGGTGTTCTCTGCCGCCTTCACCCAGACCCTCAGCCCGGAACGCTGGCAACAGCTGCGCTGGCGGTTTTTCCGGCTGCACTTTCAGTATCTCTGCGCCTTCGACCGGCCGGGCGACTATGATTACTTCCGCATCACCGCCGGACCGCTGACGCTGGCGGAACGCTATAAGGACCGGAAGCCCTCGCAGTCCCGTATTGATGCGGCTGTTTCGAAGTTCACCTCGGTGGTCGCTGAATGACACAAGCCTTGCCGCCGAAACCGCCCGCACGCCCGGACCGCGTCTCGCTGTGGCGCTATGTGAAACTGTTCCGTCAGGATATTCTGTCGGCCCAGCCCGCGCGTCTGTACCGCGCCTGGATGGCCGAGTTCCGCACGCCTTTTTTCCGGTCCTTCCTGGTCAACCAGCCGGAGCTTGTGAAAGTGCTGCTGAAGGAGCGACCCGAAGATTTCCCCAAGTCGGACCGGATTGCCGAGGGGTTGAAGCCTTTGCTGGGGAACTCCGTTTTCCTGACCAATGGCGAGGCCTGGAAACGGCAGCGGCGGATTATCGACCCGGCCTTTGAAGGCGGACGGCTTAAGGACACGTACCCGGCGATGCGCGCCGCAGCAGAGGCCGCAGTGGAACGGCTGAAGGCGCGGCAAGGACTTGTCGAGATCGAGGAGGAAACGTCGCACGCAGCGGCGGATGTAATCTTTCGCACGCTGTTCTCGATCCCGATCGAGCATCAGGTCGCGGGACAGGTCTTTAGCCGGTTCCGCGACTACCAGCGCAGCCAGCCGCTGTTGAATCTGGCTGCCTTTGTCCCATTGCCGCGTTGGATGCCACGGTTCTTCCGCCGCGGCACCCGCCGGAACGCTGAGGTGATCCGGACACTGATTGCACAGCTGACCCGCGAACGAATGGATGCCATCAAGGCGGGCACGGCGCCGGATGACCTGGCCACTAAAATCATGACCACCCGGGACCCGGAAACAGGCAGCACCTTTGATACCGCCGAAATGGTGGATCAGGTCGCGATCTTCTTTCTTGCGGGCCATGAAACCAGCGCCTCGGCATTGGCCTGGGCGCTGTATCTGATGGCGCTTTACCCTGATTGGCAAGAGAAGGTGGCTGCTGAGGCTGAGGCGCTGACGGATGAAAGCTTTGCCTCGGTTTCAAAGCTGAGGGTCAGCCGGGACGTGTTCCGCGAAACCCTGCGGCTGTATCCGCCGGTGCCGATGATGGTGCGCGAGGCAGCCTGTCCAGAGCAATTCCGTGACCGAGGCGTGCCAAAGGGCGCGCAGATGGTGCTCAGTCCCTGGCATCTGCACCGGCATGAGCGGCTGTGGGAGAACCCGGATGGGTTTGCCCCTTCCCGCTGGCAAACGGAGAACGGCAAGCAGTGCCAGCGGGACGCGTACATCCCTTTCTCGGCCGGAGCACGTGTCTGTACCGGCGCTGGGTTTGCCATGGTGGAAGGACCGTTGATCCTGTCGATGATCCTGCGCGCGTTCCGTGTGGTTCCGGTTGCGGCGCAGGCGCCGGTGCCCGTGGCGCATCTTACGGTGCGGTCGAAGAATGGGATCTGGCTGCAGCTGGCGCGGCGTTAGCCAAGAAAATTCGAATTTTCTTGGCAAATTTCTTCGAAGAAATTTGCATCACTGGATGATGCGCACGGTGTCCTGATTGCAGAAGATGACAACCTGACCTGCGTTTTCGACGGCTCGGAATCCACGGCGCTTTAGTTCGTAGTGAAAGCGGTCCCAGCCAAGCAGCCGTTCAATGTCGCGCTTCTGGCGGCGGACAACACCGCCTTTTGCAGCAGCTTGGGACTGGAAAAGCTGCTGTATCCAGGCATCAGCGGTGAGAGGCACAGGCACTTGCATAGCAGCACGATGCCAAACCGTGGTTAACGTGCCCTCAACCGGTGCAGCACAAACAGCCTGATCGCTGAGGCCAATCCGCAATCCTCGCCGCGGGCTTCATCAATTCCGGCCGCTAAATCATTGATTGCACGGCCGTCCTGCGCGGCAATCTCGCGGAAGGCATCCCAGAAGTCATCCTCCAGCGACACCGACGTCCGGTGCCCGCGCAAGGTCAGAGAGTGCTTCTTGGGGCGGCTGTTCATTCGTCGCGCTTATGGTCATCCAGGCGCCGGACGTCTTGCACATTGCGTGCCTTGTCCAATTCCTTTTCCGCTTTGGTCCGGCCATAGGTCACGGCATTCTGGTCGGCGCGGGCCTTTTTCTCAGCCCGCGCCTTTTCCTTGCGATACCGGTTCAGATTGACCGGGCCTGAACCGGAACCAGCCATCAGTCCTTGGGGCCGATCATTTGCTCGGGACGGACCACGGCATCAAAGGTCGCCTCGTCCACGAAGCCAAGCGCGACCGCCTCTTCCTTCAGCGTGGTGCCGTTCTTATGCGCGGTTTTGGCAACCTTGGTGGCATTGTCGTAACCGATGGTCGGCGCCAGTGCAGTGACCAGCATCAGCGACTCTTTCATCAGCTTGTCGATGCGCGGCTCATTGGCCTGGATGCCGTTCAGCATCCGCTCAGTAAAGCTGTCCGCCGCATCGCCCAAGAGCTGGATGGATTGCAGCAGATTGTAGGACATCATCGGGTTGTAGACATTCAGTTCGAAATGACCCTGCGAGCCTGCAAATTTGATCGCGGCATCATTGCCCATCACATGGGCGGCCACCTGGGTCAGTGCCTCTGCCTGTGTCGGATTTACTTTGCCCGGCATGATTGAGGAGCCCGGCTCGTTCTCTGGCAGGATCAGCTCACCCAGGCCCGAGCGCGGGCCGGAGCCGAGGAAGCGGATGTCATTGGCGATCTTGTAGCAGCTGCCCGCGATGGTCGCGAGCGCGCCGGACAGGAACACCATCGCGTCATGGGCGGCCAGTGCCTCAAACTTGTTCGGAGCGGTGACAAAGGGCAGGCCAGTGATTTCGGCCATATTGGCAGCGACCGTCTCGCCCCAGCCTTTTTGCGTGTTCAGTCCGGTGCCAACCGCAGTGCCGCCCTGCGCCAGCTCATAGATGCCGGGCATCGCCGCCTCGACCCGGGCCAGACCCTGGCGGATCTGATGCGCGTAGCCGCCGAACTCCTGGCCCAGCGTCAGCGGGGTGGCGTCCTGGGTATGGGTGCGGCCGATCTTGATGATGTCCTTGAACGCCTCGGCTTTTGCCTCCAGCCCTTCGGCGAGCTTGGTCAGGCCCGGCACCAGCACGTCGCGAACGGACATTGCGGTGGCAATATGCATGGCGGTGGGGAAAGTGTCGTTGGAAGACTGGCCCATGTTGCAGTGATCGTTCGGATGCACCGGGTCCTTGGAGCCGATCACGCCGCCCAGAATTTCAATCGCACGGTTGGCGATCACCTCGTTGGAGTTCATGTTGGACTGGGTGCCGGAGCCGGTCTGCCACACCACCAGCGGGAAGTTGTCGTCGAATTTGCCCGCGACCACCTCGCCGGCGGCCTGAATAACCGCATCGCCGATCCGGGCGTCCAGCTTGCCCGAGGCCTTGTTGGCCATGGCGCAGGCCTGTTTGATCACCCCCAGCGCGCGCACAATGGCGACAGGCTGCTTTTCCCAGCCGATCGGGAAGTTCATGATCGACCGCTGGGTCTGAGCGCCCCAATACTTGTTTGCGGGGACCTCAAGCGGGCCAAAGCTGTCGGTTTCGGTGCGGGTTTCGGACATCCGTCTTCTCTCCGTTGAGTATGCGATTGTATGCCGTGTAGCCTGTGCCGCAATGCGGCGCAATTGGCCAGTTGCGCGCAGCATAGCCAAATGGCAGGTAAGGTATAGTGTCGAATTGGCGCAATCCAATCCATGCCATTGTCTCAATCTATGCTATGGTTACAGTGCGTGGGGCGGGGCGTGGGACGGGTAATTTGCATCCGGAAAGGAAAAGAACGTGCCAATCCGTCAGTATAAAATTCTGTCACTGAAATCCCTGGCCGTGCCTGCATTGGCCGCCTGCGTGCTGCTGTGCGGGGCCGTGCAGGGGATCGCCGCCGGTATTGCGCAGTTTGCCGGCGAATATTCCGGCAGCGTCGACGTCGTCAAGACAGATGGCGACACCGACCCCCGGGACATGAGCGTTATCATCCATGAGATGAAGAAGGGGTTCACCATCAAATGGACCTCGACCACTGAAAAGGATGACGGTCGCAAAAAGACCAAGACCTATGAGATCGAGTTCCAGCATAGCGGGCGCAATGGTGTCTATTCAGCTGCAATGACACGCAATGTGTTTGGCCATGCGGTGCCGTTGAACCCGATGGAAGGCGAACCCTTCGTCTGGGGCCGGCTGACCGGCGAAACGCTGACGGTCTTTTCGCTGTTTATTCACCCGAACGGCGACTACGAGATGCAGCAGTATGACAGGACCCTGGCCGATGGCGGGCTGGATCTGGTTTACATTTCACGGCTGAACGGCGAACCGCGCCGGCGGCTGGAGACCTTCCTGGCCAGGCAATAGGCCAAAGAACAGGCGGGACATGAAAAAGGCAGCCGGTCAGGCTGCCCGATACTGTACTGCGCGATGGGTCAGCCCGCCTATTTGCGGAAGCTGTCCAGCGACACGACATCCGCGTCTTTCTTGTCTTCTTCCTCAGGCTCCTCGGCGCCGTCCTGTTCCTCAGCCGCATCTGTGACCGCGGAAAAGCCCTCCGGCTCTTCATCGGCAGACTCAAACCGCAGTCCGAATTCCACCGACGGGTCCACGAATGTGCGGATCGCGTCATAGGGGATATAGAGCGGTTCCGGGGAATCACCGAAATTCAGCGTGACCGCAAAGCCGTCTTCATCGACGGTCAGATTGTCGAACCAATGCTGCATGACAACGGTCATTTCACCGGGATAACGGTCGGACAGCCAATCGGCCAGCTCCACATCCGGGTGGGCTGTGTCGAAGGTGATGAAAAAGTGGTGGTTACCGGGCAAGCCATTGTCGGAGATATCCTGCAGCACGGTCCGGATCAGGCCGCGCATGGCAGAGTGCATCAGGTTGCCATAGTCGATTTCACGGGACATGCAGTCACCCTTTGTTCATTTGTTCCCAGCATAGGAGATTCTGGCGGAAACAAAAGGGCAGCCTTTTCGCAGGATCAAATTTTATTGCGGCTGACGGTACTTTGCAGGTATCGGCAGTCAGCTGATTGCAAACGGGAATTCCGCAACGGCCAGGCCGGCCGCTGCCATCACCGCCAGCAGCAACAGCATATTGCCGCGAACCATCCAGGCGGCAAACGGTGCCAGCAGAACCAGCAGAACCGCAGTGCTGTTCATACTGCTCCTGATCGGAACAGGCATGTGCAGAATGCCGGCTTCGATCACCTGCGTTCCGGCAAAACCCACATGCATCATGAACCACACGGACAGGTTCAGAATGACACCGGCCACCGTGGCCGTTACCGCCTTTAGCGCCATGCCAAGCCGCGGATGCGCGGCGATGCGCTCTACATAAGGCGCGGCGGCGAAGATCCACAGAAAACACGGCATGAAGGTCGCCCAAAGCGCCACCGCGCCTGCGGCCAGGAACAGCCCGGACCCGCCCTGCGTCAGACCTGACAGCATGGCGACAAACTGGGTGACCAGGATCAGCGGGCCAGGGGTTGTCTCGGCCAATCCCAGGGCATCAATCATCTGCCCGGCAGTGATCCAGCCGAACTGGCTTACCACGGTCTGGCTGATATAGGCCAGCACCGCATAGGCACCGCCAAAGGTCACCACGGCGAGTTTGGAAAAGAACCAGCCGATGTCCGCCAGAAACCCCGCCCCGGACAGCGACAGGGCTATCAGCGGCAGCAGCCACAATCCGCCCCAGACTGCAATTGTGCGCAGGGTGCTGTCATTGCGGGCAGGGGGGCGGTGTGCAGGACCGCCGGAGCTGACGTCTTTGCGCAGTATGCCAAAACAGGCGGCGGCCAGCACCACCAGCGGAAACGGCAGGTTGAACAGGAACAGCGCGGCAAAGCCGAACCCCGCCAGCGCCCAGTCCAGCGGATGGTGCAGGGCCTTGCCCGCCAGCCGCCGCAGCGCCTGCAGGATGATGACAACCACCGCCGCCTTGACCCCCAGAAATGCGGATTGCACCGCAGGCAGGGTGCCGTATTGCGCGTAGAGCCAGACCAGCGCCGCAATCACAGCCGCACCCGGCAGCACAAACAACAGCCCCGCCAGCAGCCCGCCGGCGGTGCCGCGCATCCGCCAGCCGGTATAGGTCGCCAGCTGCATCGCCTCCGGTCCCGGCAGCAGCATGCAAAAGGACAACCCTCGCAGAAAGCTGTCCTCGCTCAGCCAGGGGCGGTCTTCAACCAGCTCCTTGTGCATCACCGAAATCTGCGCCGCGGGGCCGCCAAAGCTCAGCACCCCGATGCGCCCGAAGACACGGAACATCTCCGTCCAGCTGGGGTGACTCATGCCTTACGGTCCGCAGGCCAGTCGTGGCCTTCGCCCTGGCCATCGCGGGCCCAGCGGTATAGCGCATCATATAGGTTCATGCCTGCCTCAAGCTGCTGATGGTCGTCTTTGAACTGGCGCGACAATCCGACCGAGAGGGCCAACAGGCCCGCCGCCTCGGGTGCCAGATCATGCCGGTTGGTGTCGGCGCCTCTCACAACCCGGGACAGCCTGTCAAGCGCAGGCGTTCTGAGGCCGAACTCATCCAGCATGGTGTCAAAGGTGCACAGCGGCCCGCGGTGCGACCAGAGCACGTCCTCAACATCAAACGGCGTGGCGCCAAACCGGTCGGCAACGCCGGCAACTTCAGACGGCGAGACAAACAGGACCCGGGCGTCAGGATCCGCAAAGCGGCGGATCAGCCAGGGGCAGGCAATGCGGTCGATCTTGGGCCGGTGGCGGGTCACCCACAGGCTGCTGCCGCCCACCGGCGTCGGCAGGGCGCTGGCCGGAATCCGCGGCGCATCTTTCAGATCGCGCCAAGCATACATGCCGCCTTGCAGGTATTCCGCCTCGATCCCGTCATTGCGCAGCCAGGCCGCCAGGCCTTGCGACAGTTTGATGCCCTTCTGGCAGATCAGCACGCAGCGCCGCCTGTTAAGGCGGGCCTTGAGGCCATCAATATCCAGATGGGAATGGCGGAAAGAGCCGGGGATCAGAAAAGGATCCGCGGCAAAGTCTTCGTCAATGCAGATATCCACCAGAACCGGCGCATTCGGCGTGCCGATCAGACGCAAGAGCTGGGCAGGGGTGATTTCATTCGGGGCAGCCATAAGCATGTCTCCTCGCGAGCAAGGTTAACATGCGAACCTTGGGCTTGTCGCCTCACGGGGCGTTCGCGGTTGTCCCCATGCATCCTAAGAACCGCATTTACGGCAGCTTTGTCAAGATTGCGCAGGCCGGCAATGCGCCGTCACTTCAACCGTTCGCCGGTCATGCAAACCGCCAGGGCCTCGGGCGGCAACTGGCCCAGCTTCTCAAACATCCGGAAGTAATCCATGTTGGAGTGCAGTTCTGCAATCCTGCCATCCGCCACCCGCGCCATCACCTGGCCGGTGATCTGGAAGGGCATACCATCGCTTGGGTTGCTGGTGCAGACCAAAAGCCGGACGGACACCCAGTCTGCGGTTTCCATTGCATGGCTGAAAGTGACGGTCATCGGCCCCAGCAGGTTGCGCAGCGCTGCGACAACTTCACCATAGTCGCAATCCGGTTCCGCAAGGGCAGAGATTGCGCCGTAAATCAGCGTTCCCGGTGTCATCACCTCGGCAACAGCGTCCATATTGCCTTTGCACCAAACCTCTTCAAACCAGTAATGCAGCAGCCGGGTCAACGGCATTTCAGCCGGGCATGCGGGGTCAAAAGGGACCGCCATGGCCGGGGCGCACTCGGCTGAATGCTGCGGCAGATCGTGCGCAGGCGCCGCCCGGCGCGGGGATACTGCGGTAATCTCGGGTTCAATGATAGGGTTGGTCATTCAGTCCGGTGTGTGTTTGGGGCCGGGCAGGCGGCATCAAGGGCAGGCTGCCTGCAGAAAGGCTGCTGTTCAGATGCGCCTGCTACAGGTGCTGCAAGCAGACTTAAAGCGCCAAAAAGGTGATTTTTGGCAGGGTGCCGTAACGGCAGCATAAACACACGGCGGAAAGTGCAGGTTTCTGTTGCCAGGTACCTGCGAACCCCGCCTTACGCTGCTAGGCGCAAGGGCTTAGTTTCGGCGACATTAACAGCTTACGCTGCTACTGCCATTGCCGGAGCACGATTGTCATTTGCAATTGTACTGTTTGGGCCGGTACGGTGGCACCCCGCCGAGACAAAGCTAACCCCTTTAGACGTCCGTCGATCCTGTTTCGACCCCATGATCCCCAAATGAAGGATGTTTGGTGGAGTCGCCGGGTACCGCCCCCGGGTCCGATCCGTTTATTACGAGCGCGTTTATGTCCATAGTTCCACAAGGGAACGGCTCATATATAGGCAGGAAATTTCCGGATGAAAAGGGGCAGGTCGGGGAACTTGTGAAAGCTGCCCGAAGAACATGCGTTTTTACCAGCGGCCCCTAAGGCAGAACACTTGGGGACAGGCGGTTTCCAGGGACTTCGGGGGCTGGGACACCTGGCGGCCGGTTCCTAAGCGCCAGCTTGCTGTCCGGGTTGCTGGCCTTACTGCTGGCCGGAATTCCCGGGGGTGTCCATGTTTTGCAGCAGTGTCATCGCGCCCGTGGCCGTCATTGCCTGAACAACAGGCGCCGCGCGGATTTCGACGCGCCGGTTCATGCCGCCCTCCGGATCATCCTGTTCCAGTGGTGTCCGCGCGCCGGCCCCTGCAACGCTGATACCCTTCCCGGTAACATTGCATTCTTTTTCCATGGCCCGGCGGACACTGATGGCGCGCCGCAGGGAAAGCACATCGTTGTAGTCCCGTTCGCCGGCACTGTCTGAATGCCCGATCAGGTCAAAGCCGCCGCCGCCCATCTCATTCATTGCGCTGCAGACGGTGCGGATCACGGGGAGCTGCGAAGACCCGATGCTTGCAGATCCGAATTCAAAAAAGACGTTGATCTGCGGACGCGGTTCCGATGGCGGCACCGCGGTTTCAGCCATTGCAGCAGTCAGGTCATAGGAGGACGACAGCGGCTGGGAAATGACGACGAGGCTGCCAATCCTCTGCTGCTCTATCATCCGCATCAGCTCTTCTGTCTGCATGCCGCCCATTTGCCCGAGCGTGTAGGACATGGAGACCGCCGGGGCGTGGCTGTTGTCCGCCGCTGGGGCGGGGGCTTGCGGTGTGTACACCACCAGCGCGCCGATGCGTTGCTGCTTGAACACGGTCATGACTGCGTCAACAGACATGCCTTCGGCTGCAGCGGGCAAAATGGTGAAGACCCCCGGAATGACGCCGGCAGCCACGGCCAGTACTGCGGAAGAAAGGCTGTTCAGGAAATTCATCTGTTGCGTTTCCGTCGTTCTGCGCCGCGATTGGCATGCCTGCGCGCGCTTTGCTTCATCACTTGTTGGCGGCAAGTTCCGGTTGGTTCTTCGGACCAGCTGAGCTGCGGCGCGGAGGGCGACTCACAGTTGTGCCCCATTGGGAAAGATTGCCGGAGCACGGTTGATAAATCGTTGCTCGCTTACCTTTGCGCCCGCTTGGCAAAAACGTCGGATGCCAGTTTTCGGGTTTCGCTCTCCAGCTCCTGCAGGCCAGTGGCAGCGGTGGTGCCGTCTTCTGCCTGGATGGCATCGGCAATCCGGGTGTGGATGCCGGTGATCACTTCCCGGTCGCGGGCGGTAAAGGTGATCATGTTCATCAGCGGCTGCATGGCCTCCACCGCACCGGCCAGCTGGTAGGACAGCACCGGATTGTGCGCGCCATCCACCAATGCCCGGTGAAACGCCACGTCCGAGGCGCAGAAGGCCTCATCGGTCAGGCCGGGCTGGTTTTGCCGGAAGATCTCCGTCCGCATGGTGGCCAGCTGATCCGGGGTGCGGCGCTGCGCAGAAAGCGGCGCGCAAGAGCGTTCCAGCGCATACCGGGCCTCGCAGGCGGTATCAAAGCTCACCGCGTTCATGCTGAGCAACAGGGTCGAGGTGGTGATCTGCTGCGAATAGGCGTCCTCAAAGCTTAACCGGTTTACAAACGCCCCGCCGGTCGCGCCGCGCTGGGTGCGGATCAAGGACTGCGCCGCCAATCGCTTCAGCGCTTCCCGCACGGTGGAACGGGAGACCTGAAACTGCTCCGACAGCTCGCTTTCAGAGGGCAGCCGTGCATCCACGATCAGCGCGCCCGAGATGATGGCATCCTTGATTGCCTGCGCTATCTGAACCGAAAGATCAGCGGAACTGTTGGGGTCAATCTTCATTCTCAGGGCCCTTACGCGGCGCTACGCCGGAGGTGCCCCGGCAAAAAATCATTTGTCTGACATTTAAAAGTCTGACATTTAAAACGTAAGGCGTGAGTCGGGAGAAAGCAATGCTCGGATCATCCATGCGCAAGGTCTGTGGCTTGGGTTTTTTACCGCCATTCTGGTGTCCTGGCGGATGATGTACTCCGTGAGCACCGGCATGGGGCCGGATATCATCGCGGCTACGGGCCTTAAACCGCGGGTGCGTGATTATGGCCGGGTTTGGGACATTGGCGGCAAACCCGCTGAAATCTGCCCGATTGATTGGTCCGGTTCCAAGCAAAGGCGAAGCTGGCGGGGCGGCTCCGGCCGGCTCCGCTATTGGGAAACTATACTGTGTAACGCTCATATGGAGACTTGAGTTTGGCGAACATTTTTCCGTCCCGCCGCATCCGGCGCACGCCCTTTTTCAAAGGGGTCGAGGCCGCAGGCGTCAAGGGGTACACTGTCTACAACCACATGCTGCTGGCGACAGTGTTTGAAAGTCTTGAATACGACTGCGCGCATCTGAAGGAGCATGTGCAGGTCTGGGATGTGTCCTGCGAACGGCAGGTCAGCATCAAAGGGCCGGACGCGCTGCGGCTGATGAAGCTGATCAGCCCGCGCGACATGGACCGGATGGCGGATGACCAGTGCTATTATGTGCCGACGGTGGATCACAACGGCGGTATGCTGAATGACCCGGTGGCGGTGAAACTGGCGGCGGACCACTATTGGCTGTCGCTGGCCGATGGCGACCTGCTGCAATTCGTGCTGGGGATCGCCATCGCCAAGGGCTTTGATGTCGACATCGAGGAGCCGGATGTCTCTCCGCTGGCTGTTCAAGGACCCAAGGCGGATGATCTGATGGCGCGGGTGTTTGGCGATGCGGTGCGCGATATCCGCTTTTTCCGCTACAAGCGTCTGGCGTTCCAGGGCGTCGAGCTGGTGGTGGCGCGCTCGGGCTGGTCCAAGCAGGGCGGATTTGAGATTTATGTGGAAGGGGCGGATCTGGGTATGCCGCTGTGGGATGCGCTGTTTGCCGCCGGGGAGGACATGCACGTCCGTGCAGGCTGCCCGAACACCATTGAACGCATCGAAAGCGGGCTGCTGAGTTATGGCAACGACATGACCCGCGGCAACACGCCCTATGAATGCGGGCTGGGCAAGTTCTGCAATTCGCCCGAGGATTATATCGGCAAGGCCGTACTGGCAGAACAGGCAGCAAACGGTCCCGCACGCCAGATCCGCCCGCTGGTGATCGGTGGAGCGATCCCGCCTTGTCTGGACGCTTGGCCGCTTTTTGCAGATGGCCGTCAGGTGGGTCAGGTGGGATCAGCCATTTTCTCCCCCGAATTCGGGGTGAATGCGGCGATTGGCATGGTGGACCGCAGTCATTGGGTGCCGGGCACGGTGATGGAAGTGGAGACCCCGGCGGGAATGCTGCCCGCAACCGTTCAGGAGAGGTTCTGGCGGTAGGAAGGGTGGGGCGCTGCCAACGCCCCGGCAGGCCGCGGCTCCCCCGGGATGTTTTTAGCCAGATGAACATGGGATCTGGCTGTGTTTTTGGAAAGGGAATGTGAAATGTTCAATGCACTGGTTGTGAACAAGGACGAAGACAGCGGCAAGACTTCAGCCGCGGTACAGCAGCTTAGTTTGGAAGACCTGCCCGAGGGAGAAGTGACCGTGGCGGTGGAGTATTCCACCGTGAACTACAAGGACGGCCTGTGCGTCGGCCCGGGCGGCGGGCTGGTGCGCAAGTACCCGCATGTGCCGGGTATTGACTTCGCCGGTACTGTCGAGACGTCCTCGGATGACCGCTACAAACCCGGCGACAAGGTGGTGCTGACCGGCTGGCGCGTCGGCGAGGCGCATTGGGGCGGTTATTCCCAAAAGGCCAACGTGCGCGCCGACTGGCTGGTGCCGCTGCCTGATGGGCTGGATACCCGCCAGGCGATGGCAGTGGGCACTGCGGGCTTTACCGCGATGCTGGCGGTGATGGCGCTGGAGGATCATGGGTTGGAGCCCGGGCATGGTCCCGTTCTGGTCACCGGTGCCGCGGGCGGTGTCGGTTCGGTGGCCACTGCGATCCTGGCGAATCTCGGCTATGAGGCGGCAGGCGTCACGGGCCGCCCGGAAACCGCAGACTATTTGAAATCCCTGGGCGCCACCCGGATTGTGCCCCGCGATGAGATCAACGAGACCACCAAACGCCCGCTGGAAAGCGAAAACTGGGCGGGCTGTGTCGATGCGGTTGGCGGCGCCATGCTGGCACGGGTGCTGGGGCAGATGAAATACGGTGCCTCGGTATCCGCTGTCGGCCTTGCGGGCGGCGCCGGGCTGCCTGCTACCGTCATTCCCTTCCTGCTGCGCGGCGTGAACCTGTTGGGTATCGATTCCGTCATGCAGCCTTATGACAACCGCCTGCGCGCCTGGGAGCGGATCGCCAAAGATCTGCCGATGGACAAGCTGGAGGCAATGATCCAACCCGCTGTCCTGAGCGATCTGCCGCAGCTGGGGGCGGATATCCTCAAGGGCCAGGTCAAGGGGCGTGTTGTGGTTGATGTGAACGGCTGAGACCTGACCGAATGGCAACAAAAGGCCCCGGTGCTTTTCCGGGGCCTGTTGCTTGTCAGTCATTGTATTTGAAGAAACCCACCGAGTTGCCATCCGGGTCGGTGGCATAGAAGAACCGGCCGGGCGGGATCTCGATAGTGGGGGAGACCACTTTGCCGCCGGCATCCGTGACCCGCTCCATCACATCTTCCAGCTCGCCCTCAGCGGTCAGATGCAATGTCGGTCCGCGTCCGTCGCCTGCCGGTTTGCCGGGATACAGATGCAGGGCAACGCCGGTTGCCTGATCCGCAGGCTTGAACATTGCCATCGGGTTGGGACCGCTGGTGTCGATGCTCAACGCGGCACCTGTCACCTTGGAATAAAACGTCACTGCTGCGTCCAAATCGCTGACGGGCAGCTCGCCCCAGACCAGGAAATCCTTGGGGGTATAGGCCATATCAAATCCTCCGTGTTTGCCTGCGGTCAGCATGACAGGCGCTGTTGCCAGTTTCTGGCATCAGCTTGCGGTCCGGAACATCTCCGGCAGGCAGGCTTTGTACACGGCGTTTTATTCGAAATTTCCAGCTTGCAGGGCCGCAGCTGTTCCCTCAATCCTTACGCAGGAGCGCAGCCCTGCCGGAACAGCTGCCAAGAACCAGGGTCATCTGACCGGTACGCGATTGAGGAGAAAGAAAAGCAATGACCGCATTGGATATTGATTTTGTCCGGGCCCAGTTCCCGGCCTTTGGCGAACCCGGCCTTCAGGGCCAGGCGTTTTTTGAAAACGCGGGCGGCTCCTATACCTGCCGCCAGGTGATTGACCGGCTGACCCGGTTCTATACCCAGCGCAAGGTGCAGCCTTATGCCCCCTATGAGGCCTCGCGCCTTGGCGGCGCCGAGATGGACGAGGCCCGCGCCCGTCTGGCCGCGCTGATGGGTGTTGCCGCTGAGGAGCTGAGCTTTGGTCCCTCGACCACCCAGAACACCTATGTGCTGGCGCAGGCCTTCCGCAGCTTCATGAAGCCCGGTGAAGCCATCATCGTCACCAATCAGGACCACGAGGCCAATTCCGGCCCCTGGCGCCGTCTGGCCGAGGAAGGGATCGAGATCCGCGAATGGCAGATCGACCCGCAGACCGGCCATCTGGACCCGGCCCGGCTGGAAACCCTGCTGGACGAAAACGTCCGCCTGGTCTGCTTCCCGCATTGTTCCGACGTGGTGGGCGAGATCAACCCGGTGCCTGAGATCACCGCCATGGCCCATGCCGCCGGTGCCTTTGTCTGTGTTGATGGCGTGTCTTATGCACCGCACGGGTTGCCGAATGTGGATGACCTGGGCGCTGATATCTACCTGTTTTCTGCCTACAAGACCTATGGCCCCCATCAGGGCATCATGGTGATCCGCAAGGCGCTGGGCGCACTGCTGCCGAACCAAGCGCATTACTTCAATGCGGACACACTCTATAAACGCTTCACCCCGGCAGGCCCCGATCATGCCCAGGTGGCGGCCTCGGCCGGCATGGCGGATTATTTTGAAACCTTGGCGGCTCATCACGGTCACGCGGGCACTGCTGCCGAAACCGGCGCCTTTGTCCACGATCTGATGCGCGCGCATGAGGCTGCTCTGCTGCAGCCGCTGCTGGACGCGGTAAAGGACCGCAATAATGTGCGCCTGCTAGGGCCTGCGACTGCAGAAACCCGCGCGCCGACCGTTGCGATTGCCCTGAACCGCCCGGCGGAACCGGTTGCTGCGGCCATGTCGGAATATGGCATCATGGCCGGCGGCGGCGATTTCTATGCTGTGCGCGCCCTTTCCGCCATGGGCGTTGATCCAAACGAGGGCGTGCTGCGTATGAGCTTCACCCACTACACGACCGAGGCAGAAGTGGCCAAGCTGATTGAGGTCTTGGACCGGGTGCTGTAACGCAGACAAGGCAAGGATAGCAGCATGATCAGCAGTTCCCCGGTGATCTGGTGGATAAGGCGGGATTTCCGTCTTTGTGACAATCCGGCTCTGACGGCTGCTGCCGCGTCCGGTGCGCCCGTTCTTCCAGTCTATATCCTCGACGAACAGGACGAAGCGCTGGGCGCAGCGCCCAAGTTCCGCCTTGGGCTGGGGCTGGAGCATTTCGCACGGGAACTGGCCAGGGCCGGCTCCCGTCTGATCCTGCGCCGGGGCAGGGCGCTGGACGTGCTGCAGCAGCTGGCCGTTGAAACCGGGGCAGGGGCCGTGCATTGGTCCCGCCTTTATGATCCGCAGGCCATTGCCCGCGACACCGAAGTGAAACAGCAGCTCCCGGCACAGGGGATCACGGCCAAATCCCACGGCGGTCGGCTGTTGTTTGAACCCTGGACGGTCGAGACCAAGACCGGCGGTATGTACAAAGTCTACACCCCATTCTGGAAGGCCGTGCGGGGCCGCAGCGTCACCAGCCTACTGCCAGCACCCGCCACGTTGCCAGCACCGGCAAACTGGCCCGCCAGTGAAGATATCTCCGTTTGGAATATGGGCGCCGCCATGCGCCGCGGCGCGGATGTGGTCGCCCGCTACTGCCGTGTCGGCGAAGGCGCTGCGCTAAACCGTCTGGACGAATTCCTCGAAGATTCTGTGGACGCATATAAAGAGCGCCGCGACTATCCGGGCGAGGAGGCCACCTCCGGCCTGTCGGAGAACCTTGCCTGGGGGGAAATCAGCCCGCACCGCATGTGGCACCTGGGCCGCGCGGCGATGGAGCGCGGCAGCCAGGGCGCGGAACATTTCCTGAAAGAGGTCGCCTGGCGCGAGTTCGCCTATCACCTGATGTACCACTCGCCGCATATGCTGACGGCCAGCTGGCGCAGCGAATGGCAGGCCTTTCCCTGGTCGCAGGACATCACGCGCCAGGTCCAGGCCTGGCAGCAGGGGCAGACAGGGTACGGTTTCATAGATGCCGCCATGCGCGAACTGTATGTGACCGGCAAGATGCACAACCGGGCCCGTATGATCGTGGCAAGTTTCCTGACCAAGCATCTGATGACGCATTGGAAAATCGGAATGAACTGGTTTGCGGAAACGCTGGTGGACTGGGACCCGGCCGCCAATGCCATGGGCTGGCAGTGGGTGGCTGGCTCCGGTCCTGATGCAGCGCCTTTCTTCCGTGTCTTCAACCCCAGTGGCCAGCTGGAAAAATTCGACCCATCAGGTGCTTACACGCGACGCTGGATTGCCGAGGGGCAAGGCAATGCACCGCAATCCGCGCTGGATTTCTTCGACGCTGCGCCACTGTCCTGGAACCTCTCACCGGACACTCCCCGCGCAGAGCCGGTCATTAGCCTGAAAGAGGGCCGCGACCGTGCGCTCGCGGCTTATCACGGTGCCCGTGAAAACCGCTAACGCATAGTTTTCTTGCCGGAAGGCCCCCTGCGGCCTAGCTTTTTCCCTGTAGCCAGTCCGTGTCTCACAGGGGGAAGCGCATGAAGCACACGTCCGTTGAGGGCCAGAAAGATCTGCCGCGCTACTTTGCTGCGGTGTTTGCCAAGGTGAAGGCCATGGAGGTCGGGCGGCTGGATATCCACCTGCCGGACGGGCGAATATTTTCCGCAAACGGGCGCGATCCCGGTCCCGCCGCTGATCTGCACATCCGTAATCCGGATTGTTTTGCCCGGCTGATCCGCGAGGGCGATCTTGGCTTTGCCGACGCTTACCTGGAAGGCTGGTGGAGCACATCAGACCTGCAGGCATTTATGGATCTGGTGCATATGGGCGCCAATACCGTCTATGACGGTTTTCCGGGCCAGGGCCTGGCACGCGCTTATGAACGCTTCCGCTTCTGGCTGCACCGCAATCACCGCAAACAGGCGCAAAAAAACATCTCGTACCACTACGACCTGGGCAATGATTTCTACGGGTTGTGGCTGGATGACACGATGACCTATTCCAGCGCCCTGTTCCGCAGCGGCCAGGACAGCCTTGAGGCGGCGCAGACCGCCAAATACGCCTCAATGGTGGATCAGATGGGGGTCAAGCCCGGCGACCATGTGCTGGAGATCGGCTGCGGCTGGGGCGGCTTTGCGGAATATGCCGCCAGTCAGCGGGGGCTGAAAGTCACCGGTCTGACTATCAGTCAGGAGCAGCTGAACTTTGCCCGGCAACGTATCGAAAAGGCAGGACTTTCCAATCAAGTTGATTTGCGCCTGCAGGACTATCGCGATTGCCGTGGCAGTTTTGACGGCATCGCTTCAATCGAGATGTTCGAGGCGGTGGGGCAGAAATACTGGCCCGCGTATTTCAGTACCATTCACGACCGGCTGAACCCCGGCGGCAAGGCGACGCTGCAGATCATCACCGTTGCCGACAGGCGCTGGGAGATCTACCGTAAGGGCGTCGATTTCATCCAGAAACACATCTTCCCCGGCGGCATGCTGCCGTCCCCGAATGTCCTGCGCGACCAGATCGAACGGGCAGGGCTGGGCGTGGTGCGGTCGATTGAATTCGGCGACAGCTACGACCAGACTTTGCGGCGCTGGCACGACACGTTCAATGCGCGCTGGGATCAGATCGCCCGCATGGGATTTGATGACCGCTTCCGCAAGATGTGGAACTTTTACCTCACTTCCTGTGCTGCGGCCTTTAAGACTGGCAATTGCGACGTGACGCAGATTACAGTTGCGCATCGCTGACTGAACTGGCCGCACGGATCGTAACCAGACATGCCCACCGGAGCCCGACTGACCGCCGCCTTTTGCCTTGCCTTGGTGGCGTTCTTTGTGTCCTTCTTGGTTATGCCGCTGATGCCCGAAGGCACGGACTTTGGCTATTTTGTGCATGTGAATGTGGCGCTGGGGCTGCTGAGCGGCTGGATATTCATGGGCAAACGCGCCGGCCGCGGGCTGGTGCCCGGTATCAACAATGGCCTGACCGGTATGGCGGTCATGGTACTGTGGGCGCTGTTCATCCAAGGCACCTGGGAAATGTTCCGTCTGGCCATGCGCCACCGCTACGGCGGCCCGTTTGAGGCACTGTCGCAGATCTTTGTGATTGCACTGGAGTATTTCTTTGTTATCGCTGTGCCATCTGTGCTGGTGCCATTGGCCGTGGGCGGGGTTCTTGCCGGTCTCGCGACCGAGAACGCCTCCCGCCGCTGGCGCTGAAACGTTTTCTTAACAACAGGTTATAATCCGTGGCTGATCTCTTTTTCTTTGGCACGCTGCGCCATATCCCTTTGCTTGAACTGGTGCTGGGCCGCAGCGGTGCGGCGCTGAAAGCGCAGGGTGCAAAACTGTCCGGCCATGGTGTTTATCAGGTGGTCGGCCAGCCGTTCCCGTCGATCGAAGCCCGCGAGGGCGCAACGGCTGACGGCGTTCTGGTACAGGGCCTGTCGCCCGCAGATCTGGATGCGCTCAACTTTTACGAGGGCGGCTTCGGCTATGCGCTGAAACCGGTTTCGGTTCAGCTGGAGGACGGCGGCACCGCCCCGGCGGAGGTCTATTTCCCCGAACCCGGTCTCTGGCAAACGGCTGAGCCCTGGGATATGGCGGCCTGGGTACGGAAATGGGGTGCGCTGTCTCTGCGCGCCGCCGAAGAGGTGATGTCTTATCACGGCCGAATGACCGCCGAAGAGGTGGCCCGCTGCTTCCCCTCAGTCCGCCGCCGCGCCGCCGCCTGGCTGGCAGCGCAGGCACGCCCCGGTGATCCGGAGCATGACCTGTCAAAGGATGTGATTGTCCACAACCACAACCGCGCCTACCTGAATTTCTTTGCGATGGAAGAAATGAACCTGCAGTACCGCCGCTTTGACGGCAGTCTCAGCCCGGTTATGGAGCGTTCGGCTGCGATGGCAGGCCATGCGGCGGTGCTGCTGCCCTATGACCCGATCCGCGATCAGGTGCTGCTGGTGGAGCAATTCCGCGCACCGCCCTTTATCATGGGCGAAGCGCACCCCTGGATGTGGGAGCCGGTCGCAGGCGTGATCGACCCCGGCGAGACGCCCGAGGATACCGCGATCCGCGAAGCGCAGGAGGAGGCAGGCGTTACTGTCCAGCGCCTGGAACCAGTGGCGCAGGTCTACCCGTCCAGCGGCGCGCTGGCAGAATTCATCCATGTTTTCATCGGCATATCAGACCTTTCTGACATCAATGGCGGTGGCGGCGTCGCCGGTGAGGGGGAGGATATCCGCAGCCGGATCCTCAGCTATGACGAACTGATGCAGGGCGTGGATGCGCAGATCTATCAGGACATGCCGCTGGTCACCGCTGCACTGTGGCTGTCACGCCATCGTGAGCGGCTGCGCAACGCACCGTCCTGACCGCTTCGCGCCTTGTGAACGCCGGGGCGCTTAGTTACACCTTGGGGGAACGATCGAAAGGGATATCATGCGCATTGCACGCGATCTGGCTGATGCCATCGGCCACACACCTCTTATCCGCCTGAACCGCGTCAGCGAAGAGACCGGCTGCGAGATCCTGGGCAAGGCCGAATTCATGAATCCGGGCCAGTCGGTCAAGGACCGCGCCGCGCTCTATATCATCAAGGACGCCATTGCCCGCGGCGATTTGAAGCCCGGCGGCACCATTGTCGAAGGCACCGCCGGCAACACCGGCATCGGTCTGGCGCTGGTCGGCGCCTCGATGGGGTTCAAGACGGTGATCGTGATCCCGGAAACCCAGTCCGAGGAAAAAAAGGACATGCTGCGCCTGGCCGGTGCGCAGCTGGTTCAGGTTCCTGCGGCGCCGTACCGCAATCCCAACAACTATGTGCGCTATTCCCAGCGTCTGGCGGAAAAACTGGCCAAGACGGAACCGAACGGTGCGATCTGGGCCAACCAGTTCGACAATGTGGCGAACCGCCAGGCCCATGTGGAAACCACCGGTCCCGAGATCTGGGAACAGACCGGCGGCAAGGTAGACGGCTTTGTCTGCGCGGTCGGATCCGGCGGCACTCTTGCCGGGGTGGCCGAAGCACTGCAGCCCAAAGGCGTCAAGGTCGGTCTGGCCGATCCGCTGGGAGCTGCGCTTTATTCGTTTTACACCACCGGTGAGCTGGCCTCCGAAGGCAGCTCCATCACCGAGGGCATCGGCCAGGGCCGGATCACCAAGAACCTGGAGGGTTTCACGCCGGACTTCAGCTATCAGGTGCCGGACGCCGAGGCGGTGCCTTATGTCTTTGACCTGCTGCACGAGGAAGGCCTGGTGCTGGGCGGCTCCTCGGGCATTAACATTGCAGGCGCTGTGCGTATGGCCAAGGACATGGGTCCGGGCAAAACCATTGTCACCGTTTTGTGCGACTATGGCACCCGCTACCAGTCCAAGCTGTTCAATCCGGATTTCCTGCGCGAGAAGAACCTGCCGGTGCCGGAGTGGATGACCCACACGCCCGCGTCTATCCCAGGCGTATTTGAGGACGTATGACACCCATAATAACCGCGTTGCGGACTGCTTTGCTTGGGCTGGCCTTTGCGGCCGGCCTGGCTTTGCCTGCACTGGCTCAGCTGACTGCTGAATCGCGTGCCTATTATCAGGACTGGCTTAAGACCGCCAACCGGGCGGAAGAGGTCATCGACGCCAGACGGGCCTCCAGCGCCGCTATGGAAGCGCTGCGCAAAGAGCTTACCACCTACCGGCAGAATTTCCTGGCGGCGCGCACCGATAACGGCGACCGTATTCAGACGCTCGAAGGTCAGCTTGGCGCGCTTGGCCCGGCGCCCGGCGAGGGCGAGAGCGAGCCCGAGGATATTGCCCAGCTGCGCCGCTCGCTGGAACAGCAGCTGAAGGACCTCAAGGTTCCGCGCATCGTTGCAGAAGAGGCTTACAGCCGTGCAAACGGGCTGATCACCGAGATAGACAAGATCATCCGCGAGCGCCGCACCCGCAGGCTGCTGGAGCGCGGACCCTCGCCGTTCAACCCGGAAAACTGGGCCGGCGCTGTGCGCTCGCTGACCCGTTCGGGCGGCTCTTTGTGGAACGAAACCGCCTCCAGGGTGGGCAGCGCCACCACGGCTGAGCGGATTCAGAACAGCCTGCCGGCACTGCTGCTGCTGCTGCTGATTGCAGCGCTGCTGGTGCTGCGCGGCCGGCCCTGGGCCCATGCGGCGGGCGATTACCTGCGCCAGTTCGGCAGCTCGGGCCGCGGTGTCTGGGGTTTTGTCGTCTCGCTGCTTGAGGTGATCCTGCCCTTTATCGGCATCATCTGCCTGACTGCAGCGGTGGACCTGTCCGGGGTGCTTGGCATCCGCGGCTCGATCCTGCTGGATTATGTGCCCGGCTGGGCGCTGCTGCTGCTGTCGTTCCACTGGCTGGGCAACCAGCTGTTCTCCAGCCGCATCGAAAACGATCTGGTCCCGGTGCAGGAGGGCCGCCTGAATGAAACCCGGCTGATGGTCGATATCCTGGCGGTGATCCTGGTGCTGCAGGATGCGCTGACACAGCTGGAAAACATCGACAGCATCCCGGCTGAGGCCCATGCGGTGGCCAGCTTCCCGCTGATTATGGGCGCGGCCCTGGTTCTGCTGCGCCTGCACCGGATCGGCGCCAAGCGCCGTCAGCAGCAAAGCAGCGATGAGTCTGATGAGGACGGTGCCATAGCGGCCGGCGCCAACCGGATCATGAGTCTGGTGCGCCGTGCCACCTATCTGCTGGGCTTTGTGTCTCCGGTACTGGCGGCCTTTGGCTATGTGAACGCAGCCGAGGCGCTGATTTATCCCGCGGTCTCCACCCTGGCGCTGCTGGCTGCCCTGCTGGTGCTGCAGCGCTTCCTGGGCGACCTCTACGGCTGGCTCTCCGGCAGAGGGTCCGAAGCGCGGGAGTCCCTGTTTGCAGTGATGATCGGCTTTGTGCTCGCCGCCTTGGCTCTGCCGCTGCTGGCGCTGATCTGGGGCGCACGGATTGCAGATTTGACTGAGCTGTGGTCGCAGTTCCTGGAAGGGTTCCAGATCGGCGACACAAAGATCTCTCCAACCGCTTTCCTGACGTTTGCGGTAGTCTTTGCCGTCGGCTACGCGTTGACGCGGCTGATCCAGGGCTCCCTGCGCAACTCGCTGCTGCCCAAGACCAAGATCGATCCTGGCGGCCAGAACGCCATTACCTCGGGTCTTGGCTACGTCGGCATCTTCCTGGCGGCGGTGGTGGCGATCTCGATGGCCGGGCTGGACCTGTCGTCACTCGCCATCGTTGCTGGTGCGCTGTCGGTTGGTATCGGCTTTGGCCTTCAGACCATTGTGTCGAACTTCGTTTCCGGCATCATCCTGCTGATCGAACGCCCGATCTCCAAGGGCGACTGGATCGAGGTTGGCGGGCTGATGGGCTATGTGCGCGACATCTCGGTGCGCTCCACCCGGATCGAAACCTTCGACCGCTCCGACGTGATCGTGCCGAACTCGGACCTGATCTCGGGCACCGTCACCAACTATACCCGCGGCAACACCGTGGGGCGGGTTATTGTGCCGGTGGGCGTTGCCTATGGCACCGACCCGCGCAAGGTGGAGGCGATCCTGAACGAAGTTGCCAAGGCACATCCGATGGTGCTGCTCAACCCGGCGCCCAGCGTGGTGTTCCAGGGCTTTGGCGCCGACAGTCTGGATTTTGAGATCCGGGCAATCCTGCGCGATGTGAACTGGGTTCTGTCGGTGAAATCCGACATGAATTACGAGATTTCCAAACGGTTCGACGAAGAAGGGATCGAAATCCCCTTTATGCAGCGCGACATTTGGATCCGTAACCCCGAGGCGCTGACCCCGGACAAACCGGCACCCTCTGCCGCGGCGTCCGCTTCCGCACCCGCATCTGCTCCGCTGAAGCCGGATCTGGCGGATGTGCAGCAGGACCCCGAAGAAGATGCTGATGGAGATGCCGATGCCGACAAGTGACCTGCTATTCCGCAAGGACGCCTATGCCCGGATGACCGAAGCACTGGTCCTGGCCCATACAGAACAGGGCGGGCTGATCCTGGACCGCAGCCTGTTCTATGCCACCGGCGGCGGCCAGCCGGGCGACAGCGGCCAGCTTTTGTGGGGCGATGGTCAATGCACCATTGCCACCACCGTCAAGGGTGAGGGCGACGCAATTGTGCTGGTTCCGCATGAGAATGAACCGCTGCCTGCCGAAGGCACCACGGTCACCCAGGTGCTCGACTGGGACCGCCGCTACGGCCACATGCGGGTTCACACTGCTTTGCACCTGCTGTCAGTGGTGATTCCGCTGGAGGTGACCGGCGGCTCGATCAGCGCAGACAAAGGCCGGCTCGATTTCAACATGCTTGAGGCGCCCGCGGATAAACAGGCGCTGCAGGACCAGCTGCAGGCGCTCATTGACCGTGATCTTGAGGTGACCGAGGACTGGATCACCGACGCGGAACTGGATGCCAATCCGCAGCTGGTGAAAACCATGTCCGTCTCGCCGCCGCGCGGGGCAGGGCAGGTGCGCCTAGTCCGCATCGGCACCCCGGACGAGCAGATCGATCTCCAGCCCTGCGGCGGCACCCATGTCAAACGCACCGCAGAAATCGGCAAAATCCGCCTTGGCAAGGTGGAGAAAAAGGGCAAGCAGAACCGCCGCGTCTATCTCCATCTGGAGACTTGAAAAAGAATGCGGGCCGGAGTGCATTTTTTGCCATTTCGGCCCTTGCATTTCCCCCTGTGATCCTTCAAAAGCCCCCTCACGGAGAGGTGGCCGAGTGGTCGAAGGCGCACGCCTGGAAAGTGTGTAGGCGGGAAACCGTCTCCAGGGTTCGAATCCCTGTCTCTCCGCCATAACCCACATTGTAAACGAACATCAGTTGCTTCAGGCATGGCCAAATTGGCGATGAAGAGCGGGTTGCAGCGGCTGTTCTTGCATCAAGGGCAGGCCGGTCAGCGGACAAATGCCTGTGGATTGAATAAACTCTTCAGCGTTATTTACTTTTCCGCACGGCTGCGATGACCTTCCGCATAGGCCGCCCGATTCGAAAGATCTGTCCGGCATTCCCGCCGCATTGAGAAACAAACTTTGCAAACGGCAAGGATTGAAATCAATTCCACACCATTTCCCTAAGGGCAGCTTGCTGAGGGAGCGGAAAACCGGTGGTGCCGCCGTATTTTGCCCTTGTTTCGGATTTGGCAACAATTTCACTCCCTCAAACAACGGGTGCGGGAAATTTGTGCCGGAAGTGCAAGTTTGGCCCTCGGATTGTATCCGGTTTGCGAGACAATCATCATTATCCGGCACCGGCTTGCGCCGTCTCAATTGCCTCGAATGGCGCAATGGGGGGAATTTTAGGCAATTTTTTGGCTTTGTGGCCGGAGGTACCTAACGTATGCATGTTCTAGCCCATTGGGGGGGCGAGTTCTGCAAGCTGCTGGACTGTGGTGGACTGCTAAAATTTAGCTTAAGTCCTTGGGCTGATGATGCCTGCTTGCCACTGATCTGAGAGCTTTTGCTTATCGGCTGTGCGCTGTTCCGGCGTGCACTCCAGAGCGTTTGCGCGTTCTGGCCCTCTCTCCGCTTGGGCTGGTGTTTTGACTGCGAAGTTCCGCATGGCTGTGCGGCTGTCCGGCTGGCCCGAACGGTGGGTTTGGGGCCAGACCGGTGAGGAGAGAGTGATGGCGAAGAGTACCGATATGCCGAATGCGGCCTTGAACGGAATTGTTGAGGGCACCTCGGGGGATGACCTGATCAATGCGGCTTACACCGGCGATCCGGAAGGCGATATGGTTGATAACGCCGATGCCACCGGCCCGGCGGCGGGGCCGGATGATGATGTCATCATCGCAGGCAGCGGCAATGACAGCATCTATGCCGGCGCGGGCGATGATACTGTCGACGGCGGCAGCGGCGATGACCTGATCCTGGGCGATGGCGTCTCCGGCGCCAATGAACCGGTCAAGATTACCATCTCCTCGACCAGCGCGGCCTTCCAGAACAAGGTCTTTGCCTACACCATTGATCCGTCGACCGGCGAGATCAGCAATGTCGTGATGCTGTCGCAGAACGCCAACGCGGATGTCGGCGAAACCTATAGTTACGATGCGCCCGAAGGCGCGGTTGTCGGTGTCGGCATCGTCAGCCCGCATGGCACGTATTACTCGTCCGGCTATGGCGACAACGCGGATCTGAACCCGGACGGGCTGGACCATACCAAGGGGATCTTTGAGTTCCCGGACGGTTCTGTCCAGCTGGGATTTGAGGATATTCGCAACCTGGGCGACAGGGACTTCAACGACGTCAAGCTGATCGTGGACCTGGGTACCTCGGGCACGACGCTCGACAATGCGCATTTCGACTATTCCTCCGATCCGGCCGACCCGGTTGTGCCGGGCGACGACAGTCTGACCGGCGGCGAGGGTGACGACACCATTCTTGGCGGCGGCGGCGATGACACCATCGACGGCGGTGACGGCTCCGACTCGGTTGAGGGCGGCGACGGCGATGATGTGATCGACACCTCCAAGGACAGCGGCATTCCGCTGCCGGACCGCGGCTTTCCGGGTTACACCGGCACCGACCCCGACATTCCGTTTATCCCGGCGGATGCCGATCCGTTTGACGATCGCGATACCGTTCTGGGCGGCGCCGGCAATGATACCATCTCTACCGGGGATGATGCCGACCTGATTGACGGCGGTTCGGGCATGGACGTGATTGACGGCGGCATCGACGATGACACCATCGACGGCGGCTCCCAGGCAGATGTTCTGACCGGCGGCGAAGGTTCCGACAGCCTGCTGGGCGGCGGCGGCAGCGACACCATCTATGGCGGGCTGAACCCGGGGTTCCCGGATGGTTTGAACATCACCGATGATGGCAGCGACGACCGCCCGGCGGATCCGGACCCGACCAACGGCATGGACACGATTGACGGCGGCTCGGGCAATGACCTGATCTTTGGCCAGGACGATGACGACGACATTTCCGGCGGCTCAGGCCATGACACCATCGATGCCGGTATTGATGACGATATCGTCCGCGGCGGGGCCGGCAATGACCTGATCACCGGCGGCCAGGGCGCCGATACCCTGTCCGGCGGCGCCGGGCGCGATACCTTCCTGGGCGGCAATGCCGGCGACGAAGTTGACGGCGGCTCGGGCGGTGACGATTTCGACACCCTGGACCTGACAGGAACCGGCCCGTTTGAACTCAGCGGTGTCACCGTCGATGCAGACGGCAACAGCATCTCGGGAACCGTCAACTTCCTTGATGGCGACGGGGCTGTGACCGGCTCGATGACCTTTGGCGAGATTGAGCAGATCATTCCCTGCTTCACGCCCGGCACGCTGATCGCCACCCCGCTGGGGGAACGCCGGGTCGAAGATTTGCAGGCTGGCGACCGGGTGATCACCCGCGACAACGGCATTCAGGAAATCCGCTGGATCGGTACCCGCACGCTGCAGGGCCGCGAGCTGAACAGCGCCGCGCATCTGCAACCGGTGCTGATCCGCCAGGGCGCCCTGGGCAATGGTCTGCCCGAGCGCGACATGATGGTCAGTCCCAACCACCGGGTACTGGTCGCCAATGATAAGACGGCGCTGTATTTCGAGGACCGCGAGGTTCTGGTGGCGGCCAAGCATCTGACCGGGCTGGCGGGCGTCGACTCAGTGGAGACCACCGAGGTGACGTATATCCACTTCATGTTCGACCAGCACGAGGTTGTGCTGTCCGATGGCGCCTGGACCGAGAGCTTTCAGCCGGGCGACCAGTCGCTGCGCGGGCTGGATAACGCACAGCGCAACGAATTGTTCGAGCTGTTCCCGGATCTTAAGTCGGAGAAGGGCCGGGCGGCTTATTCCGCGGCACGACGGTCGTTGCGGAAACACGAGGCGCATCTGCTCGTGCATTGAGAAATGCTGCTGCTGTTTTGGGGGAAACAGCAGAGAAGAGCAAAGCGCAGGAAGGCAGGGCCTTGGGCCCTGCCTTCTCTGCGTTGGAAGGGGTGATGCTGGTGATCAGCGGCGGTTGCGCCAGGCGGCCCAGTCCTCGGGCGTGTCCAGATCGGTCAGCGCATGGTTCTTTGGCAGGGGCACCATCTGCGGCGGTTCGGATTTCAGGAGGCTGCGGGCACCCTGGTCCCCGCGGAGGGTTTTCAGGGCGGCAAAACAGCGGCGCGGAAACAGCACCGGGTGGCCCTGGATGCCGTCCTCTGAAGCAGCGCGCAGGACCGGGCTGCCATCACCAGGGAAATGCGCGGCCAGATGCAGCATGTCCTGCGTCTCAACCTCCGGCATGTCGGCAGGCAGTATCATCACGGCCTTAGTCTGTTCAGGCAGTGCTGCGATTCCGCGGCGGATCGAGGCGGCCATGCCCTCAGCCGCGTCGGGAACCGGGACCGGGATCGCGCTGCCGGTTGCGGCCGCACGGGGATGGGTTTCGCTGGGCAAGGTCACAAACACCGGCAGACCGGTAAGCGCCGCCCGGCGGCACATCAGGGCAAGCAGAGGCTGGCCGTCCACATCCTCCATCAGCTTGTCACGGCCATGCATCCGGGATGAGGCGCCGGCTGCGAGCAGGAGAATGGCGATGGCGGTCATGGTTTTCCGGGCCTTTGCATTGGGCCGCAAGGTCGGATGCCTCCGGCGGGAGTATTTTGGGAAAGATGAAAGGACGGGTCCAGGGAAAACCCGCTAGGTCAGAGACGCTGACCGATCCGTTGCGGAACTGCTCTGGGGCCGCGTGCGCAGGCCTGGCAACAGGGGGCAGGCAGGTCAGGCTTGCTGACCTGCCTGGAGGCATTAGCCGCGCATCCGGGCGCCGTCGGCGTCGAACAGCGGTTCAGTGATCAGGCGGGCCTTGTACATATTGCCAAGGATTTCGATCTCCACCTCAAGGCCGTCCTGGGCGCGGTCCGTTGGAACAAAGCCTAGAGCGACGGATTTCTGCGCGTGGTGCGAGTAACCGCCGGAGGTGCAGAAGCCCGCGACGGCGCCGTCGAGCCAGATCGGTTCATAGGCGACCACATCTGCGTCGTCTGCCTCTACCTCAAAGGCGCAAAGCTGGCGCGCGGGGCCTGTGTCGCGTTCAGCCTCGGCGGCGGAGCGGCCGATGAAATCTGCGTTCTTCTTGAAGGAGATAAAACGGTCCAGCCCGGTTTCGGCAGCGGTGTAGTCGGGCGAGAATTCCCGCAGCCAGGAGCCGAAGAATTTATCCAGGCGCAGCGACATCATCGCCCGCATGCCGAAGGGTTTCATACCGTGCGGCTGGCCTGCATTCCAAAGAGCATCCCACAGGGCGCGTTGCGAGGGCAGGTCGCAGTAGATTTCATAGCCCAGATCGCCGGTGTAGCTGACCCGCTGCACGATGCAGTCGGCCATGCCCACGGTCAGGCGGCGCACATCCATGAACCGCATGTCCGAAATGTCGGCCCTTGTGCAGGCTTGCAGCACCGCGCGCGCCTTGGGGCCTGCAATCTGGAAGCCGTTGCGGGTGTCGGAGATGTTCTCGAGGCTGACGCCATCGTCCAGGTTCTGCAGGAACCAGCGCATGTGGTATGCTTGGCTCCCATAGGAGGCGGTGAGCTGGAATTCTTCCTCCGCCAGGCAGGAGATAGTGAAATCCCCGATCAGGCGGCCTTTGGGCGACAGCATCGGTGTCAGCGACAGACGGCCCGGCTGCGGCACCCGGCCGGCCATGATGCGGTCGAGCCAGGCGCGGGCGCCTGTGCCCTTGATCAGGTACTTGCCGAAGTTGTGGACCTCGTTGATGCCTACGTTTTCTCGGACCGCCTTGACCTCGCGCGCGGTGGCCTCAAACGCGTTGGAGCGGCGGAAGGACGGGGTCTCGTAGCGCGGCTCGTCGCCTTCCGCGAAGTAGTTCGGGACTTCAATGCCGTATTGCGCACCCCAGACCGCGCCCATGCCATCGAAGATGTCGTACATCGGCGTGGTGCGGAACGGGCGGGCCGCGGGCAGCTCCTCGTTCGGGTAGGCGATGGAGAAGCGTTTCTGATAGTTTTCAATGACTTTAGGGCGGGTGTAGCCGGGTGTGATCCAACCGCCGAAGCGGGCGCAGTCCATTGCAAAGGTGTCGCGCTCGCATTCGCCCTCCACCATCCACTGGGCCAGCATCAGGCCGACGCCGCCGCCCTGACTGAAGCCGGCCATGACGGCGCAGGCGGACCAGTAGTTGCGCATGCCGGGAACCGGGCCCACCAGCGGGTTACCGTCGGGGGCAAAGGTGAAGGGGCCGTGGATCACTGATTTCACGCCCGCAGCCTCCAGCGCCGGGAAGCGTTTGTAGGCGAAATTGATGGAATCCTCGATCTTGTCGAAGTCGTCCTGCAGCAGCTCATGCCCGAAGTCCCACGGTGTGCCGTCCACCGCCCAGGGTTTGCAGGGTTGCTCATAGAAGCCGATGCAGAGGCCGCGGCCCTCTTGCCGGAGATAGCTTTCGCCGGCCGGGTCCATCACATGCGGGTGCTCGCCGCCGCCGTCGATGATCTCGGCGATCATCGGCACCTCGTCGGTGACGATATACTGGTGCTCCATTGGGTGCAGCGGCATGTAGACGCCGGCCATGGCGCCGACTTCACGCGCCCAGAGGCCGCCTGCGTTGACCACATGCTCGGCGTGGACGGTGCCCTTGTTCGTCACCACATCCCAGGTGCCGTCGGGGCGCTGGTTGGTCTCAACCACCTTGCAGTGGGTTTCAATCGTGGCGCCGCCCATGCGCGCGGCCTTGGCATAGGCGTGGGTGGTGCCGGAAGGATCGAGGTGGCCGTCGAGCGGATCGTACAGGCCCCCGACAATGCCGTCGGTGTTGGTGACGGGGGCGATCTTCTTGATTTCTTCGGGGGAGACGATTTCGGTCTCCAGCCCCATGAAACGGTGCTTGGCGCGTTCGGCCTTCAGCATGTCGAAGCGTTCCTGGGTTTCGGCCAGGGTGACGCCGCCGACGTGATGCAGCCCGCAGGACATGCCGGTGATCGCTTCCAGCTCTTTATAAAGCTTGATGGTGTAGCCCTGCAGCGCCGCCATATTGGTGTCGCCATTGAGGGTGTGAAACCCGCCCGCCGCGTGCCAAGTGGAGCCGCTGGTCAGCTCCGAACGTTCGATCAGCATGACGTCGGACCAGCCGAGCTTGGTCAGGTGATACAGAACTGAGCAGCCGACGACGCCGCCGCCGATAACTGCCACGCGGGTGGTGGTTTTCATTTGGGCCTCCCCTGAGTAGGTGTTGCCTGCATTCTGTACAGAAGTGAACAGTAGTCCAGCAGAAAAACGGCACCGCGTGCCGCTTATGAGCAGTCAGGCTGCGGTTTCGTTACTCAGATGTGCGGAAGCGGCTGTTCTGAAAGACAAATATTGCAGTGAGCGGTGCCAGGAGGAGGATCACGCCAACAGTGATCAGCAGCATGCCCAGCTGGGAATAATCGGCTGGGGTGGTAATAGTGCCTGCCGAATCCGTGACCTCGCGGGTCACTTCGAAGATTTCGTTCAGGTATTTGGTGCCAAGGCTGGAGGCCGACAGCGCCAGATTGGTGAAGGAGGCCATGACCGCAAAGAAAGTGGCTTTCAGCCCCGAGGGCGCGTTGCGGGCGATCCAGGCGAGCATCGGGATCATCGCGACCTGGCCCAGCGGGGATTCGACGGCGGTGTCGACCATGGCGATGAAGCGGGCGTCAACCACGCCCCCGGTCATCGCCGCGGTCCAGTGGTGGGCGCCGTAATAAAGCGCGATGTTGGGCAGGCTGAGGACGGCCTCGGTAATGGCAAGGAAGGCGACGATCCAGGTGATCGGGCGGCTGGCCATCATCGGGCGGAAAATCAGCATGCCGGCCAGCGTCAGCAGCGAAGTGATCAGGGCCAGGACTGACAGGAACTGCTGGTCGAACCCCAGCACGTCGATTTCAAACCAGGTGGCGCCGGGGCCGCGCAGGGGCGTGGCGCGATAGACAAAGATGATGATGGCGGTGCCGATCAGGGCGCGGGCCTGGTCCGTTGGCAGAACCGAGACCAGCTGGCGCATCAGAAACAGGACGATGGCCATGGAACCGGCAAAGACGATCTCCTGCGAATAGGGCACATCGCCCAGGCCCACGGCGAGGGAGAGCGCCACAAAGCCGCCGCCGCCGATGAAATACCAGTGGTTGGGGGTGACCGGCTCCCGCGGGAGTTCGATGCGGGCGCGGATGTTTGCCTCGGACACACCGGCGCGGCGCAGCGCAGCGGCCTTGCGCCACTTCTGCCAGATCGCCAGGGCCACACCGGACAGGGAAATGACCGGGATCAGCAGGGCAAGGGTGAAGACAAAACCGTAAAGCGCGCCCTTTGCCGCTTGAGGCAGCGCATCGGCGCCATCGAATAGGGCAACGTTCAGCGCGGCAGCGGCGCTGGAGCCGCCGATCAGCGCGATACGGCCAAAGGTCTGCATGGTGGTGTGCAGGGATTTGGTTTCAGCCTCGGGCAGGGGGCGGCCGTGGTCATCTGCATGGGGCACGGCCTCGACCGACATGGCATCAGCCACCACATCCTGCAGCACATATCCGCAAGGAGCCAGCAGCGCGGCGGTGACATACCAGGCGCCCAGCGGCATCACAGCGTCCATCATCGCAGGTTCCAGCACGATGGCAGCAAGGATGCCATAGCTGCCGGCCATCAGACCGGCACCAAGCAGGATCAGCAGGTATTTCCAGCGCCAGATCAGATCGACCAGGTGCCCCAGCGGCATCTTCAGCGCCCAGGGCAGGCCGACCCAAAATGCCAGACCCGCCAGAAAAGCGGCGGAAAAGTCCAGGTATTCCTTGACGAAGAACGATGCGGTGACGGTGGTGATGCCCTGCGCGCCATAGGCGAAATAGATCAGCAGCGGCGGTAGAAAGGACCAGCGCAGCTGGCGGAACAGGTCCAGGATGATGCTGTCGAACCAGCCCCAGGCCAGCCCCGCCGCACGGGTCATGCGTGGATCCCTGTCAAGACAAAGGCCGGATCTTGAGGCCCGTCACCCGGTTGCCCTCGCGCTCAGTCACTTCAAAGCGGAACCCGTGAAAGGAGAACACCTGGCCTGTGGTCGGAATCATCTGGGCCTCGTGGATGACGAGGCCGGCAATGGTGTTGGCCTCCTCATCGGGCAGGTTCCAGTCGGTGGCGCGGTTCAGGTCGCGGATGGTGGTGACGCCATCGACCAGATAAGATCCATCTGTGGTCTTCTTGACGATGCTTTCCTCGTCGGGGTCGAATTCGTCGGTAATTTCGCCGACGATTTCTTCCAGAATATCCTCCAGCGTGATCAGCCCCTGCAGCGCGCCGTATTCATCCACCACCAGCGCAAAATGCGAGCGCATCCGCAGGAATTGGCGCATCTGCTCGTCCAGCGTAGTGGTTTCGGGCACAAAATACGGGGCCTTGGCGACCCCTGAGATATCAAAGAACTTTAGCTTGCCGGCATCACCATCCGCACCGCCGGCTTGTTCATACATCGCCCGGAAAAGGTCTTTGGCGTGAACCACGCCGATGATGTTTTCCTGCTCGCCGCGAAACACCGGCAGCCGGGTGTGGGGGCTTTGCAGGCATTGCATTAGGATAGTGTCCGGCTCGGCGTTCGCGTCGATCATCTCGATATGGGAGCGGTGCAGCATGATTTCTTCGACAAAGCGGTCAGACAGGTCCAGTGCGCCAAGAATGCGGTCGCGGTCCTCTTTTTCGACCACACCTTCGGAGTGGCCCAGATGCAGCGCGCCTGCAATTTCCTCGCGCACCGCCATGATGTGGCTGTCGGGATCAATCCGCACGCCGAAGATGGCGAGCACCCCGCGCACCAGCAGGCGGACAAGACCAACCACCGGCGCCAGCAGGGTGACCAGAACGCCGATCACCGGGGCAACAGCCGCAGCGGCCTTTTCGGCGTTGGAAATGGCATAGGTCTTGGGCAGCACCTCGGCGAAGACCAGCACCAGAACGGTCATCACCAGTGTCGCCAGGGCGACACCGCTTTCGCCGAAGGCACGGGTGAACAGGGCCGTCGCCAGCGACGTGCCCAGGATGTTAACCAGGTTGTTGCCCAGCAGCACGGAACCGATCAGCTTTTCACTGTCTTCGGTCACGCTGAGCGCCTTTTGCGCGCCATGCGAGCCTTTATCGGCCTGGCTGCGCAGTTTCCCGCGCGAGGCGGCGGTCAGTGCAGTTTCCGAGCCGGAGAAGAATCCGGACAGGACAAGCAGCAGCACGATGGCCCCGGCAGTGGTCCAGAAGGCGCTGTCGAGTACGGTGGAGGCAGTGTCCATGAGAGGTCCAGAGATCCGGTCAGTTGAATGTTCGCTGCATTTATGGGGGTTTGCCGCAGGCGCTTCAAGTTCTAGCAGCGCGTCAGCGCGTATCCTTGGCCAGCGGGTGATGCTCCAGCACCAGTTCCTGCAGGCGGGCGTCCAGCACATGGGTGTAAATTTCCGTGGTGGCGATATCGGCATGGCCGAGCAGCGCCTGGATTGCGCGCAGGTCGGCGCCATTGGCCAACAGATGCGTGGCAAAGGCGTGCCGCAGCGTGTGCGGTGTGACCTTGTCCGGAGAAACACCGCCGGTGACTGCCAGCTCCTTGATCAGCAGGTAAAAGCGGTGCCGGGTCAGGTGGCCGGATTTGCCGCGCGAGGGGAACAGGAACCGCGAGGACGGATGGCCCTTGGCTTCGCGCTGCGCCTCGGCCTCGTCGCGGGTGGACAGCCAAACCGCAAGCGCCTCGCGCGCAGGCGGCGACAGCGGCACCATGCGCTCCTTTCCGCCCTTGCCCATGATCAGCAGCATCCGCGGGTCGCCGCGGGCGGCGGAAACCGGCAGCGAGACCAGCTCGGTGACCCGCATTCCGGTGGCATAGAGCAGCTCCATCAAACAGGTGTTGCGCAGCCGGTCTGCGGTGCTGCGGCCGGTTTGGCGCGCGGCATCCAGCAGGCGGTCGACCTCGATGACTTCCAGCGTTTTGGGTAGGCGCTTCTCGCGTCCAGGGCCGCGGATCTGGATCGCCGGATTGTCTTCACGCCAGCCTTCCTCAAACGCAAAGCGGTAGATCTGCTTGGCCGCTGACAGCCTGCGCGCCCGGGTGGAACGGGCCAGTCCTTGCGCGTCGCAATTGATCAGATAGGCCTCGATATCGTCCTGGCGGGCAGTCAGAAAATCCAGGGTGCGGTGTTCCAGCCAGGCGGTCAGGTCCTTCAGGTCGCGGCCATAGGCCAGAAGCGTGTTCTGCGAGGCGCCCGCTTCGGCCGCCTGGGCGTCGAGGAAGGTTGAGATCCACTGGAAATTGTCCCGGGGGCGCGCCATGTCACTGGTGCTCCAGCAGCATCAGCTGCAAGGCGGCGCGGCGGGCGGTGTCCTCCAGCCCGACAGCGCGGAACGCGGCCAGCGCTGCGGTCAGGTCGCCCAGATTGCCGTCGGCACCTTGGGCAAATAGCACCATGCTGCGCAGGATCGCTTCGCCCAGCTGGCCGTTGTTCAGCATTTGCCGGATCGCAGGCGGCACCGGGGCCGTTGTGTCAAACCCCAATGCTATGGCTTTGGCCATCGGTGACGGGGCGGCAGCGTCACCAGGCCGGCCCTGGGCCAGTGCTGCCAGGAACGGGTCATTCGCACCGGCAGCCTGGGCATCATGCGCGGCCAATTCATATGACGGCGACAACAGGCGGATGCGCCAGGCCAGCGCGGCGGTCCGGCCGCTCAGGCTTGCCCGCGCCAGCGGCTCGCCAAAGAGGTCGGCAAACACGGTTTCGGTGCCCGCCTGCTGCATTGCATCCCAGGCGCGGGGCAGCGAGCGGGCGATGGCGTCTGCACTGCCGGAGCCAAGGTCGCTTTCCAACTGCTGGACTGCCGCAACCCGGTCCCAGATGCCGCCGGAAGCGGCGGGTTTACGGGCGCTGAACAGGCCAAGATACTGATTGGGGTTGAGCGCCCCGGCACGCGCCAGCCGCTCCGCCGCCTCCAGTTGCGCCTTCCAGCCGGCAATGTCGCGCAGATCTGCCGCGGCAAAGGCTGGCGGCAGGGGGGCGGTGGGCATCGCTTCGCCAATGGTCTCGAACAGGCGGAAGGTCAGCGGATCCGGGTCGGGCGGGCGGCGCAGCGGCGGCGCCAGCTCAAACAGATCGGGGTTCAAAAAGCGGTCCAGAAGCTGCATCTGGTTTTCGGGCAGCAATTCCAGCGCGTGGGCGGTTTCCATCATCAGCGCCGCCGTGGGCCAGTCGCTGCGCCGCGCCGCGCAAAAGATCCTGGCGGCATAGCTGTCCGACAGATGCGGCGAGGCGGTGAGGGCGGCGCAAGAGGCGTCCTCGCTGCCGGTCAAAAGGGTGGCGTCAAACCAGCGTGTGAAGCGGTCCTTGTTGTCCGTGGGGCCTGCATGTTCGACCAGAGCCTGGGAGGGATCCGTGGCCCCCAGCGCCAGCAGCCGGTCTAGCCGGGCCAGCAGAATCCGGTCGCCTGCCGCGGCCGGCGGCCGGGATTCCGACAGCAGCAGTGTAAACAGCAACGCCTGCATCGCCGGGCTGCCGCGCACCGGAACGGTTTCGATCAGATGGGACACATCATCGGCATTGCTGCCGCGCCACAGATCGGCCGGCAGGCCGGTTGCCGAGGCCGGAACCAGCCCGATGGGGGGCACCAGCGTCTCCAAAGCTGTGACCGAAACGGACGGAAATGCAGCCGTGCCTGCCACTGGCGGCTCCAGCAGCACAGTTCCGGGCAGCCCGTTGCGCGGCTGCGGCTGGTTCAGCCAGTCAATCGCCGCCAGGGGTTCATTTGCAAGCGCACTGCCCGCCATCACCACCCCGGCGGCAGCCGCCCTAATCCGCATTCAGCACCACCGGTTTGCGCACCTCGGTGGCCGGCGCGCGGAAATCCGCACCAAACCAAGGCCCCACATAGGCATAGCCCACCAGCCCGATAGCCGCCAGAACCGCCAAATAGACCAGATACTTAATCAATCGCCCCATGGTATATCCAAAGCCTGTTTCCTGCTCTTTTGCCCAAGTTATATATTCCCTTTTCCGCAAGATCACGTCATTCACTGAAGAATGAGCGAAAAAGAGCAAAGCAGCGGCCAGAAGGCAGCAGGCCCGGTGCCGGGGAAACTGAAGAAGACCATCGTGATGGTGGGCATGATGGGCGCCGGCAAGACCGCCGTGGGGCGGGCGCTGGCAGCCCGGCTGGATGTGCCTTTCCTGGACAGCGACCACGAGATCGAGGCCGCTGCCAACATGACGATCCCCGAGATTTTTGCCCGCGACGGCGAGCCGTTCTTCCGCCAAAAGGAACGGCAGGTGATCGCGCGCCTGCTGGAGGAAGAGCGCGGTGTCCTGTCGACGGGCGGCGGTGCTTTCCTGGCTGAGGAAAACCGCAATGTGATTACCGCCAAAGGGGTCTCTGTCTGGCTGCAGGCCGATCTGGAGGTTCTGTGGAACCGGGTGCGCCACCGCGACACCCGGCCGCTGCTGCGCACAGCCGATCCGCGTGCGACCCTTAGCGGCCTGTTCCGCGACCGGGTGCCGCTTTATGCCAAGGCGGATCTGACCGTTGTTTCCGACGGCCAGGCGGCAATTGAAACCATGGTTGACCGGGTGCTGGAAGCCTTGCAGGCACGCCCCGATGTATTGGAGTGGAATTGATGGAGCGCACGGTTCATGTGCCTCTGGGCGAACGCGCCTATGATGTGGTGATCGGCCCCGGCCTGCTGGCGCGGGCGGGCGAGCGGATCAAGCCGTTGCTGAAGCGGCCGCAGGTGGCGGTGCTGACTGACGAGACCGTGGCGGAGAAACATCTGGAAGGATTACGCGCCGGGCTGGCCGCGGCAGGCGTTGAGATGACCGCGCTGGCGCTGCCGCCGGGAGAGGCGACCAAGGGCTGGCCGCAGTTCACCCGCGCGGTTGAATGGCTGCTGGAGCAGAAGGTCGAGCGGGGCGATGTTGTTGTGGCCTTCGGCGGCGGTGTGATCGGCGACCTGGCAGGATTTGCGGCGGCGGTACTGCGCCGCGGTGTGCGGTTTGTGCAGATCCCGACCTCGCTTTTGGCGCAAGTCGACAGCTCGGTCGGCGGCAAGACCGGCATCAATGCGCCCCAGGGCAAAAACCTGATCGGAGCGTTTCACCAGCCCTCGCTGGTGCTGGCTGATACGTCCGTTCTTGAAACCCTGACGCCGCGTGATTTCCTGTCCGGCTACGGCGAAGTGGTGAAATACGGGCTGCTGGGCGATGCGGAGTTCTTTGCCTGGCTCGAAGAGCATGGCCCTGCACTGGCCGAAGGCGATGTTGCAGCGCGGGTTGAGGCGGTTGCGCGTTCGGTTCAGATGAAGGCGGATATCGTCGTGCGCGACGAAACCGAGCAGGGCGACCGGGCGCTGTTGAACCTGGGCCATACATTCTGCCACGCGCTGGAGGCGGCCACGGGCTATTCGGACCGGCTGCTGCATGGCGAAGGCGTGGCCATCGGCTGTGCCCTGGCGTTTGAGCTGTCGGCCAAGCTGGGGCTGTGCTCGCAAGAGGACCCCAGCCGGGTGCGGGCGCATCTCAAGGCGATGGGCATGAAGACCGATCTGGCTGACATTCCAGGCGATCTGCCAGGGGCAGAGGTGCTGCTGGATCTGATGGGGCAAGACAAAAAAGTTGTTGCCGGTCAGCTGCGGTTTATCCTGGCCCGTGGCATTGGCGAAGCGTTTGTAACCGGAGACGTCCCGCCTGAAAAGGTGCTGGAGGTGCTGCGCGGCGCCGGGGCCTGAGACCGGAAAACAATACCGCAAAGCAATAAGGGCAGCCGCAGAGGCTGCCCGATTCATTGATATCCTAACGCCGGTCCTTAGCGGATCAGGCTGCGGCGCTGCCGCCAAAATCCTGATCGTCCCAATCATCTGCATCAAAGTCGATTGCGGGCGCCGGAGGCGCATAGGATCCCGGTCCGGCCTGCGCGTTTCCGGACTGCGCAATCTCGCCGACGGCAAACTGCTGGACCAGTTCGCGCAGCTCCTGGGCCTGCTCGGACAGCGAGGTGGTTGCTGCAGTGGTTTCCTCGGCCATGGCGGCATTTTGCTGTGCCATCATCTCAAGCTCGCCAACGGCAGTGTTGACGTCGCCCATTTGCGAAGACTGCTCCTTCATATTGCTGGCAATCTCAATGACAAGACCGGAAATCTCGGCGACTTGGTCGTTTACTTCCGACATTGCGGTGCCGGCCTGATCCACCAGTGCAGCACCGTTTTTGACCTGTTCGGAACTGCGCGCAGTCAGCCCGTCAATCTGCTGGACTGCATCAGCGCAGCGCTGCGCCAGCATCCGCACCTCGCTGGCGACCACAGCAAACCCGCGGCCTGCTTCGCCGGCGCGAGCAGCCTCAACCCCGGCATTCAGTGCCAGAAGATTGGTCTGGAAAGCGATATCCTGGATCACCTTGGTGATCTGCGAGATTTCCTGTGAGGATTCCTGCAGTTTGTCCATGGCCGCAATGGTATCTTTGACCACCGCATCACAGGATTTAACCCCGTTCTGGGCGCTGTCCGCCAACTGTTCCGCCCGGCCGGCATTATCTGCCGACTGCTGAACATTGGCAGTCAGCTCGCTGATCGAATGGGTGGTCTTTTCCAGCGTTGCCGATTCCGCTTCGGTGCGGTGTGCCAGGTCCATAGAGGCTTCGGCAATGGACTTGGTGCTTTCGTCCACGCTGCTGGTCAGCTCGCCGATATTGGAGATGGACACGCTCAAGGCATTCAGCGAGTCATTCATATCCATCCGAATCGATTTGAACTCCTCCGGGAAGAATTCTGTGATCGGCTTGTCCAAACGCTTGTGCTGGAGATCCATCAGCGCTTCGCCGATGCGGCGCGCAACAGTCATGACCTCTTCGCGGCGCTGCTTTTCCTCCTCCATACGCTCTTCCTGTTTGCGCTGCGTCACCGAGCGCAGATCCACCACATTGCGGGCCACCGTACCAATCTCGTCCCGGCGGTTTGCACCCGGCACGTCAACGTCTGTTTCACCGCTGCCAAGTTTCTTCAACGCGACATTCAGAACCGAAAGGCTCTTGGTCATGTCCCGTGCAATAGTCACGCTGAGGCCCAGAACAACGGTCAGAAGCACAGCTGTGAACACTGCCATTTCCGCCAGCAGAAACTTGTTGTCCGCATCGAATGCCTGCATGTCCCGTTTCAGGTGTTCGATCAGGATCCCCTCCTTTTTCTGGAACACCTTCAGCGCTTTGCTGGCGGCCGTAAACCATTGTTCAGCCGTCATTTCTGTCTGGATCCTGCCGCTTAGAATGGCCTTGCGGGTGTCCTCGAACTTTTTCATCTCAGGGGAGGTGAACAGCCCCTGGACGGTTTCACGGTCTTCCGCAATTGCAAAGTCCATGAACATCGACAGGCGTTCCTTGAACTGTTCGTGATAGGCGACAAAGATCTCCCGGTCGGCCGGCTTCCAGCCATGCTTGAAGCCGACAGCGCCTGCAGCCCGTTCCAGCCCGGCAGCATCGATTGCGCGCATGAAGAAGGACAGCGCGACGGCCTCTTGCGAGATCACCGGATTGTCAATGGATTGTGCCAGCGACAGCCCGGTTTGAATGAGGGCCGCGTTCAGATCCGTGTAGTAGGCCATAGTCCGATCCAGCGAGAGCGTGTGCCCGTCGATCTTTTTGCGGATGTCTTTTTTCTTGGCCAGTTCGGCGCGGGCAAACTGGATGGCTTGCACCGCCTCAATCGGGAGGAGGGATTTATCAATGTGGCTGATCTCGGCCAGATAGGCCTCCATCGCGGTGTTGTTTTGCAACCGGACCTGGACCAGTTTGTCCGGCGCAGTGGTGGCAGAGCTTCCCAGATAGGAAGCGCTGAGGCCGCGCTCCAGTTGCAAGTTGTGAACCAGGCTGCTCATGTGCTCGATCACTTCGCCTGCCTCGGCAGTGTTGACCTGGGCGTTTTTGTTCAGCTGAAGCAGTGTCTGCCCCATGAACCACAGTGAGAGCATCAGCGGGGCGGCCACCAGAATGGCGATCTTTGCTTTGACCGGCAGATGCCCTAGAAATCGCATACTCATAGTCTGAATCCTTGCTGCAAAAATACTGTTAGTTGAATTCAGCATATTCGATATGTCTTAATATTCGCCTATTGCTCTGAACAGCGGGCTGATGATCCGGGTGTTGGCCTGTCAACGCTGAACATTGAGCATGTGCAGCGCCATTGGCTCGAGCGTGCATGCGAAAGATCACGGCACATCGAGACAGGGATGCGGTGCCAAAGGAGGATTTGAGCCTCGCCCAAGGGAATATCCCGGGAAGTAGGACCGGGCCTGCTGACCCCTCGCGGCAGATTGCTGCGCAACCGCCTGCCGGGCATTACATGTGCTGGTCTCCAAGTTTGATGACCACGGGCCGCTCTTCCACCTCAACGGGATCTACGCCCGCATGGGCGCGGACGTTCCGGACGGCACGCTGCTGGACTGGTGCGGCCGGGCCATGAACGTATTTGAGCCGGTCATCAATAGGATAGAAACCGAGGTCATGGCGGCACCGGTATGGTGGTGACCCGGCACCGCGTGACTAGGGGCGCTGGAACTTGGCGCGAAAAAAGTGCTACACGGCCCCGTTGGTGCTACATTCTGCAGCACGGCACTCAAAAACGGGGCTAAGGCAGGCCGGATCGGGGAAAGCGCGTAAAATGGCGGATCTAAAAAACCATGAAAATTCAAGGTTTTCCGAAGTTCGGCGTGCTGCACGCCTTTCCGTGGCACCGATGATGGATTGGACGACGTCCGATTGCAGGTATCTGCACCGGCTCTTGAGCCGGGAGGCGCTGCTGTACACCGAAATGGTGACCGCGCCGGCACTGGTGCGCGGCGGGGCGTTGCACTTGCTGGACTTCAATACCGCCGAGCATTCGGTTGCTTTGCAGCTTGGAGGGTCTGACCCGGACGAACTGGCAGAAGCCGCGCGGCTGGGCGAACAGGCGGGGTATGACGAGATCAACCTCAACTGCGGCTGCCCCAGTGACCGCGTGCAATCCGGCGCGTTTGGTGCGGTGCTGATGCAGACCCCGGAACTGGTGGCAGATTGCGTCACAGCGATGCGGGCAGCTGTGAAGGCCGAAGTCACTGTCAAATGCCGCATCGGTGTCGATGAGCAGGAGCCGGAAGAGGTGCTGCCGGACTTTCTGGACAAGATCCGCGCGGCGGGCTGCCAGCGGGTGACGATCCACGCTCGCAAGGCTTGGCTGAAGGGGCTTTCGCCTAAGGAAAACCGGGACGTTCCACCCTTGGATTATGATCTGGTGCACCGGATGAAGGCGGCCTTTCCTGACCTGCATATCTCGATCAACGGCGGTATTGCGACGCTGACCGAGGCCAAGGCGCATCTGGACCGCGGTCTGGACGGGGTGATGGTGGGCCGTGCGGCCTATCACCAGCCTGCCGATGTGCTGTGTGCGGCGGATCCGGAAATTTTCGGGACGGGTTCTGCAAGCGATCCTGCTGAGGCGGTGATGCTTATGCTGCCTTACATCGAAGAACGGCTCGGCAACGGCGCTAAGCTGAACCAGATCACCCGGCATATGCTGGGGCTGTTTGCCGGCCGCCCCGGCGCGCGGCAATGGCGGCGGATGCTGTCCGAGGGGGCCTGCCGCGCCGGGGCCGGGCCGGAACTGGTGGAGCAGGCGCTGGCGCAAGTGGCGGACCGCGCGGCTGCATGACGCGGCAGCTTGCAGGCTATAGCCTTGTGCAAGCGGATTGCGGCGGCTAACCCTTTGCCGGTGAAGCCAGCCCTGAGGTGCCCTGCATGACTGATCCTGCCCTGACCACCGCCCTATTGCCCTCGCCTGCGCTGCTGATGCAGATGGCAGGGCTGCTGCTGGTGATCGGCGCATTCGCCGGGGTTCTGGCAGGGCTATTGGGGGTTGGTGGCGGCATCGTGCTGGTGCCGGGCTTCTTCTATGCCTTTCAAACTCTTGGATATGGCGGCGATCAGCTGATGCAGATGTGCCTCGCGACCTCGCTGGCGACCATTATCGTGACCTCATTGCGGTCGGTTCTGAGCCATAACAAGAAGGGCGCGGTGGATTGGCAGATTCTGCGCGGCTGGGGCTTCGGCATTGCGCTGGGGGCGATCGTTGGCGTTCTGGCAGTGTCCTCCTTGCGCTCCGCCGTGCTGCAAGGGGTGTTTGGCGGGCTGGCACTGGTGATCGGCTGCTACCTGGGGCTGGGCCGCGCCGACTGGCGGCTGGCTGAAGCCATGCCTAAGGGCGGCAAGCGGCTGGTGCTGTCGCCTGTCGTGGGGTTTCTGTCGGTGCTGATGGGCATCGGCGGCGGCAGCTTTGGGGTGCCGCTGATGACCCTGCACGGGGTTGCGGTGCATCGGGCTGTGGCGACCGCCGCAGGCTTTGGCGTGATCATTGCGGTGCCGTCGGTCGCGGGGTTCCTGCTGTTGGATCTGGACCCGGCCACGCGGCCTCCGTTCACCGTCGGGGCCGTTAATCTGGCGGCGTTTTTCATTGTGATCGCGATGACGCTGATCACCGCGCCCTGGGGCGTGAAGCTGGCCCATGCAATGGATCCCAAACCGCTGAAGCGGGTGTTCGGGGCGTTTCTGGTGCTGGTGGGGCTCAACATGCTGCGCAAGGCATTTGGATATTGAAGGCAATGAACAGGCAATTCGAACAGTTTCAGGACAAGGGCTGGGTGCGCTTCGCTCAGGACCGCCAAGTGGCCGCCTGGGCTGCTGATGCGTTGCAGCATGGCATCCGGTCGCTGGACGACCCGGCCTGCGCTGAGTGGTTCCAGTGCGAAGGGACATGGTTCATTGGGGTCGATGCGTTGCCGAATGATGCCTCCGGGCGGTTGCCGGACGGGCCGCCGCTGGCTGGCGCGCCGGTGGAGTTCATCACGCAGCACCTCGGCCCCATCTCGGATCTGCACCGGGCGCAGGTGTCTTCGGTCTTTCCAGGTTATCCGCGCCCGCGTCCGGGCGAGGGCGATGCTGCCTTCCGCTACCGCATCAAACGTGATGCGGCGCATGTGGACGGGGTGAAAATGTTTGGCGAGCACCGCCGCCGCAAGGTGGAGGAGCCGCATGCCTGGGTGCTGGGAATACCGCTGAATGAAAGCAGCCCCGATGCCGCGCCCTTGGTGATCTGGGAGGGCAGCCACCACATCATGCGCCGCGCCTTTGCTGCCGCGTTTGAGGGGTTATCGCCTGAGGACTGGGCGGATGTGGATGTGACCGACGCCTACACGGCTGCGCGTGCCGAGGTGTTCGAGACCTGCCCGCGGATCACAGTGCATGCCAAGCCCGGTGAGTCTTATCTGATGCACCGGTTGTGTCTGCATGGGGTTGCGCCTTGGAGTGAGGGGGCATCCGCGCCGGAAGAGGGCCGCATGATCGCCTATTTCCGTCCTGAGCTGGCGGATTGGACCAAGGGGTGGCTGGCCGAGGGGTAGGCGTCTTCAAGTTTCCGCCATTGATCTGCCTGCAGAGATTTCGGAGTTTCTATGGAAAAGTATTTATTGGCGATTGTTTGCGCGGCTATTTCGTCTGTTGCGTCTGCAAGTGAGTATGAATGTCAGCAGGCTGCTGAGCTTATGTACAAGTTTGGCCCTCTCTTGGAGCGTGGAGAGGTTTCTTTAGAGCAAATTGAAGAGCTGACAAAAACTCGGATTTCTACTGACGTTGAACTTGTCGTAGAGGCTTCTCTTCTTCGTTACCACGAATTGCAATTAGGTGTTAGCGATTTGGAGCGCAGGGTAAAAGCATATGACCTCTGCGCCGAATTTCTGGAACTTAAGTAACGTGAGGCAATTTGCTTTTCTCGCCCGGAACAAGCCGTAGGCGCCGGGCGAGCGCCTGCCCGTCCCGGCGGGCTGGCGCTTTTGAGAGGGCGGTTCGGCATTTCAGCCGGGGATTTGCTTTGCAGGGATAAAGCGGCAGTATCCAATCTTTGAAGCACCATCCCACGGGCAGGCGCTCGCCCTCTGATTTGATGGCGTGTCTTGGTAGCACATTGGTTTTTATAGTAAATTAGTCTGGGTTGGCTAAAAGTGCAGGCTTTTCGAATAGGTCAGTAATTCTGCCTGAATGTTTCGCGCGCGAAACATTGGGTCAGTGCTTATTCCGCATGATTTACAGAGCCTTACCCCGCCGCGCGCCGCGTTGATTTTTAGACTACGCATGTCCGAGAAGCTCAAAACCGGTTCCCGCTTTTGAGCGACATGCTTAGCTGCGCTTTAATCTCGCGCCGCGGCCGCCGCGGCGCTTGACCAGTTTGCTGGCGCGTTCCGGCAGGTCGTTCATGATGCCGGCGCGTTCCTCGTTGCTCATCTTGGACCAGTCGCGGATCTCGTCAATAGAGCGGTAGCAACCGGTGCAGATGCGCGATTCCGGGTGGACGACGCAGATCTTGATGCAGGGGCTTTGGATCTCGTCCCGTTTCCATACGTCGTCAGTCATCATTCACCTGTTCTTCAAATGCCGCATCCGGTCCAATGCACCCTGAAGAATATAGGAGGCCGCGACATGGTCGATAACCTCTGCGCGGCGTTTGCGTGTCGTATCTGCCTCAAGAAGCGCTTTTTCTGCCGCAACGGTGCTGAGGCGTTCGTCCCAGAAACCAATAGGAAGATCGGTGAGCCGCCCCAGGTTGCGGGCGAAGGAGCGGGTGGATTGGCAGCGGGGCCCCTCGGTGCCGTCCATGTTGCGGGGCAGGCCAAGGACGATACCGCTGATGTCGCGCATCGTGATGATTTCCATAAGGCGGGCGGCGTCCAGTGTGAACTTCTTGCGCTTTACAGTTTCCAGCGGTGTGGCCACGGCGCCGATGCGGTCGGAAACGGCAACGCCGATGGTCTTGGTGCCAAGGTCCAGCCCCATCAGCGCGTGCATCGGCGGCAGGGAGGTGGCGAAATCTTCGAAAACATCGTGGATCATTCTGCAAGCCCTGCCTGTGCAGCGATGGTTTCCAGCAGAGCCAGGGCTTCCTGGTCGGCGGCAAAGGCGTCGCGGGCCTCGCCGTAAATCGTGCGGGCGCGGTCGGTGTCGCCAAGGACCGAAAGGGCGCCGATGAGCCGGGCCCATTCTTCGGCCGAGCCGCCTTCGGTTGCCAAACGGTCCGACAGACGGGTGACCATGCCGCGTATCATCTCCTGCCGGTCCTCAGCGCTCAGCTCGCTGGCGCCGGCCATATCCTCGGCGCTGGGGCCGGGCAGGGCGGGGGCAGTGCTGCCGCCGGGCGCAATCGGGCGGTATTCTACCCCGGCGCGGAAGGCCATTTCCTCGATCTGGCCCTGGATGCCTTTGATCCAGGGGGCGTCTGCCGGACCTGCCCGCAGGGTTGCGGCCCATTCGCGGTAAGCCAGGTCCGGACGGCCGATCTGGCCCAGCATCAGGCCCCAGTAATAACGGGCGGGCCCGTGTGCGGGATCAATGGCGCGTGCTTTCTGCAGGTCGGTCTGGGCCTCGGGAGAGACATAGCCGCCGGCGGCCATGATCTTCAACTCGGCCAGCTCTGTGAAGTCGTGGGCATTGACCTGACCCTCAGCCAGCCGGATGTAACTGGTTTTGGCAGCATAGGCAGCCTGGAAATTGCCAAGGTTCGCCTCGTGCTGGGCCAGAAGGGCCTGGCCCTGAGCGTCGTCCGCGCGTTCAGTAGCAGTCTTGCGCAGCTGCTCCACCAGTGTGACGTATCCTTCTTCGACCTGCGGCTTGGGCAGGGCGGGCACCTCAGCCTCAGCCTCTGCCTGGGAGGGGCGGTTTTCGGCGCGTTGGCCTGCCAGCTGGATACGGTCCTTCAGGCCCAGGTCGCCATAGCCCGGCGCGCCCAGCTGCCAGTAGATCCCCAGGGTGCCGCCGGTGATCAGCAGCGCTGTTGCTATGCCAAAGACCAACGACAGGGTTTTGGGCTGTGAGCGTCCCGATTGCGCCTGCTGCAGCTGCGTGTCGGCGGCCAGGATGCGGCGGGAAATCTCGGTGCGGATGCGGTCGGCGTCGCCTGCATTGATGACGCCGCGGGCCAGATCCTTGTCCACCTCGCGCAGTTGCTGGCGGTAGACGCGCAGGTCATAAGCCGCGGCGGGTTCGCCGGTGTTGCGGGCGCGAATAAGGATCATGGCCAGCAGAAAGGCTGCCGAGAACGCGATAAGGGCGGTGACTGTCCAGAAAATCATGCCGTCTCCGAAGTTTGGGTTGCATCTATATGCGGAGGCGGGTGAACAAAAGAGCCAAACTGCCGCGCCCGGACGCCTAGCGTCGGATTGCGACCGTTTCTTATGTCGCAATAACGCAGAAACAGGGCGATAAACGGCACTGGTCTGTTGTGCATTTCAGGCATACCCGCTACCAGACACGAACCATCGGATTCGCTCATGAAACGCTATTCAGCTTTTGCCGTCGCGCGGGAAGCCCTGCGCTATCACACCGGATGGGAGCGCGCCTGGCGCTCGCCTGAACCCAAACGCCATTATGATGTTGTCATCGTCGGGGCGGGCGGGCATGGCCTTGCCACTGCCTATTACCTGGGCAAGAATTTCGGCATTACCAATGTCGCAATCATCGAGAAGGGCTGGCTGGGCGGCGGTAACACCGGCCGGAACACCACCATCATCCGCTCGAACTACCTGCAGGACCCGTCCGCTGCGATCTATGAAAAGGCGCGCAGCCTGTATGAGACGATGTCGCAGGACCTGAACTACAACGTGATGTTCAGCCCGCGCGGGGTGATCATGCTGGCCCAGACCGAGCATGAGATCCGTGGCTACAAGCGCACCGCGCATGCCAACCTGCAGCAGGGTGTCCCGACTGAGTGGATCACCCCTGAGCGGGTCAAGGAACTGGTGCCGATCATCAACTTGCACGGCCCCCGTTACCCGGTTCTGGGCGGCCTGTGGCAGGAACGCGGCGGCACCGCCCGTCACGATGCGGTGGCCTGGGGCTATGCGCGGGCCTGTTCCGACATGGGCATGGACATCATCCAGCAATGTGAAGTCACCGGTGTGCGCACCGAGAACGGCCGCACCGTGGGTGTCGACACCACCAAAGGCGCGATCGACTGCGACAAGATCGGTATGATCGTGGCGGGTAATGCTTCGGTTCTGGCCGAGCGGGCGGGTTTCCGTCTGCCGATGGAATCGGTGGCCCTGCAGGCGATGGTGTCTGAGCCGATTAAACCCTGCATGGATGTGGTTGTGATGGCCAACACCGTGCACGGCTACATGTCCCAGTCCGACAAGGGCGAGATGGTGATCGGCGGCGGCACTGACGGGTTCAACAACTACACCCAGCGCGGCTCTTTCCACCATATCGAGGAAACCGTGCGCGCCCTGGTCGAAACCTTCCCGATGGTGTCGCGGCTCAAGATGCTGCGCCAGTGGGGCGGCATTGTGGATGTGACCGGCGACCGCTCGCCGATCATCTCGAAAACGCCTGTGCAGAACTGCTTTGTCAACTGCGGCTGGGGCACCGGCGGCTTTAAGTCGATCCCGGGTTCTGGCTGGGCGATGGCGGAACTGATGGCCACCGGCCATTCGCCGCTGACCGAGGAGTTCTCGATGATGCGCTTCAAAGAAGGCAAGTTCATCGACGAGAGCGTCGCTGCGGGGGTGGCACACTGATGCCGCGCGCCGCCGCAAAATTCTTCGAAGAATTTTGCCAAGGATTTTTGAAAATCCTTGGCCCCCAGTTGGAGAGGTCCGCACAATGCTGATCCTTGAATGCCCTTACTGCGGCGTCAAAGCCGAAGAAACCGAACTGGCCGCGGGCGGCGAAGCGCATCTGAAGCGCTTTGGTCCCGGCTCCTCGGATGATGAGTTCCATGACTATCTGTTCATGCGCGAAAACCCCAAAGGCGTTCACTTTGAACGCTGGCGCCATGCCAATGGCTGCGGCAAGTGGTTCCATGCCGCCCGCTGCACCATGACGCTGGAGGTCTTTGGCACCTACACGGCCCAGACCTCTGTGCCGACGCAGGAGATCATGGACAAGATCACCGCAAAACGCCCCGGCTGGACCTGGCGCGAATTCTCGGATGGTCAGAAATGATCCGCCGCCTGACTGAAACACCCGCTTTTCTTTTGAAAGGTCTGCGCACATGAGCACGCGTCTTGCCAAGCACGGCCGGCTGATCGACCGCTCCAAACAGATCGCCTTCACCTTCAACGGCAAAACCATGAAGGGCTTTGCCGGCGATACATTGGCCTCCGCTCTTTTGGCCAACGGCCAGGTGATGATGGGCCGCTCGTTCAAATACCACCGCCCGCGCGGCGTTGTCGCATCCGGTTCGGAAGAACCCAATGCGCTGATGCAGCTGGGCACCGGTGACCGTTACGAGCCGAACCAGCGCGCCACCACCACCGAGCTGTTCTCGGGGCTGTCGGCGAATTCGCAGAACCACTGGCCCAGCCTGGAGTTCGACGTTCTGTCGATCAACAACAAGCTGTCGCGGTTCCTGACGGCTGGCTTTTATTACAAGATGTTCATCCACCCGCGTCCGCTGTGGAAACATGTCTATGAGCCGATCATCCGCAAAACCGCCGGTCTGGGCAATGCGCCTGACGCCGAGCTGAAGGATGCCGACACATACGAGCACTTCTACTTCTTTGCGGATGTGCTGGTCATTGGCGGCGGCGTTGCCGGCCTGCAGGCGGCCAAGGCGGCTGCGGCCACCGGTGCCAAGGTGCTGGTGATGGAGCAGAACAACCATTGGGGCGGCCGCGCACCGGTCGACGGTGGCACCATCGACGGTGAAGCGCCTGACGCCTGGATCGCCAAGACCCTGGCCGAGCTGGATGCGATGGACAACGTCACACTCCGCGACCGCTGCATGGGGTCCGGCGTCTATGACCACGGCTATGCCCTGGGTTATGAGCGTCTGACCGACCACGCGCCGGGCCAGGGCGGTCCGCGCCACCGTCTGTGGCGGGTCCGGGCCGGCCAGATCGTCACCGCAACCGGCGCTATTGAACGGCCGCTGTCCTTTGCGGGCAACGATGTGCCGGGCGTGATGCTGGCCGGTTCGATGCGTGACTATGTGGTGAACTGGGGTGTGAACCCGGGCCAGAAGGTGGTGGTTGCCACCAACAACGACGACGCCTACCGCACCGCGCTGGTGCTGCATGAAGCCGGCGTTGAAGTGGTCCGCGTGGTTGATACTCGCGAAACCGGCGGCGGCGAACTGATGGAAGCTGTTCGCGAGAAGGGTATCCGGGTTGAGCTGGGCCGTGCCATTGCCAAGGTGAAGGACGGCAAATGCGTGACCCAGGTCTCCATCTGCGCCCAGAACGGTGAAGGCGGCGCCCGCGAAGACGTCGAAGCAGACGCAGTTGCCATGTCCGGCGGCTGGTCGCCGGTGGTCCATCTGTGGTCCCACTGCGGCGGCAAGCTGACTTGGGATGACAAAAACGCCAACTTCCGCCCCGATGCCTCCCGTCCGCCGCTGGGCCATGACGGTAACGGCTTTGTGGTTCCGGCCGGTGCCGCAAACGGCGAATTCGGCCTGGGCGCGCTGCTGGAAGACGCGGCTGCGGCTGGTGCCAAAGCGGCTGAGGCTGCCGGCTTCCCGGCGAAATCCGTGGCGGCTGCCAAGGGTGTCTCTGAGAATGAGGCGCAGATGGAAGCGGTCTGGCTGATGCCGGCCAAAGCGGACATCAAACTGCGCATGAAGTCCTGGCTGGACTATCAGAACGACGTCAAGGTCTCTGACGTGCAGCTGGCTGCGCGCGAAGGCTATGAAAGCGTCGAGCACACCAAGCGTTACACCACACTGGGCATGGCGACCGACCAGGGCAAATTGTCCAACATCAACGGTCTGGCGATCCTTGCGGACGCGCTGAACTCGGAAATCCCGTCGGTGGGCACCACCACCTTCCGTCCGCCGTACCACCCGATCTCGATCGGTGCGATCGCGGGGGAAGCACGGGCCGAGATCTTCCAGCCGGTGCGCAAGACACCGATCTATGACTGGATGGACAAGAACGGTGCGGATTGGGAACCGGTTGGCCAGTGGCGCCGCCCGTTTGCCATCACACAACCCGGTGAGGACCGTCATGCTGCGGTGAACCGCGAGGTGAAGAACACCCGCGAAAACCTCGGCCTGCTGGATGCCTCGACCCTGGGCAAGCTGATTGTCAAAGGGCCGGATGCGGGCAAGTTCCTGGACATGCTCTATACCAACATGATGTCCACGTTGAAGGTCGGCAAATGCCGCTATGGCCTGATGTGCTCGGAGAACGGTTTCCTGATCGACGACGGCGTTGTTGCCCGCATCGACGAGGACACCTTCCTGTGCCACACCACCACCGGCGGCGCCGAAAGCATCCATGGCCACATGGAAGAATGGCTGCAGACCGAATGGTGGGACTGGAAAGTCTATGTTGCCAATGTGACCGAGCAGTACGCCCAGGTCGCCGTGGTCGGCCCCAACGCCCGCAAGGTGCTGGAAAAGCTGAACGCAGCAGCGGGCGGCGGTATGGATCTGTCGAAAGAGGCGCTGCCGTTCATGGAATGGCGCGACGGTCAGATCGGCGGCTTTGATGCCCGCGCTTACCGGATCTCCTTCTCGGGCGAGCTGTCTTATGAGATCGCGGTTGCGGCCTCGGAGGGCCAGGCGTTCTGGGATGCGCTGATGGAGGCAGGCAAGGAGTTCGGCGTCATGCCTTACGGCACGGAGACCCTGCACATCCTGCGCGCCGAAAAAGGCTTCATCATGATCGGCGACGAGACCGATGGCACCGTGATCCCGCAGGATCTGGGTCTGCATTGGGCGCTGTCGAAGAAGAAGGAAGACTATCTGGGCAAGCGCGCGCAGCTGCGCTCCCACATGGCGGATCCGGACCGCTGGCAGCTGGTTGGCCTGGAAACCGTGGACGGTTCGGTGCTGCCCGACGGCGCCTATGCATTGGGCGAAGGCGTCAACGCCAACGGCCAGCGCAACATGATCGGCCGGGTGACCTCAACCTATCATTCCGCGACCCTGGGCCGCGGTATCGCAATGGGCCTGATCAAGCACGGCACCAAGCGGATGGGCGAAGTGGTTGAATTCCCGGGCACTGACGGCAAGACCTACAAGGCCAAGATCGTTGATCCGGTCTTCTACGACAAGGAAGGAGAAAAGCAGAATGTCTAAGGCTGTTTCCGTACTGAACGGCGCGCAGTTCTCCGGCCTGGCCAAGGTCGAGGACGCAGGCCTGCAGGGCATGATCACCCTGCGCGGCGATCTGGAGTCATCGGTTCTGAAGGCGGCTGTCAAGGCCGCCACCGGCGCCGAAGTTCCAGCCCGGGGGGCTATCACGGTTGCCGAAAACGGTGCCGCTGCCTGGATGTCGCCGGACGAGCTGCTGCTGCTGGTGCCCTATGAGGATGCCGTTGCCAAAACCGCGGAATTGTCCGCGGCGCTGAAAGGCGAACATGCGCTGGCGGCGAATGTCTCTGACGCCCGTGCCTTCTTCCGCGTGTCGGGCGAAGGCGCGCGCGAGGTGCTGGGCAAAGTGAGCCCGGTGGACTTTGACGCAGCTGCATTCAAGGCAGGCCGGTTCCGCCGTTCGCGCCTGGCGCAGGTGGCAGGCGCCTTCTGGCTGAACGAGGACGGCAGCTTTTACATCGTCTGCTTCCGTTCGGTTGGTGAATATGTATTCAAACTGCTAAGCACAGCGTCGCATCCGCAGTCCAAGGTGGGTGTTTACTAAAGTTTTCACTCGCTTTTTGCTTGTGACGCCATCGCGCGTCATTTACGGTGCCCCGGAGACCTTTCCAGGGCACCTTTTTTATTCTGGCTTGCCAGGAAGCTCGCTTTTTGTATCGATTGCATCTGTTTGAATTTATTACCTTTCTCTGGCGTGGGGGAGGTTTATTAACGATGTTTCAGGGAGCGGCCGATGAGTCTGCCGGCATGTAGTATTTTAGCACTGGTTCTGACGCTGACCGGGGCAGGCGCTCTGGCGGAAACCAGCTTTCGTTGCAATCTGAAACCGATTTCCGGCGTCACTTGGGTTCCCGGCCGGATTACCGTGCATTTTTCCGATGATTTCACCACTGCAAAGGTCACTGATGCGGCGTTTGGTGTGTCTGTTTCAGCTAAGGTTTCGCAACGCAGCGAGACAACTTATGCGATCAGCTGGTCGTTGCCGGGGCTTGCGGTACTGACGGACAGCGGGCAGGCAAAGCCGCGCTTCAGGGCCGTTCTGAACACCGCAAACTTGAAGATGAGCATTCAATCGACCCGAACAAGCGGCACAAAACAGCCGCCGCGCGGTTCGGGGACCTGCCGCCGGGAGCCGTCTTTGTCACGGCTGGCCCAGAACCACATTGGATGGAACTAAGCGCGTGTACTGACTTGGCGGGTTTCTTTGTTCAGGCGGTGCAACTGCAGATTGCCATTGCATTGAAACCGGTATCCTTGCATCACTGCGCTGCATCAAAATTGGACCCATCTGAATGAAACGATATCTAACGGCTGCATCCATTGTGCTGGCAGCAGCGTCCTCCGCAGCAGCGGGAAGTAAAGGCACCACCACATATGACTGCGAGGTCAAGTCGTTTACAAACAAGGGTTGGATTCCCCCAAGAGTCATCGTTGTTGTCGACAATCTGGAACAGACTGCGCAGGTTTATGACGGAATCATTCATACAGTGTACGGCGAACCACAATCTGCTGAAGTGAAGCCGCGGGATGAAAAATCGCTGTTCCTGAATTGGCGTGTGGAAGGTATTCCAGTGGGGAATGTCAATACGACCGCAAAGGCACAGTATTCAGGTATTCTGAACAAGAAAAACAACACGTTGTCGGTGCGTGCGTTGCTCTCCGAGTTTGGCAACGAACCGCGCGGCAGGGGCAAGTGCAAGGTCAAAAAAGGGTAGCCTTGCAGATCTGCCCCGGTTGTTCATTGCAGCCTCGCGCCTTCCAGTAGACGAGGTCCGGATTCCGTGGGGCTGGTCTGCCGGGGTTAGGGCTCAGACGGGAAGGACTCCAGTTCGACGATGAACGTAACAGCCGTGCGCGGAATGGAGCTGTACCTCCTTATTGCCATGGCCGGATGTCGGTTAGGTGGAAATCTGCACATAGGCCTTGCGCGGAAATGGGGCCTTGGCACTTGACCTGATAGCGCGCGCACAGCATGTATCTGCGCAGGAACGCAATCTTTTTTACAGGGGGCCCAAATGGCTTTTGAACTTCCCGATCTTCCTTATGCACACGACGCCCTGGCTGCCAAAGGCATGTCGGCCGAGACCCTGGAATACCACCACGACCTGCACCACAAGGCCTATGTCGATAACGGCAACAAGCTGATTGCCGGCACCGAGTGGGACGGCAAGTCGCTGGAAGAGATCATCAAAGGCACCTATGACGCCGGTTCCGTTGCCCAGAACGGTATCTTCAACAACATCTCGCAGCTGTGGAACCACAACCAGTTCTGGGAAATGATGGGCCCGGGCGCCAGCGCAATGCCGGGCGAGCTGGAAAAGGCGCTGGTCGAGTCGTTCGGCTCGGTTGACGAGTTCAAGTCGCAGTTCTCCGCAGCAGGCGCCGGCCAGTTCGGTTCCGGCTGGGCCTGGCTGGTTAAGAACGCCGACGGGTCGCTGGCAGTGACCAAAACCGAAAACGGCGTCAATCCGCTGTGCTTCAACCAGACCGCACTGCTGGGCTGCGATGTGTGGGAACACTCCTATTACATTGATTTCCGCAACAAGCGTCCGGCTTACCTGACCAACTTCCTGGACAACCTGGTGAACTGGGAAAACGTCGCCTCGCGGATGTAAGTCCTGAGCGGCATGAATTCTGGAGCGCCCGGTCACCCGACCGGGCGTTTCTTGTTTGGACCGACGGCTGGCGCGTATTGCGCACGGCCCGCCGGAACTGGGGGAACGGTGATGACAGAGGCAGCCAAGGGCATACTGGCAATGGTCTCGGCCTGCGTGGTCTGGGGGCTGTCGGGGATCTACTACAATGCTCTGTCGCATGTGCCGCCTGAGCAGGTTCTGTCGCACCGGGCTTTGTGGTCGTTTCTGTTTTTTGCCGGCGTGCTGCTGTTTCAGGGCCGGATCGGCGCCTTAACGGCAGCTTTCACCAGCAGGCGGAGCATATTGTTTCTGGTTCTCGCAACAGCGATGATCTCGCTCAACTGGTTTGTGTTCATCTCTTCAGTGCAGACCGGTTACGCCACCGAGGCGAGCCTGGGGTACTATATCTTTCCGTTGCTGAGCGTACTGCTGGGGCGGCTGGTCTTCGGCGAACAGCTGAGCCGGGCGCAGGTCGCGGCTGTCGGGCTGGCGGTGCTGGCGGTTGCGGTGCTGTCCTTCGGGCTGGGGGCAGCGCCCCTGATCCCGCTGGTGCTGGCGATCAGCTTTGCCCTTTATGGCGTTGCGAAGAAACAGATTTTGCTGGGTCCGGTGGTGTCTGTCACCGCCGAAGTGCTGCTGATCCTGCCAGTGGCGCTGGCGGTGATCTGGTTCACCGGCGGCGCAGGTTTTCTGGACGGCACTTCGACCGCTGTGATGCTGGCGTTTTCCGGCATCCTGACCGGGCTGCCGCTGATCCTGTTCAGCTATGCCGCCAAACGGGTGCGGCTGGGGACGGTGGGGGTGTTGCAGTACCTGAACCCGACGTTGCAGTTCCTGGTGGCGGTGCTGGTCTTTGCCGAGCCGTTCACCCCCTGGCACAGCGCCGCCTTTGCGCTGATCTGGAGCGCGGTTGCGGTGTTTTCATTCTCGGCCCTGCGTCAGGAGCGGGCGTCGCGCAGGGCGGCAATGGCCGCCACCGGGGTGTCAGCCCAGATAAGATAATCCGCGGTGTCCTGACCGGCAAAGCCCTGGCCGACGATATGGTCCAGCAGGTCGCGCAGCTTGTCCCAGTAACCAGCGGTGTTCAGGATCACGATGGGCTTGCCGTGCAGGCCCAGCTGGCGCCAGGTGAGCGCCTCGAACAATTCATCCAGCGACCCGGCGCCGCCGGGCAGAACCACCACCGCATCGGCGTTCCACAGCATGACCTTTTTACGTTCATGCATGGTCTCGGTGACAACATAGGTGCTGAGATCGGATTTGCCGACTTCGCGCTTTTCCAGGTGGCCGGGGATCACGCCAAAGGTTTCGCCGCCCGCTGCCTGGGCGGCGCGTGCGACCTCTCCCATCAGTCCGACATCGCCGGCGCCATAGACCAGCCGCATCCCGTTTTCAGCCAGTGCAGTGCCAAGATCCCGTGCGGCTTGGGTATAATCTGGCAGCGCTCCGGCACGGGAGCCGCAATAGACACAGACGGATTTGATGCTCATTGGCCAGCCTTTCCGTGGAATTTCAAAGTGAAACGCAATTGGTGTTTTGACCCGTGATAGCGGGATTGGTAGGTTTGCTCAACTAAGCGGAAGGCAACATTCCGCAAATGCCGAAGGGATCGAAATGGCGGAAGCATCTGGAAGCGGGGGCCTGGGGGCCCTCACAATTGGCGGTATTGCCGGCGTGGCCGTGATGCTGGGCGGCGTGGCGCTGTTCCAGCTTGGGGTGTTCGGCAGCGGCCAGCCAGGCGGCGGGACGGCGGACGGGCAGGCGGGCAGCCAGGCGGCAAACGGGAGCGGTGCGTTTTTAGGGGATGGCGATGAATCCGGTCAGCCGCTGCAGAACCGGGCACGAACCAAAGCTGAAACGGCGGCTGTTGTTCCAGACACCGGCGGAGCTGAGGCAGAAACAGGTGCGCCGGCAGCGGCCTTGACGGTTGCGGATCCGGAGGCAGGTCCGGAACCGGTGCCGGAGGCGGCTGCGGCAGGGGAACTTGGTGAAACAGCGGTTTCTGAAGGCCAGCCGGAAACGGCCGGAACTGAAACCGAAACATCCTCGGATCAAACTGCCGAAGCAGAGGCGCGGCCGGATGAAATCGCCTTGGCCGAACCTGGCGGCGAGGTACAGGGCACCGGTCAAGCAGCACCGCTGGCGCCGGATGTCAACGAAGGCATCTTTGTTCTGGAAGCCCCCGAGCTGGACCTGGTGCGTGTCGACAACGAGGGCTCTGCGGTGATTGCAGGGCGCGCCCAGGCGGGGGTGCGTATTTCGGTCTTGCTGGACGGCGAAGTGCTGGAGCAGCTGGAAGTGCCAGCGGGCGGTGAATTCGTCTCTCTGACCACGATCACACCAAGCACCGATGCACGGGTGGTGTCGCTTCTGGCCGAACATGAAGGGCAGAAAAATGCCTCCGGGGCGTCCTTTATTCTGGCGCCGGCCAGCCCGGTTTCGGTCGCGGCGGCGGGCGAGGCCGCCCAATCGGCGCAGGCCGCGGAAACCGGGGCTTCGCGCGCAACGGGTGCGGAACAAGACGTCACAGCGCCTGCGCCGGAACAAGTTGCCACCCTGGACCCTGCAGAGAATGCCCTGGTGGAACAATCCGGGACTGAAGCCCCAGCGGCCTCCCTGGATCAACCCGCAAGCTCAGATGCAGGAACGGCGGACGCAGGCGAAGATGTTGCCAGCGCCGGGCAGACAACAGCCAATGCTGCAGCCGAGGTTCCGTCTGCAGCAGATCCCGCGCCTGCCGTCGAACCCGGAACGCCGCAACCGCAGGGGCAGGCTGTGGCGGTTCTGAGGGCTGACGCGGAGGGCATCGAGGTGGTGCAGCCCGCAATTCCTGCTGACCCAGGGTTGGGTGACGAAGTGGCATTGGATTCAATCAGCTACAATGGCAGCGGCGGGGTTGAGCTGTCGGGACGGGCGCAGCCGCAATCACAGGTGCGGGTCTATGTCGACAACCGGCCGGTGGCCGAGCTGGGCGCCGCGGCAGACGGGCGCTGGAGCGGCCGGCTGGAGGATGTGGCACCAGGCATTTACACCCTGCGCCTGGACGAGGTCGAACCGGCAACCGGCGCTGTGGTCAGCCGTCTGGAAACCCCCTTCAAACGCGAAGCGCCCGAGGCGCTGCCGCAACCGGGCGGCGACGCAACGCCGGAACAGCCAGTGCCATTGGTTCAGGCGGTAACAGTGCAGAAGGGCGATACGCTCTGGGCCATATCGCAGCAGAAATACGGCAGCGGCTTTCTGTATGTCCGGGTTTTTGAGGCCAACCGCGGCGCGATCCGAAATCCCGACCTGATTTATCCGGGGCAAGTCTTTACTGTTCCGGAGTAACGCCAGAGAACCGCGCCCCTGCGGCGCGTTTTTCCTGTCCGCCCCTCGCAAATCCGTGAGCAGGTGAATATCTGAAGGGGTCAAGCCAGGAACCGCCATGACCCAGACAGACCAGGCCGCCGTGCCGTTGCAAGCCGATACCGCCGAAGACGAACGCCGCTCCGGCCTGCGCACCTTGCGCAGGGTGGGACCGTATCTTTGGCCCAAGGATAACCGGGCCGTGAAGGTCCGGGTGGTGCTGGCACTTGCGGTGCTGGTCCTGGCCAAGCTGATCGCGGTTTACACACCGATGCTGTACAAGGACGCGGTCGACAGCCTCGCCGGGGAGGGCGTGCCGCCGCTGGCTTTGGGCGCCGTCGGGCTGACGGTGGCCTATGGCATGTCGCGGGTCCTGACCACTGGCTTTCAACAGCTGCGCGATGCAATCTTTGCTCCGGTCGGGCAGCGCGCCTTGCGGCGTTTGGCGCTGGAGACCTTTACCCATATCCACCGGTTGTCGATGCGCTATCACATCACCCGCAAGACCGGGGGCCTCAGCCGGATCATCGAGCGCGGGGTGAAAGGCGTCGAATTTCTGCTGCGGTTCATGCTGTTTTCCATCGGACCGCTGATCCTGGAGCTGACGCTGGTGGCGGTGATCCTGACGGTGCTGTTCGACGCCTGGTATCTGGCGGTCGTGGCCGGGACCATTGCTTTGTATGTCTGGTTCACCTTTGCGGTGACCGAATGGCGGGTGAAACTGCGCCGCGAGATGAACAAGCAGGACACCGACGCCAATCAAAAAGCCATCGACAGCCTGCTGAACTACGAGACGGTCAAGTATTTCGTCGCCGAAGAGCGCGAGGCGGCGCGTTATGACGGGGCGATGCGGGGCTATGCGCAGGCGGCGCTGAAAACAGCTTATTCGCTGGCAGCCCTGAATTTCGGCCAGAGTATGATTATCACGGCGGGCCTTATCGGTGTCATGGTCATGGCCGCGATCGGCGTGGAGCGGGGGGCGCTGACGGTCGGCGATTTTGTCATGGTCAACGCCTATATGATCCAGATCACCGTGCCGCTGAACTTCCTTGGCACTGTCTACCGCGAAATCCGCCAAAGCCTGGTGGACATGGGCGAGATGTTCGATCTTCTGGAGCAACCGGCCGATGTGAGCGACCGTCCCGGAGTTGGCGAGCTGGAGGTCAATGGCGGCCGGATCACGCTGGAGGATGTGCGGTTCTCCTATGATGCCGGGCGGGAGATCCTGAAAGGTGTCTCGCTGGAGGCGGAGCCTGGGCAGACGGTGGCGATTGTCGGCTCTACCGGATCAGGAAAATCGACCATCGGACGGCTGTTGTTCCGCTTTTATGACGTCACCGGCGGCGCGCTGAAGATCGACGGGCAGGACGTGCGGGATGTAAGTCAGAAAAGCCTGCACCACGCGATTGGTGTGGTGCCGCAGGACACCGTACTGTTCAACGACACGATCCGTTACAACATCGCCTATGGCCGCGACGGGGCCACTCAGGCCGACGTGGAGCAAGCGGCGCGCGACGCGCAAATCCATGACTTCATCGCAGCCCTGCCAGAGGGTTACGGCACCCAGGTTGGTGAGCGCGGACTGAAACTGTCGGGCGGCGAAAAGCAGCGGGTTGGCATTGCCCGCACATTGCTGAAGAACCCGCCGGTGCTGCTGCTGGACGAGGCAACCTCGGCGCTGGACACCGACACAGAGCAGGAGATCAAGGAAGCGCTGGCGCGGGCCGGGCAGGGGCGCACGGTGATCACCATTGCCCACCGCCTGTCAACCATTGCTGAAGCGGACCGGATTGTGGTGCTGGAACAGGGGGAAATTTCCGAGACCGGCACGCATGACGAACTGCTGGCGCAGGATGGCCGCTATGCCCGGCTGTGGCAGCGCCAGCAGGCGGAAAAGGACACGGCCTGACGGCAAGCTGCGGACAGGGCAGCGAAGGCAAATCGCTCATGGAAAAAGGCCGGTTCAGCAACCGGCCTTTCCTGTTTCGTGCAGTGTAAAACCGGACCTAGAAATCGTCCCAGCTTGCGTTTGCTGCTTTGGCAGGCATCGGAACTGCTGAATCGAATTCGATATCTTCACCATGTGCGCTGGGACCTGCCGGCGCCGTGTCTGCGAATGTGCTGGGCGCGGCCGGGGCGGCCAGTCCGGCAATTTTGAATTGAGCCACAACCTCTGCCAGCTTACCCGCATCGGTGTGCAGCAAGTGGCCGGCAGCGGTGGCTTCTTCCACCATGGCGGCATTTTGCTGGGTGACTTGATCCAGCTGACTGACGCCGGTGTTGATCTCGCTCAGGCCGGTCGACTGCTCGGCAGCGCCTTCGGCAATGTTGGACACCAGTTCCGAAACAGTGTTGACGCGGTCCACGATGCTGGTCAGCGCCACGCCGGTTTCACCAACCAGATCGACCCCTTGTTTCACATGTTTGGAGCTGTCGCCGATCAGTGTCTTGATTTCGGTTGCCGCATCAGCAGAGCGCTGAGCCAAAGCCCGGACTTCGGACGCGACAACGGCAAAACCCTTGCCGGCTTCCCCGGCTCGGGCGGCCTCGACACCTGCATTCAGGGCCAGAAGATTGGTCTGGAAAGCGATATCGTCGATGACCGAGATGATCTGTGAGATCTTGACCGACGACTGCTCGATCTCGTTCATTGCGGCAACCGCGTTTCGCACCACTTCGCTGCTGCCTTCGGCCTCCTGGCGGGCTTCCTGCATCGTGTTCTCGACGTCGCGGGCACCCTCGGCTGAGGATTTTACCGAAGAGGTCAGCTGTTCCAGCGCGGCAGCGGTTTCTTCCAGCGTGGCGGCCTGGCTTTCTGTGCGGTTCGACAAATCATCCGAGGCGGTGCTGATTTCGGTTGCGCCGTTGTGGATGCTGCTGGTGGCCGAGATCACCTGTGTGATGGTTTCCTTCAGCGTTGACACTGTGGTGTTGAAGCTTTGGCGCAGCTGATCATATTCTTCCGGGAACGCCTCGACGATGGTGCATTCGAGATCGCGGTTGGAGAGGCGGGCGAGATTGTCTTCAAGCTTGCCGACGACGGCACCGCGGTCGGCAATGCGGCTGGCCTCGATGGAGGCGAGTTTGTCTTCGCCTTCCGCCAGCGCAGCACGGGTTTGTTCCATTGCGCGGCTGAGCTTGCCGACTTCGGTCTTGGACTGCAGATACGCCGGCTCAAAATCAAACTCCTTGCGGGAGAGTCTGTCCAGGTCGGCCTGCAGGGCGCCGAACTGCTTGGTGAAGGCCATGATCAGGCGCAGACCGATGGTGCCGCTGACAACCAGCGACACGGCGACCGCAACCAGGGTGAGGATCAGCGCCTGGCGGGCATTGCTTGCTTCCTCAACTGTGAGGGCAATCATTGCACCGGTGACAGTGTTTTCCACATCCCTGAGAGAGCTGACCCAGCGGGTTGCCCGGTCAAACCAGTTTTGCGACGTGTACCCTGGTGCCGGGTTGCCCGGGCCTGCATCCAGAACTTCGGTGCGGATGCCTGGCAGCCCGGTTGCCTCCAGGCCCCCACGGATACCCAGCTCCGGCATCAACCCGTCAAAGGCAAGGTTTGCGATGTCGAGAAGCTGTTTCTCCACTGCTGTGGTTTCGGTGAACCAGCGGTAGAGGTTCAAATTGAAACTGCCCGCGCCAAAGCCGGATGCCCCCGCAGCCCGTTGCTGGCCTGCAGCTTCCTTGGCGTAGGCCAGGCTGACCAGGCCGGCGCTGTATTGCACCACTTGTGCGTTCTTCATTTGCAGCAGCTGTGCGCTGGTATCCCGCAGAAGGCTGGCAATCATTGCGGAATAGCGCGCGCCCATCTGACCCGGTGTCAATGTTTGAGCGGTGACGGAGTCACGCAGTGCGGCAAGTTGCTCCAAATGCTTCAGCGTGGAGGCTGCTGTCTGCGGCACATTTTGCGCCGCCCCGTCCACCTCGGCTCTGGTGCTGTTCAGGTCAGCTGCACCGGATTGGTTGTCCGAGGACAGATAAACTGCGGACAGGCCGCGCTCAACCTGCAGGAAGTGGATGACCTTCATCAATGCAACGGATTCGCTGGTCTGTGACCGCGAGGATTGCGCACTTTGGTAACGGTCCCAATCCGACAGAGCCTTAAAGCTTCCGATACCGGCGAGCGCGATGAATGGGATAGCGATAAGTGCCAGGATTTGCGATCGTAATGACATTTCATTTCCTCAACAAAAAAACACGCAAAGCGGGATGCGATTCCGCTTTAATACACCTATGGCATGTGGGGAATAAGATTTTGTGAACTGCGGGAGGGACGAGGTTTCTGCAGCTAAACAGACGCTTTCCGATGGAAGTCTGGCTGCAACTGTTCCATTGGCCAAACCGCAGCAGGCCGGGCCAATCTGGCGCCTAGTTGCCAGTCCCGGCAAGTACTGAAAGGGTGCGAACGATGCGGGCGTGGTCATGACCTAGATGGTGGCCGCCCTCAAATACCACCTGCTGCCGCCCAGGCAGGCTGGAAGCCGGGCAGGCGCTGACGGTCTCTTTGCGGCCATACAGGCATAAAATCCGCTCGGGCGGCAGGCTGGCGGCCAAGGCGTCAATGGCCGGGGCCACCTCAACCGAGCCGGTCTTCCGGCCCAGCCAGCCGCCAACAACGATTTCAAAACCGGTGTGCGTCTCCGGCGCAATCAGGCCGACACCTGCCAGCCGTGCCCGGAAACGCTCCGGCAGCTCAGCGGCGGCGAAGGGCAGGGTGTTGGCGCCAAGCGAGAACCCCAGCAGCAGCAGCTTGTCCCGCCCGAATACAGTGCGGTAATGTGCGTCTATGCGGACAAGATCCGCGGCGATCTGTTCCGGGCGTTTCTCCTGCCACATGTAACGCAGGCTGGAGATGCCGGCCACCGGAATGCCCCGTGCTGCCAGCCGGTCGGACACCTGTTCGTCAAAATTGGCCCAGCCGCCGTCGCCGGACAGAAAGATGGCGTAGGTGCCGCTGGCAGGCGCATCCGCATCCTGGTGAATAGTAAGAGGCAGACCGTCCAAGCCGGAGCCTGCGGCGGCGGTCTGCGTGTCAAAGGCGTGATCGGTGCCAGCAAGGCGCAGGTAGCTTTGATAAAACGCGCGGCGCGGATCGGATTTTGGATCGACCACAGTGGCGCCGGCAATACCGCTGGCGGCGGAGATGGTTCCCGGCGGCGCGATGTCCAACCATCGCACCGGGGCTTTTCCCGCCTGTGCGTCTGTCAGCGCATTGCCTGCGCAAAGCACAGGGGACACGTCGAAGTGCACGGTGACCAGCCCCTTGAAGCTGTTGGGTGCGGCGCCTGCGGCGTGGAGGGCGATGGCCGCGCCCTCGCCATAGCCGGACAGAACCGGAGTGCGGGCCAGGGCGCCCAGCTGCTGCTGGGTGCGGCGGGAAAGGCCGGACAAAAGCGGTGCGGCAGCAGCACAATCCCCGTCCGCCTGCGACAGCAGCGCCCGCCCGTCCACGCCGATAACCAGGGTATGCATGTCCGACAGGCGCTGCGCCCGGGCGGCCAGCTCTTTGCTCCAGCCTTCGGCGCCGGTGATGATCAGCGCTGTCGAGCGGGCCTCCTTGCCGTCCGGAGCTATGACCGCGGATGGCTGCAGCCCGCGCGCATCCGGTTGTCCGGGACAGGTGCCGGCGGTGAGAAACAACAGGGCCGCGGCCCAGGCGAACCCTTTCCGGAGATCAAGTTGCCGTGCCATGTGCTGCCTTCCGGGACTTATCCTCGTCTACCGGCAGAATATGCATAACTTTCCTGCGGAACCGTGAACAGCGCCGCGGCCTTGCCAGGCAGAAGTTTACGCTGGGGAAGCCGTAAGCAGCTTTCCCCATTGACCGGTAAAGCGACGTACCTAAAGTGCTGTCATTCCGGGATCAGCGGCACGGGCGCCGGCTGACCTGATCGAAAGGACAATCAGATGAAGACCCTTCTACCTGCCGCCGCCGCGGCTGCCCTCCTGGCTTTTCAGGCTCCTGCCTTTGCCGAGGACCTGGAATTCCTGCTGATCAATGACAGCAGCGCCGATTTGGTTGAGTTCAATGTATCCCCGGCGTCTTCCAGCGATTGGGAAGACAATCTGATGGATGGCGGCTATCTGGCGCCTGGTTATGAGATCGGTGTGGTGATTGCCGACGGTGCAACCACCTGCGTCTACGACATCCGCGGCAGCTTTGATGATGGATCCGAAGCAGAAGACTTTGGTCTCGATCTGTGTGATCTGGGTGAATACACCTTTACCGACTGATCCAGGCAATGGGTGGGCGCGCCCCGGCTGCTGCAAAGAAAAGCCCCGCCGGAGCGGGGCTTTTTTTGCGGCCGGTTATTCGGCTGCGCGCAGGCGGCCCTGCGGTGCGGGCGGTTCGGGTTCTCCCTCCTCCGCTTGGGCTTCAAGCGTTTCGGGGGGCGCGCTTTCGACCCACTGGATTTCCGTCGTCGGCAGCTGGCGCGCCTTTTTGAACAGGCGCGAGTCCTGCGCGATGCGGCTGGAGCGGCCGCGGGTGATCCGCGACAGCGCCCGGCCCAAGGCGCGCATGTAGGTGGCGAACCACACCCGGATGGCCAGCAGCGAGGGGGTGACCACCAAGGTCAGCACCGTGGCGATGCCCAGGCCGAATACCACAGCGGTTGCCAGCTGTTTCCACCACAGCGCAGTGGGGCTGTCGATCGAGTAGCCGCCGTCGATGAAGTCCAGGCTGACGCCGAACATCATCGGGGTGAGGCCGGCCATCGTGGTGATGGTGGTCAGCAGCACCGGGCGGATACGCGCCTCGGCGGTGCGGATGATCGCCTCGATCCGCGGCATCTGCTGGGCGAACTCCTGATAGGTGTCGATCAGCACGATGTTGTTGTTCACCACAATCCCCGCCAGCGCCACGATGCCGGTGCCGGTCATGATGATCGAGAACGGCTGCTGCATCACCATCATGCCGATCAGCACGCCAGTAGTGGACAGAACCACCGCCAGCAGCACCAGCGCCGCGTTGTAGAAGCTGTTGAACTGGGCCAGCAGGATCACGAACATCAGCGCCAGCGCGCCGGCAAACGCCTTGGACAGGAAGGCGCCGGACTCCTCCTGCTCCTCCTGGTCGCCGGTCCATTCCCAGCCGATACCGCGCGGCAGCGGGTCGCTTTCCAGCCACTCGGTAATCACGGCGATCCGCTCGTTCGGGTTCACCGGGCTGACCCTGGCACCATCCTCAAGTGCTGCCTTCAGCGCCTCGAGGCTTTCGGCACCCGTCAGCTGGACCAGCTGCAGGATCTTGCCGTTGGGCGAGACGATGGTTTCTCCGGTAGCCTGCGTGCCTTCGGGCAGGTCCTTGAGCAGCGCCAAGCGGGTCATTTCGCCGGTATCCGGATCTTCGATCACGGCCTTGCTCAGACCCGCGTCCACGTCGGCCTTCACGTCATAATAGCGCTCTTGGCCGATGCGGTTGATCTGGGCCAGTTTCGGCACCGGCTGGCGGGTGATGAAATTGGACAGCGGCACCAGCCCGTCGGCAGTGCGGACCTTGAGGTTATCGAGCGTTGACAGCACCCGGTCCTGCTCCGGCAGGCGGACGCGGATGTCGATTTCTTCGTCCGAGCTGTCCATCCGCATGTCACCCAGCAGCACGCCGCGTGTCACAAGCTGCACCATCGCGCCAACGGTTGCCACATCGGCGCCGTAGCGGCCGGCCTTTGTCACATCGACGTCGATCTGCCAGTCAATGCCGGGCAGCGGCAGGCTGTCTTCGATCAGGATCAGTCCGGGAGTGTTTTCAAAGTGCGCCCGTGCGGCCAGGGTGGCGGAAGTCAGATCCTCCCAGCCGTCACCGCGCAGGCGCAGGTGCACTGGTTTGCCGGAGGCCGGACCTTGCGCCAGAGCGCGGACCTCAACTTCGAACCCGGGCAGCTTGACCATTTCGGCGTTCAGCTCATCCAGAACCGTGTTGCCGTCGTATTCCTCGGCAATGAGTTCCTTTTCAAAACCCAGATACTTGCTCAGCAATCCGCCGAACCAGCCGTCCAGCGGCTCGCTGTCGGTGGGGCGGTCTTCCCAGGGGATGATCTCGAACTGGACCTGGCCGATGGTGTCGGGCGGCAGCTGCGCACCGGAGCTGTCGGTGTTCAACCCGCCGTCGCCGGCAAAGGAAAAGACGTTGATCACCGCGTGGTGCTGCAGGATGATGTCTTCGGCGGCGCGGACCATTTCGTCCTTTTCCAGCAACGAGATGTTGCCGCGGGCGCGGACGTAGGCGGTGGCTTGCTCCGGTTCCGAATCCACGAAGAATTCAACGCCGAGGTTGTTTTCGCCAAAGGTTTTGAACACCGTCATGATGGAAAATGCCACCACGGCGATGGTCACGATGGGCATTACCGGGTTGCCGGCGATGAATTTGATCACATGGCCGAAAGGCGTGTGGTGGTAACCGGGGGTAACCTCTTTCTGCTCGCGCTCGATCTTGACCGCACTCAGGGTGATGGAGGCGGCAAAGGAGGCAAGCGTAAAGACCAGCCCGCCAAACAGCACGCCGCCCAATCCGCCGGCTCCGCCGCCCAGAAGGTAGGACGGGTTCAGCATCTGCATGGCGCCTGCAAACATTCCCCACATGGCCACCGGCACCAAGGCGGCGCGCAGCCACCAGGGCGCGACCATGCGCAAGGCGCGGGAGGCGCCCTCAAACGTGCGGCTGATGCGGCCGGTGACACCGCCCATGACAGGCAGGTAGATCAGCGCCACCACCAGCGAGGCAGATAGCACGAAGATCATGGTAACCGGCAGCATGCCCATGAATTCACCGGGCACACCAGGCCAGAACAGCAGGGGCAAAAAGGCACAGAGCGTGGTCGCGGTGGAAGACACCACCGGCCAGAACATCCGCTGCGCCGCCTCGACATAGGCGTGCATCGGGCCGGTGCCTTCCTTAATGCGCTTGTCGGCGTATTCCACGATGACAATGGCGCCATCCACCAGCATGCCCACGGCCAGGATCAGGCCGAACATCACCATGTTGGAAATGGTGACGCCCATCAGCGCCAGGAAGGCAAAGCACAAGAGGAACGAGGTCGGGATCGCAAAGCCGACCAGCAGTGCTGCGCGGCTGCCAAGTGCGGACAGAACAACGATCATCACCAGCGCCACGGCGGTCAGAACCGAGCCTTCAAGCTGGCTGACCATCGAGCCGACAACGCGGCTTTGGTCGTTGGAGGTGCCGACTTCAACCGCGGCCTGCAGTTCCGGCGGCCATTTGGATTTGGAGGCTTCCAGCGTCTCTTTCACCAGGTTGACGGTGTCGATAACGTTGTAGCCCTTGCGCTTGACCACCTGCAGCGCCACGGTGTCGCCGCCGTTGAACCGGGCAGTGCCGACCCGGTCCTCGAAGGTGAAATTGATCTGCGCCAGCTCCCCAAGGGTTACCACACGGTCGCCGTTGGTTTTGACCGGCAGCTGATAGATATCCTTCACTTCGTCGAACGAGGAGGGGATCTTGACCGCAAAAGTGCCCTGTGCGGTTTCCACTTCACCCGCCGCAATCAGCTGGTTGTTGTTCTGGACAACATTGATCAGCTCAAGTGCTGTGACGTTATAGGCCTCCAGCCGCAGCGGGTCGATCAGCACCTCGACCATTTCGTCGCGGTTGCCTGCGATCCCGGCCTCCAGCACGGCGTCCAGCGCTTCAAGATCGTCCTGCAAGTCCTTGGCAATGCGCGCCATCGTGCGTTCCGGAACGGCGCCGGTCAGGTTCACGATGACGATCGGGAATTCCGAGAAGTTGATCTCGGTGATCGAGTATTTCTCGGCGCCTTCGGGAAACTCTGCCTCGGCCTTGTCCATGGCGTCGCGCACGTCGGCCATGATCGCGGTCTTGTCCCAGCCGAAATCAAACTCCAGCGCCACACCGGCATAACCCTCGGCGGCGGTTGAGGTCATCTTGTCCAGCCCGTCGAGATCGGCCAGCTCGGTCTCCATCACCTTGACCATCAGGGATTCGGAATCTTCGGCGGAAATGCCGGGGAATGGGACTGAGATGAACAGGGCGGGGATTTCGATGTCCGGCTCGCCCTCTTTGGGCAGCATTGAATAGGCGACGCCGCCGACAAGCAGCGAGATTGCTATAAAGGCCAGGACCATCCGGGCACGGCCGGCAGCCCAATCGACAATGCCAATCACTGTTCAGTCTCCCGGTAGGTGGCCGCCACGGCGACGCCTTCGGTCACAAAATCCTGCCCCACCACGATTACATCCGCGGTTTCGGGCAGGCCGCCGAGCCAAACGCCGTCGGCCTCATCCCTGAGCAGTTGCACGGGGTAGAATACCACGGTGCTGTCGGACCCGACAACACGCACACCCAGCTTGCCTTCGTTGTTCAGCGTCAGCGCCGATTGCGGCAGCTTATGCGCAAGCCGGCCGGCCGAAGAAATCGCGATATCCGCCGTTTGGCCGTCCCGGATGCTGAGATCCGGGTTGGGAACGGTGATTTCCACCTCAAACGTGCGGGTGTTCGGGTCGGCAGAACGGCTGAGGAATGTGACTTCCCCTTGCACCTGCTGGCCGGTTGCCAGCTCGGCGCCTGCCGTGGCGCCCAGGGTCACTTTGTTCACCTCGGCCTCGGGCACGTAGCCAACCAGCTTGATGGTGTCGAGCTGGATCACGGTCCCGCACAGGCTGCCAGGCTGCAGCAGGCTGCCCAGCTCGGCGGTGTCGCTTTCCAGCAGACCGTCAAACGGCGCGGTGATGGTCAGATGGCTGAGTTCTTTTTCTGCGGTAGCTACGGCAGCCAGTGCCGTCCGCTCTGCGGCCTCGGAGGAAGCCAGCCGGGTTTCCGAAGCGTATCCGCCCTGGGACAGCTTAGAGGAGGCGGTCAGGTTGATCCGGGCTTCTTTCAGCTGGGCCTGCGCCTGCAGCAGCATGGCCGGGCGGGTGCCGGGGTCCAGTTCGCACAAGAGGTCGCCCTTCTTAACATGCGACCCTTTGCGCAGAGGTTCGGAAATCACAGTCGAGGTGATTTCGGCCCGGACTTCGACCTGGCGGATTGCCTGGGTCTGGCCGCGCAGGATGACCGCGCTGCCAATGGTGCGCGCCTTGCTTTGCAGCGCCACCACGCCAACGCGCGTGTCCGCGGCCTGGGTCAGCGCCTGGCCGTCATCAATGCCGGTTTCGGCCTCGGCTGCCTCCGGTGCATTCTCGCCCCGGGCGAAGGCCATCAGATCGTCGCGCTCAATCACCACCAGATAGAGGCCGGCCGTCACAGCCACTGCAGTCAGCATCGGAATGATACGCATATCGGGTCTTCCTGTTTCTTGTCTGGTCCCGGGTGCAAAATGAGCCATAGCCAGAATACGGCGGGGCCTGCTCACAACGGGAGTCGCGCGTATGGATAAGCCTGATATAGGAGATGTCCATTCTAAACTAAGTGGTTTAGTTCACATTTCTTGCTTTTCTGGCGTAATTGCCGGCGTTTCTGGTGCAAACGGGCCACTTGGCTTGGGCTTTGAGCCGGGTTAAGAGGGGCGCAACGCATTCAATACCGGTTCGGGCGGAACGTCCGGGCGGCGCATATCAGGGGCTTTTCATGAGCGATACCGACAGCTTTATCGACGAGGTGACCGAAGAGGTCCGCCGTGACCGGCTTTTCCTGATGCTGAAACGCTACGGCTGGATCGGCGGTGCTGTGGTGGTGCTGATCGTCGGCGGCGCGGCGTTCCGTGAGTACAGCAAAGCACAGGACCAGGCGGCGGCCGAAGCGCTGGGGGATGCGATCACCGCGGCGCTGGAGATTGACGGCAGCGGCAGCCGGTCCGAAGCGCTGGCTGCGGTTTCAGCCGAAACCGCAGGCGGCGCGGCTATTCTGAAGATGCTTGAAGCCGGTGCGCTGGCGGACGCGGGTAACACCGCTGAGGCCGTGGCGCGGCTGGAAGCCGTGGCGGTCAATGGCGAACTGCCGCTGATTTACCGCCATATTGCCAGCTTTAAGGCGCTGGCCCTGCAGTCCGGAACCCTGAGCGCCGACGACCGCCGCCTGCAATATGAGGCGCTGGCCCAGCCGGGCGCGCCGCTGGCACTGCTGGCCTCGGAACAGCTGGCGCTTTTGGAGATTGAAGAGGGCAACAGCGCTGCCGCAATCACCCGGCTTCGCGGGATTGCGGCGGATGCGGCTGTGAGTGCGGACTTGAAAGAACGGGCAACTCAGGTGATTGTGGCGCTTGGCGGCTCCGTTGAGGATGCCTCTGCGCCTGAGGGGTAAGGCGCTCCGCGGATGGGAACTTGCGGAACACGAACGGCAGACAGGGCAGGGCAATGACAAAAAACAGAACTTTCTCCCGGGCACGGGCATTTTTGTGCGGCACCGCAGCGGTGGCAATTCTGGCCGCCTGTTCCGAGGAGGAGATCATCCTGCGCGGCGAACGCGAGGACATCCGTCCAGAGGCCGCAATTGAGGTGGTTAATCAATCCCGCGCGATTTCCTTGCCCAAACAGGTGGCAAATGCAAGCTGGGCCCAGGGCCATGGCGCCGAGGCCACCCGCACATCGCATCCGGCGCTGTCGGCCGCGCCGCAGCGGATCTGGTCCGCGTCCATCGGAGACGGCGATGGGCGGCGCCAGCGTATCACCGCAACGCCGGTTGTCGGCGGCGGGCGCATTTACGCGCTGGACAGCGCAGCACAGGTCTCGGCGGTATCGCAGCAGGGCCAGGTGTTGTGGCGCAGCACGCTGATCCCGGCAGCAGATGACGAGGGCCAGGCAACCGGTGGCGGTTTGGCCTATGACGATGGCGTGCTCTACATCTCCTCGGGCTATGGCGTGCTGACGGCGTTGAACGCCGCCGACGGCAGCCTGATCTGGCGCCAGGAGCTGGACGCCACCGGATCCGGCCAGCCGCGGGTCAGCGGCGGACTGGTCTATCTGGTGGCTGGCGATGACACCGGCTGGGCGGTCAAAACCAAGGACGGCCGCATTGCCTGGCAGATCGAAGCCTCGCCCTCGGCGTCGAACATCCTTGGCGCGCCTGCGCCTGTGGTGACCAACGATCTGGCGGTTTTTGCCTTTGGGTCCGGCGATCTGATCGCCACTTTCCGCCGCGGCGGTCTGCGGCGCTGGAGCGCGTCCGTCTCCGGTCAGCGCACGGGTCAGACCCTATCGCGGATCAGCGATGTGACCGGTGCACCGGTGGTTTCGGGCAAGCGCCTTTACGCAGGCAACAACTCGGGCCGCACCGTTGCGATCGATCTGAACTCCGGTGACCGGCTGTGGACCGCGCACGAAGGTGCCTCTGGAACCGCATGGCCCGCGGGCGGCAGCCTGTTCCAGGTCAGCGACCAGAACCGGCTGCTGCGTCTGGACGGCGGCAGCGGCGAGGTGGTCTGGGCAGTGGATCTGCCTGGGTTTCTGAAGGACAAGCCCGGCAAGCGCGGCCGGATCCATGTGCATTACGGCCCCGTTCTGGCGGGCGGGCAGATCATTGTCGCCTCCAACGACGGCCTGCTGCGGTTCTTCAACCCGCAGGACGGCAGCCTGACCCGAACCATTGAAGTGCCGGGCGGCGCCACCACCGCACCGGTTGTTGCAGGGCGGACGCTTTACGTGGTTTCCTCCAAGGGTGAATTGCTGGCATACCGCTGATCCGTGTTTCCGGGTGGCGGATGCCGCCCGGATGCGTTATGAGCCGCGTCTGAATCGCAGAAAGCTGGTCTGATGTCCTTTACCCTCGCCATCGTGGGCCGTCCCAATGTGGGCAAGTCCACCCTGTTCAACCGCCTAGTGGGCAAAAAACTGGCTCTGGTCGACGACCAGCCGGGTGTCACGCGCGATTTGCGCGAGGGCGAGGCGCGGCTGGGCGATTTGCGGTTCACGGTGATTGATACCGCGGGTCTGGAGGATGCCACTGACAACTCGCTCGAGGGCCGCATGCGCCGCCTGACCGAGCGGGCGGTGGATATGGCCGATATCTGCATGTTCATGATCGACGCGCGCACCGGCGTGACACCGACGGATGAGCTGTTTGCCGACATCCTGCGCCGCAAATCCGCCCACGTGATCCTGGTCGCCAACAAGGCCGAAGGCAATGCCGCCGAAGCCGGTGTTCTGGAGGCCTACAGCCTTGGTCTGGGCGAGCCCTTGCGCTTGTCCGGGGAACATGGTGAAGGGATGCCGGATCTGTATTCGGTCCTGATGCCGCTGGCAGAGAAGTTTGAATCCGAGGCGGTGGATCATTCGCCGGTCACCGATGTGGTGCTGGACGAGGAAATCGGTGAGGACGAGGTCGAGAGCATCCCCGAGCCGACCGATGCCAAGCCGCTGCAGGTTGCTGTTGTGGGCCGCCCCAACGCCGGCAAGTCGACGCTGATCAACAAGATCCTGGGCGAGGACCGGCTGCTGACCGGACCCGAGGCCGGCATCACCCGCGATGCGATCTCGCTGCGGATGAACTGGAACGGCGTGCCGATGCGGGTGTTTGACACTGCCGGCATGCGCAAGAAGGCCAAGGTGCAGGAAAAGCTGGAAAAGCTGTCTGTGTCCGATGGCCTGCGCGCGGTGAAGTTCGCCGAAGTTGTGGTGGTGCTGCTGGATGCGGATATCCCGTTCGAGCAGCAGGACCTGCGGATTGCCGACCTGGCCGAGCGCGAGGGCCGCTCGGTTGTGGTTGCAGTCAACAAATGGGACATCGAAGACAACAAGCAGGAAAAGCTGCGCGATCTGAAGGAAGCCTTCGGCCGCCTGCTGCCGCAGCTGCGCGGCGCGCCTTTGGTGACGGTTTCGGCCAAGACAGGCAAAGGGCTGGACCGGCTGCATGACGCGATCATGCGCGCCTATACTGTGTGGAACCGCCGGGTGCCGACCGCGGCGCTGAACCGCTGGCTGGTTGGCATGCTGGAACAGCACCCGCCGCCAGCGCCGCAGGGCAAGCGGATCAAGCTGCGTTACATGACCCAGGCCAAAAGCCGCCCGCCGGGGTTTGTGGTGATGTGCTCGCATCCCGACAAGCTGCCGGAAAGCTATAACCGGTATCTGGTCAACGGCCTGCGTGAAGATTTCGATATGCCCGGCACCCCGATCCGGTTGTATATGCGCGGCCAGGGCGACAAGAACCCCTACAAGGGCAAGCGCGCCAAGAATGCCGGCGCTTTGGCCAAGCATTTGAATAAGCGCGGCGGCGGATCCAGCTAGGGCAGGGCGCTCCCGCCCAGCCTGCGGCATTTCCAAAAAATACCTAGGCCTGTTGGGCCCGGCGCCGCCCTGACGGGCGGCGCTTTTGCGTTGCGCGGGGCTGAGCGGCCTTTTGCCTGCCTCATGCGGGGCTTCGCTGCTCTGTGTTTTCTTCGCAGCTGCAGATTGATACCTTTCAAGTTGAATGGATTATCCGGTGGTAACCTTGTTTTTGCACAAGGCGGAGTTATCTGGAAATTTACTTTGGACGGGATGCGCGTTTTGCACAGCTGTCACGCATCGGCTTTAGGGACGGGTTCATGGATCTGAGGACACATACGCGTCAATTCACACAACAGGACAACCGGCTGGCGTCGCTCAGCTATTTTGGAACATTTGCGGTCTACTTTGCGGCGCTTACCGTGGCCATCGCCTATGCGGACCAGTGGTTTGCGATGCTGCCGGCAGGTGTGGTTTTTGCCTTTGCCGCAGTGCGGCTGTATGTACTGCAGCATGACACTGGGCATCATTCCCTGTTTGAAACCCGGATCCAGAACGAGATTGCCGGCCATGTGCTGTCACCCTTCACCTTTGCGCCGTTCGAGGTGATGAAGCAGAACCACAACCTGCACCATTCCAACATCGGCAATCTGGAACACCGGGAGACGGGTGAGATCCACACCATGACCGTACGGGAATGGGCCAAGGCAGGGGTCTGGGACCGGTTGGCCTACCGTCTGTACCGCAATCCGTTTGTGCTGGTGCCGCTGGGTGCGGCATTCACCTACTTCATCCGTTATCGCTGGCCCAAGAACACCCGGCGGTTTGGGGCGCTGGGGGTGGTCCTGCATAATCTGGTGATCGTGGCCATGCTGGCGCTGCTGTACCGGGCAGCAGGGATAACCGGCATCTGGGTCTGGCTGGCGTTCTCGTTCCTGGGCGGCATGATCGGGGTGTTCCTAGTCTACCTGCAGCATAATTTTGAGGACACCTATTGGGACCGCCGCCCGGACCTGAACCCGCAGGTGGCGGCGCTGCAGGGGTCCTCCTGCCTGGATTTCGGCTGGATCTTCGACATGGCGGTGGCCAATATCACCCTGCATGACATTCACCACTACAATGCCCGGATCCCGTCCTACCGGCTGCGCCAGTGCCATTACAGCCTGCCACCGGAACTGGGGCTGCGCCGGATTAAATTTGGCGAAGCAGTGCGGGCGCTGACGCTGAAGCTGTGGGATGAGGACAAAAAATGCCTGGTACCCTTCCCGGGCTGAGGGGGGCTCTGCTTTAAGGGGGCGCAGCCAGTACTGACGGCCCATTTTCATCTGGTCTGGCCCGCGCGGGGAAACTGCTGCTGCACAGCATCACGGGTATCGTAACCAGACCTGCGGTGGTACTGCTGGAGGCTGCCAAGGCTTTGACGGCTTCAGCTGCCGGGCCTTGCGTGCCTAAATACAAGGAGAACCGGTTCGTGAGCGGAAAGATTCCAGACAAGAAAGTGGTCAGATCTTCGGAAGGTAAGGCTTCTGATAAGTTGCAGGGTGAACTGAACGCCCAGCTGGAAGCCGCCGAGGCCGCGCGCCGGGCAGCGGAGGATAAGGCCGCCAAGGCGCAGGCCAAGGCCCGTAAAGCCAAGCGGAAAGCGGCGCAGCTGGCGGTGGAGTTTGCAGCGGCAAGAATAAAAGCCAAGCAGAAGGCCAAGAAGGTCAAAGCGAAAGCGAAAAAGGCCATCGAGAAAGAAAAGGAAAAGGCCCAGGCTATTCTTGCCGCCAAAGGTGCCGGCAGGAAAAAGGTGAAGAAATAGCCTCAAGGCGTTGAGTATATTAAAAAACCGGCGCCTTTTGGGAGCCGGTTTCTGCTTTGTGCGGGCGTTTGGATCAGGCCAGTGCGCCATCCGCGGTCAGGGTCAGCTTGCCGCCCAGATAAGGGGCCAGCACCTCGGGCAGCTTCACAGAACCGTCGGCCTGCTGGCCGTTCTCCAGCACTGCGATCAGGCAACGGCCCACCGCCAGGCCGGAGCCGTTCAGTGTGTGCACAAATTGCGGCTTGCCGCCATCTCCGGGCTTGAAGCGCGCATTCATCCGGCGGGCCTGGAAGTCACCGCAGACCGACACCGAAGAAATTTCGCGGTAGGTTTTCTGGCCGGGCACCCAGACTTCGATGTCGTGAGTCTTGCTGGCGCCGAAGCCCATGTCGCCAGTGCACAAAACAATGGTGCGATAGGGCAGGCCCAGCCGCTCCAGGATGTTTTCGGCGCAGCGGGTCATGCGCTCATGCTCTTCACCGCTTTTGTCCGGATGCGTGACCGAGACCATTTCGACCTTCTCGAACTGGTGCTGGCGCAGCATGCCGGAGGTGTCTTTGCCGGCCGAACCCGCCTCAGAGCGGAAACACTGGGTGTGCGCCACATAGCGGCGCGGCAGGTAGCCTTCCTCGACCGTCATGCCATTGACGATATTGGTCAGCGTGACCTCGGCAGTCGGAACCAGCCACCAGCCGTTGGTGGTCTTGTAGCTGTCCTCGCCGAACTTGGGCAGCTGGCCGGTGCCGTACATCATCTCTTCGCGCACCAGAACCGGGGTCCAGGTTTCCGTCAGGCCGTTCTCGTCCACATGGGTGTTGATCATGAACTGTGCCAGCGCGCGGTGAATACGGGCAACCGCACCCGACAGCACCACAAAGCGGCTGCCCGAGAGTTTGGCCGCGGTCTCGAAATCCATGCCGGGCTTCACGCCTTCGATTTCGAAATGCTCCTTGGCGTCGAAACCGAGTTCCTTTGGGTCTCCCCAGCGGCGGATTTCGACGTTGTCGTCTTCATCTTCGCCCAGCGGCACCTCATCGAAGGCCAGGTTCGGGATGGTCATCAGCATATCGGTCAGCTGCTGATCCAACTCCTTGGCCTCGGTGTTCATCACTGCCACTTCGGCCTTCTTTTCGGCCACCAGTGCGCGCAGGCGTTCAAACTCGGCTTCATCGCCGCGGCCCTTGGCGGCGCCGACTTCTTTGGAGGCCTTGTTCTGCTGGGCCTGGGCGGCCTCTGCGGCCTGGATTTTGGCGCGCCGCGCCTCGTCCAGCGCCAGGATCTCGGATGACACGCCCGCATCCCCGCGCCGCGCCACAGCGGCGTCGAATGCGGCAGGGTTTTCGCGGATAGCGCGGATGTCATGCATGAGAGTCTCTCCTAGCGTTGGGTCGTGGTTTGAATCAGTAGGCCCATCCTATGACGCAAGGGTGAACAAAGGGGAAGGGGCGCGCGCGGTCTATGTGCAACTTGGGGATGCCGGGCACAGGCAAGCGGATTGGACGGCCTTTCCCGGCGCGGCATCCACGCAATCCTGCAACGGCCTATCCCGGCTGCGCTTTTGCTTTGCGGCAGCCTTGCAACCCTTCCCCCCAGCGCATAGGTTCCGCTGCAAAATTCCGGCGTGAAACCTCATGCCGCTTTGACAGAAGGAAAATCCCATGGACAGTGGCGCAATCGCCCAATTTCTCCCGCTTATCCTGATCTTCGCGATCATGTACTTCCTGCTGATCCGGCCGCAGCAGAAGAAGGTGAAAGAACATCAGAAGATGGTCGACCAGCTGCGGGTGCGTGACCAGGTGGTGACCCAGGGCGGTTTGATCGGCAAGGTGTCCAAGGTCAAGGAAGACGGCGAGATTGAAGTTGAAATCGCCGATGGTGTGAAAGTGCGCGTCATCAAGGCGACCATTGCCCAGGTGCTGAGCAAAACCGACCCTGTGTCGTAAGCTTAGACCTCTAACAAACTGAAAAGGCAGGGCAATGCTGCAAATTGATCTCTGGAAGAGGGTGCTGATCTGGCTGGTGTGCGCGGCCGGCCTGATGCTTGCCCTGCCAAACGGATTTTACACCCGCGTTGAACAGGCTAACGACGCCGCGGCTGATATCATCGCCAAGGGCGAGACGCCGGATCGGCTGGAAACAGCGGGCCAATGGCCGTCTTATCTGCCGTCCGGACTGGTGAACCTGGGTCTCGACCTGCGCGGCGGCGCGCATCTGCTGGCCGAAGTGCAGGTCAGCGACGTCTACGAGGCGCGGATGGATGCGTTGTGGCCGGAGGTGCGTGATGCGCTGCGGCCCGAGCGCGGCACTGTTGGCACGTTCCGCCGCCAGCCGGGGCAGGCGGATGAGATTCGGGTGAAAATCACCAAGCCCGAAGGCATGGCCCGGGCGCTGGAAGCGGTGCGCGAGCTGGCCAATCCGATTACCACACTGACCGGTGTAGGCGCCAACGACATTGAGGTTTCCGCCCAAGCCGATATCCTTGTGGTGCGCTTGAGCGAGGCGGAGAAGATCGCCTCGGACGACCGCACCGTGCGCCAGGCGCTGGAGATCGTGCGCCGCCGGATCGACGAGGTGGGAACCCGCGAGCCGACTATTCAGCGCCAGGGCGCCGACCGCATCCTGATCCAGGTGCCGGGGATTGGTTCTGCTTCGGAACTGAAGGCGATTATCGGCACAACCGCGCAGCTGACTTTCAACCCGGTTGCGGGCCGTGGCAGCGATGCCGGTGCTGCACCGGGGATCGGCAATAAGATCATCCCGTCACTGGATGAAAGCGGCATTTACTACACTATCGAAGCCGCTGCGGTTGTGACCGGCGAGGACCTGGTGGATGCGCAGCCCTCGTTCGACCAGAACGGCCGGCCTGCGGTGACGTTCCGCTTCAACACCTCGGGTGCGCGCCGGTTCGGTGACTACACCGCCGAAAACATCGGCTCCCCCTTTGCGATCGTGCTGGATGACGAGGTGGTCTCTGCTCCGGTGATCCAGTCGCACATCCCGGGCGGCTCGGGCATCATCACCGGCAATTTCACCATCGAAGAAAGCACCAACCTTGCGGTTCTGCTGCGTGCAGGCGCACTGCCGGCAGGCTTGGAGTTCCTGGAAGAACGCACCATTGGCCCCGAGCTGGGCCAGGACAGCATTGATGCGGGCAAGATCGCCACCATCGTGGCCTTTATCGCGGTGCTGGTGTTCATGGGCCTCAGCTATGGGCTGTTCGGTCTGTTTGCCAATGTGGCGCTGATCCTGAACATCGCGCTGATCTTTGGTATGCTCAGCCTTATCGGCGGCACCCTGACACTGCCGGGCATCGCCGGTATCGTTCTGACCGTCGGCATGGCGGTGGACGCCAACGTGCTGATCTTTGAACGCATCCGCGAAGAGCTGAAGGCGGGCCGCGGCCCGGCCAAGGCGATTGACGAAGGCTACTCCAAGGCGCTGAGCGCCATTCTTGACGCCAACATCACCACATTCATCACCGCGGTGATCCTATTCGCCATGGGCTCCGGCCCGGTGCGCGGTTTTGCGATCACCCTGGGGCTGGGCATTCTGACCTCGGTTTTCACCGCGATCTTTGTCACCCGGCTGATGATCATCATGTGGTTTGAACGGCGCCGTCCGAAAACGATTGAGGTGTGATATGCGGTTAAGACTTGTTCCTCAGAAGACCTCATTCGATTTCTTCAAACGCGCCAAGCTGTGGCTGGGCATCTCTGCCTTGATGATGGTGGTGGGGTTTGCGTCTTTCCTGCTGCAGGGGCTGAACTTCGGTATCGACTTCCGCGGCGGTACCACCATCCGGACCGAAGCGTCTGAATCCGTGGATGTGGGCGCTTACCGTGATGCCCTTTCGCCGCTGGGGCTGGGGGATGTGTCGATCACCGAGGTGTTCGACCCGACATTCGAAGAAGACCAGCACGTCGCCATGATCCGCATCCAGGCACAGGACGACGGCGAGGCGATCTCGGGCGATATGGTCGAGACGCTGAAGGTTTCGCTGGACGCGGTGGCACCGGGCATCAAGTTTGTGTCCGTCGAATCCGTTGGTCCCAAAGTCTCGGGTGAGCTGATCACCACGGCGATTTACGCGGTGGCGCTCGCTATCGGCGCCGTGCTTGTCTACATCTGGCTGCGGTTCGAGTGGCAGTTCGCTCTCGGCGCGGTGGCAGCGCTGGTGCATGACGTGGTGCTGACCATCGGTGTGTTCTCGGAGCTGCAGATCAAGTTCGACCTGGCCATCATCGCGGCACTGCTGACCATCGTCGGCTATTCGCTGAACGATACGGTGGTTGTGTTCGACCGGGTGCGCGAGAACCTGCGCCGCTACAAGAAGAAGGATCTGGCCGAGGTTCTGAACATCTCGATCAACGAGACCCTCAGCCGGACGGTGATGACCTCGGTCACCACCTTGCTGGCGCTGATTTCGCTTTATGTGCTGGGCGGCGACGTGATCCGCGGCTTTGTCTTTGCGATGATCTGGGGTGTGCTGGTCGGGACCTATTCGTCGGTGTTTGTGGCTTCCACCATCCTGCTGAAACTGGGGGTGAAGCGCGACTGGTCGAAACAGGCAAACACCACCGGCAATCAGTTCTCGAACATCGATGCTTGAGGCCTTTCAGGCAGCCCTGGCCACGCCGGGGCTGGTCTGGCTTTTGCTGACTATTGGAGCCGCGGGATTAGTCCGCGGCTTCACTGGTTTTGGCACCGCGATGATTTTTGTCCCCGTCGGCGCACAATTCCTGCCATCTGCGGATGTGGTGTTTTTGATGGTGCTGATGGGGGTGTTCTCCACCATCACCCTGTTCCCGCAGGCCTGGAGCAAGGCCGACAAGGCCGAAGTCGGCGCGCTGGCAATGGCCGCAGCTGTCACCGTGCCCGCTGGTCTGTGGGTCATGTCGCAACTGGATCCGCTGACACTGCGCTGGCTGGCGGCGGCGGTGATCGGGGTGACGCTGGCGGCAGTTGTTTCCGGCTGGCGCTGGCAGGGGCGGCTGGGCTGGCCGGGCCGTTTCGGCATCGGCGGGGCGGCTGGCATGGTCGGCGGCATGACCGGTCTGACAGGGCCGGTGATCATCGTCTTCTACCTTGCCAATGTGCGTGACGTGGCGCGGGTCAGGGCCAATACAATCGTGTTTCTGGCAGCCCTTGATGTGGTGATTGCGGTCAACCTGATCTTTGGCGGGCTGGCCAGCCTGCAGGCGGTGATCCTGGCCGCGCTGCTGGGCATCCCCTATGTTGTGACCACGCTGACCGGCAAGGCGCTGTTTGATCCCAAACTGGAGAAGCTCTATCGCTTTGCCTCCTATTCCGTGATTGCGCTGGCCGTGTTATCCAGCCTCCCGGTGTTTGACTGAAAGGACCCCCCATATGCGCTTGAATGAAGTGAGTTTTTCCGACGCGCAGCCGATTGATGGCTATGGCGCAGGCTTCTTCCGCATCGGCGGGCAGGTTCATCAGGGGGCGGTGCTGACATCGGCAGCAGGCACCGCGGCCTGGGGCGGTTATGCGGATACCGGGCCGCTGCTGGCACTGGCGGGGGAGGCCGACGTGCTGTTCATCGGCACCGGCGCGGAAATCGCGCATATTCCGGCAGATTTGCGCAAAGCGCTGGAAGAGGCAGGGCTGGGGGTTGAGATAATGAACTCGCCCGCCGCCTGCCGCACCTATAATGTGCTGCTGTCCGAGGGGCGCAGGATTGCCATGGCGGCGCTGGCGGTCTGATTTTCTGAAGATGTATTTGACCTGCCGCAAAGCGGGATGCGGATGATTGGTCTTTTGATGCGCGGGCATAACGGGATAAGCGAACTTCATGACATTGACTGTGACGGATCTGAGCGTGGCGCGCGGCGGTATCCCGGTGCTGGAGGGCCTGAGCTTTTCGCTGGATCCCGGCAAGGCGCTGATCCTGCGCGGCCCCAATGGCATCGGCAAGACAACGCTGCTGCGCACCGTCGCCGGGCTGCAGCCGCCGCTGAAGGGGCGGGTGGACGGCGCCGAGGATCAGATCGCCTATGCCGCCCATTCCGACGGGCTGAAACCGACACTGACGGTGGCAGAAAATCTGACATTTTGGGCCAGTGTTTTTGGCCGCAACGGGATTGAGCAGGCGCTGGACGGGTTTGACCTGCAAGCCCTGCGCGACCGGCAAGCGGGCGCCTTGTCTGCGGGGCAGAAACGCCGCCTGGGCCTGAGCAGGATGCTGGTAACAGGCCGCCCGATCTGGATCATGGATGAACCAACGGTGAGTTTGGACAAAGCCTCGGTTGCGATGTTCGCGGCCGCCGTGCGGATGCATCTGGGGCAGGGCGGCTCCGCGCTGATTGCCACCCACATCGATCTGGGGCTGGAGGCCGGGGTGCTGGATGCCGGCCCCTATAAGGCCAAACCGCTGGCGCTGGATGACTTTGACGGAGGCTTTCTGTGATTGCGCTGCTGATACGGGATCTGCGGCTGGCCTTCCGGGCCGGCGGCGGCTTTGGCCTGGGCCTTGCGTTTTTTCTGATCGTGACCGTGATGGTGCCGTTTTCCGTTGGCCCGCAATCGGACCTGCTGTCCAAAATCGCACCGGGTGTTCTGTGGCTTGGCGCGCTGCTGGCCTGCCTCTTGTCCCTTGACCGGCTGCTGGCGCTGGATTGGGAGGACGGCTCGCTCGACCTGCTGGCCACAGCACCCTTGCCGCTGGAAAGCACCGTGACGATCAAGGCGCTGGCGCATTGGATTACCACCGGCCTGCCGCTGGTGATGGCCGCACCGGTGCTGGGGGTGCTGCTGAACCTGCCGGTCCAAGGCTTTCAATGGCTGGTGGTTTCCCTGTTGCTGGGCACGCCTGCACTGTCCGTCATTGGCACCTTTGGTGCCGCCCTGACCGTGGGGCTGAAACGCGGCGGGCTGCTGATGTCTCTGTTAGTGATGCCGCTGTACGTGCCGACGCTGATCTTCGGGTCCGAAGTGGCCCGCCGCGGGGCTGAAGGCATGGCTGTCCAAACACCGATGCTGCTGCTTGCCGGCATCTCCGCCGCCTCCATCGCCTTGCTGCCCTTTGCCAGCGCCGCTGTCCTGCGCGTCAATTTGCGTTAGGCGGTTTCAACGAGCCGTGAATTGAGAAACCCGAGAACAAGAGCTAAATAGCCAACATGTCGATCTGGGAATACGCCAACCCGAAGAAGTTCCTGACCACCACCGAAAAGGTGATGCCGGTCTTGTGGATCAGTTCTGCCGTGCTGATCAGCGCGGGGCTGATCTGGGGCTTTTTCTTCACGCCTGACGATTACCGCCAAGGCTCCACCGTCAAGATCATCTTCCTGCATGTGCCTGCAGCGCTAATGGCGATTAATGCCTGGTTCATGATGCTGGTCACCTCGCTCGTCTGGGTGATCCGCCGCCATCACGTCAGCGCGCTGGCCGCCCGTGCTGCGGCGCCCGTGGGTATCGTAATGACGGTTATCGCGCTGGTCACCGGTGCGATCTGGGGTCAGCCGATGTGGGGCACCTGGTGGGCCTGGGATCCGCGCCTCACGTCCTTTTTGGTGCTGTTCCTGTTCTATCTCGGCTATATCGCCCTGTGGGAGGCGATCGACAATCCCGACACCGCCGCGGACCTCACCTCGATCCTGTGCCTGGTCGGGTCGGTCTTTGCCGTGCTCAGCCGCTATGCGGTGAACTTTTGGAATCAGGGGCTGCATCAGGGGGCGTCGCTGTCGCTTGACGAAAAGGAAAACGTGGCTGATGCGTTCTCCAATCCGCTTTATGTCTGCATGGGCGGCTTTGTGCTGTTGTTCCTTGCGCTGGTGTTCTACCGCACCGGAACTGAAATCCGCGCCCGCCGCATCAAGGCATTGATGGCGCGCGAACGGCTGGAGGCCTGATGCCCGATCTTGGAAAATACGCCGAAACGGTGCTGTCGGCCTATGGTGCCTCGCTGCTGCTGCTGCTGGCGCTGGTGGTGCTGACAATCCTGCGCGGCCGCAAGGTGCGCCGGGAAATGGAAACCCTTGAAACCCGGATGAAGCGCAATGGCTAAGATCTCACCGCTGATGGCGGTCCCCGGTATTGTGTTTGCTGGTTTTGTCGGCCTTGCCCTGGTTGGCATGTTCCGCGAAGACCCCAACAGCCTGCCGTCCGCGCGTGAAGGCCAGCCCGCGCCACCGCTAGCGCTGGACGATTTTCCTGGCAAGGAGATGTTCACAGACGAAACCCTGCGCGATGGCAGTGTGAAGCTGGTGAATTACTGGGCAAGCTGGTGCGCGCCCTGCCGGGCCGAGCATCCGAACCTGGAAGCGCTGTCCAACGAGGGCATCCCGGTTTACGGCATCAACTACAAGGACCAGCTGGCCAATGCCGAGGCCTTTTTGAACGAGCTGGGCGACCCTTACGCAGCGATTGGCCGCGACGAAAAGGGCCGTTTGGGGATCGATTGGGGCGTGTACGGCGTGCCGGAAACCTATGTGGTGGACGGCGAAGGCAAGATCGTGCTGCGTTGGGCCGGACCGATTACCCAGCGGGTGATCGAAAACACCCTGCGCCCGGCGATGGAAAAGGCGGCAGGTCAGTAAACATGCGGCAGCACCTTAGCCAGGATCATGCAGGGTGAAGCTGCGGAGATCAGGTTCCTTCGACGACAGCGCAAAGGCAAGCTTTAGGTCTTCCTGCCTGGAACGCCAAATCAGATACTCGCTGAACGCCTCCGCGCTAGTCCATCTTTGAAAGACCGAAATCTCGTCCCGGTCCGGGGCGAGCAGGGTTTCGGCTTGTTGGCATTCCGGAAAACCGCGAGCCGCCTCCACCATCTTTTTCACAAGAACTGTCAGCTCAGTGTATTTACCGGGCAGCGGGTGCAGTTGAATGATTACGGCTTCCGTCACGAAACGCTCCATGTTCAGCGGGCTGGGTCAGCTTGACGGGCAACTGGAAATTTCCGGTAAATTTACGCAAGCATCAGCCGAAAATGCTAAGATCCAGCGCTAGGCCTGTTCCCAGCCAGATCGCGTGATCCCGATGATCCGCCAGGGCGTCGCCTGTTTCCGGGTGGGCAAAGACAATCAGCCCATCGCGGTTCAATGCCAGCCAGGGCAGCAACGTGGCAAACTGCTCCGGGCCGGCCGCCAGCTGGCAGGACCATTTGGGATGCGGTCCGACGGGTTTTTCATGCATGCGCCCCATTTCTGCCCCGAAGAGTTCGGCAGCACGCTGGCAAAGAGCGCGGGCCTGCGAAACGGTGTTTTCGTCAAAGTAGATGTGGGCGTGATAGCCTGTGATGCTGTCTGTATGTTTCATGCCACCACTTTTTCCAAGGTGTCCGTCCAAGACAATCTGCAGATTGCGAACAGCCAATGTGCAATGAAAGGCAGAACCCGGCGGCGCGGGTGCCATGCCGTGCTTTCAATACGAAGGCCGGGGTCTCATGGCACCGAAAAAGTCCGGAAGTCCTGCTCCCGCCGCATGGTGGCGCTGCGGGCGTCCAAATCGCCGCGGTCGGCACGCCAGACCAAATAGCGCTCCAAATGGTCATTCGACTCCCATAGGTGGAAAACGGCAATTTCAAAACGCGCGCGGTTAATGCCGGCATGGGCTTCTATGCAGCCAGGAAAACGCCTCGTTTCCGGAAGCATTTCCAGAACTGCCTCAACGTGTTCGTCAAATGTGTCCACATCCGGGTAAACGACTGCTATTACAGCTTCTTTCATGATATTGGGCCCGGTCAATCAAGGAGTGTCGCGAGGGGTAAAAGGTGTATTCACGCATAATGTTTACACAGCTGAACCGGGCGGTATAGCAGGTATTGACGTCAGGGAAGTATCGCTTTGGTTGTTCATGCGCCAATTCGGAAGATCGCTGGCAATGCCATTACAGGTTCTTTCATTTTACTGTGGGATAGGTCGGAAGAATGAGGCAAGCGGGAGCGGTAATTTGCAATCCCGCCAAGCTGAATACCGCCCGTATGGAAAAGGCCAGAAGAGTGGAAAAGCCGACTGGGTTCGTCAAAGTGCTGCTGGCATGCTTTGCTGCCCTTAGCGGGTTGGCTGACACTGCGCGTGCCGACTCTGTGCTGACCTTCTGCTATGATCCCTATCCGCCCTACACGCTGGGATCCGGCGGCATTCCCGACGGCGGGTTGAAGGTCAAGCTGCTGGAGGCCGTGACGGACCGGATTGACGGGCTAAGGGCTGTGGTTGTTCTGCTGCCCTGGCAGCGTTGCCAGGCGCGGGCAAAAGCCGGAGAAATCGACGGCATCCTCCCATTGTTTAAATCAGCCGGCCGCGCTTCTTATCTGGCCTTCACTGGCCCGGCGTTTCTGCAGGCCAACACATTCTGGTACAACCGCGAGCGCTATCCGCAAGGGCTGGATCTTGACGAGGGATATGCGCGGATTTCCCGGCTGCGGCTGGGGATGGTGAACGGCAGCGTCATTGATCAGGAGATGGAACGCGCCTTTGAAAACAACAACCGGATCGTTCGCGGCGGCGATGTGGAAGGCCTGATGCAAATGCTGCTTTTTGATCAACTGGATCTTATCGCAATTGATGATGCGGTCGGACGCTACCACGTCGTGCAAAACGGCTGGCAGGACAGAATTGCGTCTGTTGCCACTCCGATTTCCAGCACTTATTCGCACTTTGGCCTGTCGCGGAGTGCTGGCGCAGATGCCTATTTGGATGTGTTCAACCGGGCGACTTCCGAACTGCAGGCAGATGGAACGATTGCAGAGATCCTGAGCAGCACCATCGCCCCGTAGCCGGGACGGGACTGTCTGCAGCAACGCTGACTAAAGAAGGGCGCCCGGCGGGGCGCCCTTTCACATTTTCGCTTAACTTGGTGTCTTACGACTTGGCCAGGTTCCGCAGCACATAGTGCAGCACGCCACCGTGTTCGATGTATTCGATCTCGGGTGCGGTATCGATGCGGCACTTCAGGGTGATCTCTTTCACTGAACCGTCCGCCATGGTGATCGCACAGGGCACGTCCTGCAGCGGCTGGATGGTGTCCAGCCCGGAGATCGAGACGGTTTCCTCGCCTGTCAGGCCCAGCGATTTGCGGCTGTCGCCGCCGGTGAATTCAAACGGGATCACCCCCATGCCAACCAGGTTGGAGCGGTGGATACGCTCAAAGCTTTCGGCGATCACAGCCTTGACACCCAAGAGAGCGGTGCCTTTGGCCGCCCAGTCGCGCGAGGAGCCCGCGCCGTACTGTTCGCCGCCGAACACCACCAGCGGTGTGCCTGCTTCCTGATGCGCCATCGAGGCATCAAAGATCGAGGTCTGTTTGCCATCGGGGCCTTTGGTGTAGCCGCCCTCAACAGCACTGCCGTCTTCTTTGGCCAGCATCTCGTTCTTGATGCGGATGTTGGCAAAGGTGCCGCGCATCATGATCTCGTGGTTGCCGCGGCGCGAACCGTAGGAGTTGAACTCGCGCGGTTGCACCTGGCGCTCCAGCAGATACTGGCCCGCCGGGGTGGTGGTGGCAAAGGAGCCCGCGGGCGAGATGTGGTCGGTGGTGACCATGTCGCCCAGAACCGCCAGAACCTTGGCACCCTCGATGTTCGAGATGGTGCCCGGCTCGGTGCCCATGCCCTGGAAGTAGGGCGGGTTCTGGATATAGGTCGAGGCTGCGGGCCAGTCATAGGTTTCCGCGTCAGTGGTCTCGACCGCCTGCCACTTCTCGTCGCCCTTGAAGACATCGGCGTATTTCGACAGGAACGCCTCGCGGGTGACGGTTTGCTCAACCAGTTCCGCAACTTCCTGGGTCGAGGGCCAGATGTCTTTCAGGTAGACGTCGTTGCCATCCTTGTCCTGTGCAATCGGGTCGGACGCCAGGTTGATGTCCATGGTGCCGGCCAGCGCATAGGCCACCACCAGCGGCGGCGAGGCCAGGTAGTTGGCGCGCACGTCGGGCGAAATGCGGCCCTCAAAGTTGCGGTTGCCGGACAGCACCGAGGTTGCCACCAGATCGCCCTCGGCGATGGCTTCCGACAGTTCCTGCTGGATCGGACCGGAGTTGCCGATGCAGGTGGTGCAGCCGTAGCCCACCAGGTTGAAACCGATCTTGTCCAGATCCTCTTGCAGGCCTGCGGCCTCCAGATAGGCGGACACGACCTGCGAACCCGGTGCCAGCGAGGTTTTGACCCAGGGCTTGCGGTCCAGGCCCAGGGCGGCTGCCTTGCGCGCGACCAGGCCTGCGCCGATCATCACATAAGGGTTCGAAGTGTTGGTGCAGGAGGTGATCGAAGCAATCACAACCTTGCCCGATTCCATGGTGTAGTCTTCGCCTTTGACGGCGACTTCCTTGCCCATCGGACGTTTGAAGGTCTCTTCCATCTCCTGGCGGAAAGCAGCCTTGGCGTTGGTCAGCGGCACATAGTCCTGCGGGCGTTTCGGGCCGGAGATTGCCGGAACGATGCTGCTCATGTCCAGCGACAGGGTGTCGGTGTAGACCGGTGCATAATCTGCGCCGCGCCAGAAACCGTTCTCCTTGGCGTAGGCTTCGACCAGCGCGATGCGGTCCTCATCACGGCCGGTGTTGCGCAGGTAGCGAAGGGTTTCGTCGTCGATCGGGAAGAAGCCGCAGGTGGCGCCGTATTCCGGCGCCATGTTGGCGATGGTGGCGCGGTCTGCGAGCGGCAGACGGTCCAGGCCGGTGCCGTAGAACTCGACAAACTTGCCAACTACGCCCTTGGCGCGCAGCATTTCCACCACCTTCAGCACCAGGTCGGTGCCGGTGGTGCCTTCAACCATCTGGCCGGTCAGCTCAAAGCCGATGACTTCGGGGATCAGCATAGAAATCGGCTGGCCCAGCATCGCGGCCTCAGCCTCAATGCCGCCAACGCCCCAGCCCAGCACCGCGGCGCCGTTGACCATGGTGGTGTGGGAGTCGGTGCCGACCAGGGTATCCGGATAGGCGACTTCCTCGCCGTTCTGGTCTGTATCGGTCCAGACAGTCTGGGCCAGATACTCCAGGTTCACCTGGTGGCAGATGCCGGTGCCCGGCGGCACAACGCGGAAGTTGTTGAACGCGTTCTGACCCCATTTCAGGAACTGATAGCGCTCCATGTTGCGCTCATACTCGCGGTCGACGTTCATCTGGAACGCGCGCGGGTTGCCGAACTCGTCGATCATCACCGAGTGGTCGATGACCAGGTCAACTGGCACAAGCGGGTTGATCTTGGCGGCGGAGCCTTTCAGGCCGACGATGCCGTCGCGCATGGCGGCCAGGTCGACAACGGCGGGAACGCCGGTGAAGTCCTGCATCAGCACGCGGGCAGGGCGGTAGGCGATTTCGCGGGGGTTCTTGCCGCCATTGGCGCCCCATTCGGCAAAGGCCTTGATGTCGTCGGTGGAGACCGAAAAGCCGCCATCCTCAAAGCGCAGCATGTTTTCCAGCACCACCTTCAGCGCGGCGGGCAGCTTGGAGAAATCACCAAAGCCTGCTTCGGTGGCTGCGGGGATGGAGTAAAAAGAGATCGACTTGCCGTTGACGCTGAGCGTTTTGCGCGCTTTGGCATTGTCTTGTCCGACGGTGATAGGCATGTTTGGCCTCCCTCAAGGATTTGAAATCGGGGAATTCGCTGCCTGCTAAATGCATGAGGAAGATTAAGCATTCAATAGCCCAATCGCCGCAGGGGGCACATTTGTATGCGATAGTACACATTTTTTGCGGTGCAACGGGCCTGCTTCGTTCAAACCCGGCTCAAAAATGATTGATTGGCGTATTTGCAGGCACATCTTTAGACCAGAAGCCTAACAAACGAAGCGGGCGATTCATGAAACTTCTGGCGTCGATCATTGCAGCGTGGGGCCTGGCCCTGCCGGTATACGGCCAATCTGCCGCGGAACCTGTGGTGGTGGAGCTTTATACGTCGCAAGGGTGTTCGTCCTGCCCGCCGGCCGATGCACTGCTGCATGAGCTGGCAGCGCGCGACGATGTGCTGCCGCTGGCGCTGCACGTCGATTACTGGGATTACATCGGCTGGAAGGATCAATTTGCCAAGCCGTCCCATACCAAGCGGCAAAAGGGCTATGCGCATGCGGGCGGCCGCAGGATGATCTACACGCCGCAAATGATCATCATGGGTCAGGATGATGTGGTTGGCGCCGATGCAATGAAGGTGGCCGATGCCATCGGCAAACACCAATCCCATCCGCGCCCGGTCACGCTGTCGGTTGAGCGGAACGGGGAGGAACTGGTGATCCGGTTGCAGCCACGGGCACAGATGGGGGAGGCGAGGCTGCTGGTGCAGCTGGTGCGCTATACGCCAGAACGGACCGTCAATATCACCCGCGGTGAATTGGCCGGTAAGACCTTGAGCTATGCCAATGTGGTGGATGACTGGCAGATTGCTGCGGAATGGGACGGGGCAGGGGATCTGGAACTGACAGTCCCGGTGCCAGGCCGCCAGCCTGCTGCCGTCGTGGTGCAAGAGGCGTCCTATGGCCGTATCATTGCCGCTGCCCGCGCCGAATAGCCGCCTGGATCAGCCCGCCTCGGGATTTGCCTTCCTGCCGGGTTTTGGCAGCGGCACATAGGGTTTCCAGCGGCGGTGGATCCAGAACCATTGGCCGGTGTGCTTGCGCACGATGGCTTCCAGATCCGCGCTGAGGGATTTGGTCATGGTGAGCGGATCGGAATGCGGGATCTCGGCGCTCATCACGATCTCGAAGTCCAGACCGTTGTCCTGCCGCACTGCGTAAACAGGGATCACAGCAGCGCCGAATTTCAGTGCCAGTTCGGCCGGCACGGTGGAGGTGACCGCAGGCTTGCCGAAGAAGTCGATCAATTCGCCGCCCTGAGCGTGCAGGTCGGTGACGATGGCGGCGATGCCGCCCTTTTTCAGGTGCCGGACCAGCTCGACCATGCCGCGCTTTCCCTGTTCGAACAGGGGCTCGCCGTTGCCCTTGATGGCCGCCACGTAATGGTCATTGAAATAAGGGTTGGCCATCCGGCGGTAAAGCGCCCCCATCTCGAAACCGCGGGCAAACAGTGCCGTGCGGGCGGCATCGTAGTTGCCGAAATGCGCCGTTGCCAGCAGAACCGGTCGTCCTTCTGCGCGGGCCTCTTCCAGCGCTTTCAGGCCAGGGCCGGTAATGGGGGCAGCCCTGGCGCGGTCGTGAAAAGGGGCGCCGGCATAGATTTCGGCTATCATCCGGCCCGCATTATCGCTGACGTCCCGGTACAGCGCGCGGGGATCAATTTCCGCCAGTTCGGGGCTGACAAGATCCAGATTGCTGCGCACCCGTTTGTGAAATCCGGCCAGGCGGCCCATGGCCGTGACCAGCCGGCCCATCATCGGCACTCTCAACCCATAGGGGATCAGCCGGGTGCCAACCAGCAGCCCGCGCAGAAACAGGTTGCTGCCATAATATTTGACATGGCTCCAGGTGGAGAGCTCGGAAGGATCTACGGGCATGGCATCTGGGTGGCTGCGGCGCGGGAATGCGCCCGGAAGCCCGCATCATACGCAGCCGGACCGGCAGGTACAAGCCGCTCGCAGGCGCGGGCAGATTGGCCTGCGCGCCTGCCGTCCCGGTGTAAGTGGCGGATCTTAACCGCCGTCCTCCTCATCCTCGTCGGATTTCAGATCAATTTCGCCTGTTGCCACCAAATCGCGCATCGCCGAGATGATCATGCTGAACGCCGCCTCGCCATCGCTGCGCTTGACCTTGCCGCGCTCGCCCACTTCCTCGCGGATATTGTCTGCCATCCGGCTGGACATGTTCTTGAGCAGGAATTCGTTGGTTGCCACGTCTTCCTCGTCGGTGGCAAAGGCCATGGCAGTGACCAGATCCGGCTGCGACAGCACCCGCATCAGCTTGGGCACGTCGATCGGCTGCATCCGTTCACCGATCAGCGCATAGGTGAAGATCGCTTTGCGCACCTTGATGGCAAAATCCTCATCTTCTTCATCCAGCGCTGTCAGCACTTCATCACGTTTGGCGGCCGCCGCTTCGGTCAGAATGCCGCCAAGACGCTGCCCCGGAGTCTCATCAAAGGCGAGATCGGGCCGGGCTTCGACCTGGGCGGCAAGCGACAGGCCGATCCGGTCCACGGTGTCGGGCGTCACATTGGCGGTGTGGCTGACGGCATAGGTGATGCGGCGGGCAATCGGGCCGGGCAGATGAACCAGCATTTGCGCCGCCTTGGCGGTGTCCAGCTTGGACAGCAAAACCGCGGCCACTTCGGTGCTTTCCGCCTCGGCCAGACCGGCCAGATCTTCGGGCGGCAGCTGTTTCAAGCGCTCCCATGGGTCACCGAACTGGCGCACACCGGCTTCCTTGCGCAGACGGCTGTGGGTGTGGCGGCTGATCTTGCCTTGCATCGCATTCAGCGCACCGGCCAGGCCATTGGGGAAATGCAGGCCAACGTTGTCCAGCAGATCGGCAAATTCGCCGACCACCGTATTCAGCGTATCGCGATCGACAATGCTCATCTTGCCCATCTGCTGGGTCAGCTCCAGCTGCAAGTCGTCCGGCAGCTCCTCCAGCGGGATTTCTGCGCCTTCATTCAACAGCAGCCGGACGATAATTGCGGCCTTTGCCTTGCCGCTCAGCCCGCTGCTGCCCCCGCCGCCCAGAGGGGCCGGGGCACCGAACCCGCCCAGATCCGGCCCGCCTGAAGCCATTGGAAGCGCCAGCAAATTGTCTTGAGGCATTCTCGCACCCTACCAAAGATTCTTCTTGATCATCGAGGGCAGGATAGGCCGCAAGCCGTAAAGAAAGACTGAAGCTAGTAGCTGAAAGTTGCACCTGTTTCCAAAGCGTTGCGCAGCGAAGCTTCGGCCCAGGTGCCATCACCGCCCCGTGCCTTGATCTCTTTCCACTGTATCAGGGCCGCGCCGTATCTCCCCTGTTTCACAAGGCCTTGGCCCATATAGGAGCGGGCAAGTATGTTATCCGGATCCTGTTCAAGCGCCTGATCGTAATAGGCCTGCGCCAATTCCAAATTGCCCAGTTTGCGGTGGGTGAAACCCCAATAAGTCAGCACCAGGGTATCCTGCTGGTCCGGCGCGGCGCTCAGCACTGCCTGTGCATCCTGCTGGCGGCCCGCATAGGCCAGCTCGCGCGCTGCATTCAGCAGGTCCTGCTGGTTCAGGGACGACTTCTTGGGCCGCACGCAGCGCTTCTTGTTTGGGTCCCAGATCCGCTTGCCCTTGCAGGTCTTGGTGGTCTCGGAAGGTTTCGGCGGGTTCCAGTCATTGCCGCCTGCGGCATAAGCCGTCATCGGCAGGGTCAAGGCAGCGGCGAGAGCAAAATAACGCATGTCGTCATCTCCTGATGCATAAAGTCGTGATCAATGTACCCTTACAACCCGCGGGCCCGCCAATTTATTCACATCAAAACTGCGGGAGATGAAAATAGTCATCCCTCAAGAGGCTGCGCAAAGGCGATAGAGAGGCGCCTTTCCAGGAAGGCGAACTTCTTGCGCATGAATGCACTGCGTTCAAAGGCTTCACGGGAGATTTTCGCCCACTCGATCAGTAGCCGGCCCCGCAATGCACAGGTCAGAAATCCGGAGTTCACTTTCTGACGGTATTTCTTTATAAACATTTCATTTGATTGGTTTCTGATCCCGCAGGCGCCGACTTCGGAAGGTTCTGCTGGCAGAAATACATTCATTTTAAGGAAGTCGACAATGTCGTAGACGGCAAGTTTTGTGCAGGCTTCAGTAAAATCCAGACCGTAGCTTACACCGCGTCCCAGCACCAGATTGCCGCCATGAAAATCCCCGTGGCTGAAAGCGGCCTGTTGGCGATAGATAAGCCGGCTTGACTAACGCGGCCTGGGACCCGGATTCAAAATGGCCGCTGAGCTTTCCAATGACTTGGTACTTTTAGATTAGTCTCTTGGTTCCTTCAGCCAGGTCCAGCTTTAGAACAAGGGGTTTCCCTTTGGATCGAACAAGGGTGAACACCATGCGTTCACTGCCGAAGGTGGCTGACCGGTCCAAGCAAGATATGGAAAATGCATCCCTGATACTGGTTGCGGCAGAGAATTCGTCAATGCAGTTGCGTACAAGCGTTTCGTCAAAATCGGCGAATAGGAGCGTCAGAATTTCTTCGGATGATTAAGGACGTTTGTGCATTCGTAAAACTTGTAGCACGCCTTTCATGAATGCTGAATGAAAAGCGCCCCGCCAAGGGCGGGGCGCAGATGCTCGCAAGCGGTTGCAGCTTATTCGCCGAACACTCGGCGGAAGATCGTGTCGACATGTTTGGTGTGATAGCCCATGTCGAACTTCTCGTTGATCGCTTCTTCGCCGAGCGCCGCAACCACATCGGCATCCGCCAGCAGCAATTCACGGAAATCAACACGGTCTTCCCAGACTTTCAAGGCGTTGCGCTGCACCATGGAATAGGCATCTTCGCGGCTGACGCCTGCCTGGGTCAACGCCAGAAGAACGCGTTGCGACATCACCAGGCCGGGGTATTTGTTCATGTTGTCCAGCATGTTTTCCGGGAACACCAGCATCTTGTCGACAACACCGGCCAGGCGGTTCAGGGCAAAGTCGAGGGTGACAGTCGCATCCGGGCCGATGCCGCGCTCGACCGAGGAGTGCGAGATGTCCCGCTCGTGCCACAGCGCCACGTTCTCCATCGCCGGGATCACAGTCATGCGGACCAGGCGCGCCAGGCCGGTCAGATTCTCGGTCAGCACCGGGTTTTTCTTGTGCGGCATCGCCGACGAGCCTTTCTGGCCCATCGAGAAGAATTCGGCACCCTCCAGCACCTCGGTGCGCTGCATGTGGCGGATTTCCACGGCAACGTTTTCGATCGACGACGCAATGACGCCGAGGGTAGCAAAGAACATCGCGTGGCGGTCGCGCGGGATCACCTGGGTCGAGATCGGCTCAGGCCGCAGGCCCAGCTGCTCGCAGACGTGATCCTCAACCGCGGGGTCAACATTGGCAAAGGTGCCGACCGCGCCGGAGATTGCGCCGGTGGCGACTTCCCAGCGGGCTTTTTCCAGGCGGTTCTTGTTGCGGTCCATCTCGGCATAGAAACGGGCAAAGGTCAGGCCCATGGTGGTGGGCTCGGCGTGGATGCCGTGGCTGCGGCCGACGCGCACGGTGTTCTTATGCTCCAGCGCACGTTTCTTCAGCGCCGCCAGCAGCTTGTCCATGCCGTCCAGCAGAATATCGGCAGCACGCACCAGCTGCACGTTCAGGCAAGTGTCCAGCACATCCGACGAAGTCATGCCCTGATGCACAAAACGGGCTTCCTCAGCGCCGACATGCTCAGCCAGGTGGGTGAGGAAGGCGATGACGTCATGTTTGGTGACAGCTTCAATCTCGTCAATGCGGGCGACGTCGAATTCGACGTCCTTGGCTTTCCACACGGCGTCAGCGTTTTCGCGCGGGATCACGCCGAGGTTGGCCATGGCTTCGCAGGCATGGGCCTCGATCTCGTACCAGATCTTGAATTTGGTTTCGGGCGACCAGATGGCGACCATTTCAGGGCGGGCATAGCGCGGGATCATGGGCGAAAGCACCTTTATGTGATTGTGCAGCAGATGCCGGGCCTATTAGATCAGGTAAGGCGTGACAGCAAGGCTGGGAGACGGACATGAGGCACATTGCCCTGATGATTGCGGTATCATTGACCGTTTCGCCGCTTGCGGCGGCGGAATGGCGGGCGTTGAGCGCAGAGGACGTGCAGGCAGCATTGGAAGGGCGCAAGCTGACCTATGGCAGCGGCGCCTGGCAGGAATTCCGGGCGTCGGGACGGACGTTGTACAATGCCGGCCATGACAGCTGGGGATACTGGGGCGTGCGGGACGGCAAATACTGCTCCACCTGGCCGCCGTCGGACCTGTGGGCCTGTTTTGTTTTGGAAAGCGATGGAACGGCATTGCGGTTTGTGGATGAAAGCGGTGACATCACCACTGGCCGCTACTCTGAATAACGGCAAGGGAGGTCTCCCGCCTGCGCTGCGGCCTTCAGGCGAAGGCCTGCCGCAGTTGGGCCCGGCGCCGCGCCAAGGCGCGGCGCCGGGCCCAAGGCCGCTGCCGTTGCAGGTTTCCTGCAGGGGCCGGGCACGGGAGATCCGGGAGTATTGAAGTTACGCGGTAGCCGCCTGGGGTGTGGTCTCCAGATGCGTCACCACCTTGGCGCCGCTCTCCAATGTCCGGTGCACCGGGCATCTGTCTGCAATCTCCATCAGCTTGGCCCGCTGTTCCCCGCTCAAAGGGCCGCAAAGGTGGATCACACGGGTGAACTGATCGATTTTGGCGGGTCCCGTCGGCTGAGCATCCTGAGCATGCACCTTGTCATGGCTGACATCGACGCTGATCCCCTCCAACGGCCAGCCCTTGCGGCGGGCATACATCCGCAGCGTCATCGAGGTGCAGGCGCCCAGCCCCGCCGCCACGAAGCCGTAAGGCGACATGCCGCGATTGGTGCCGCCATAGGCCAATGGCTCATCTGCAAAGGTGTGGTGATAGGGACCGGATTGCACATCCTGCAGGAATCCCTCCGGGTCCGCCTCGGTCACCCGCAGGATGCCTTCGGGGGCACCGGGCGGCGGCGCGGGCGGGGCCATTCTGACATAGCGCCCGGCCCAGGCGGCAATCACTTCGGCGGCATATTCCGCATCCGCAGCACGGGTGATCAGGTGATCGGCATCATCCAGGGTGACAAAGCTTTTGGGGTGTTTGGCCGCGGTAAAGATCGAGGCGGCATTGTCGATGCTTACTGTTTCATCCCGCGGGGCATGCAGCACCAGCAGTGCAGCCTTGAGGCCGGTAATTGCAGGCTCCAGCGCTTCGGCGTTGATATCGTCGACGAATTCCCTGCCAATGACAAAAGGCCGCCCGCCCAGGCAGACTTCAGCACGGCCTTTGGCCTCTATCTCGGGCAAGGCAGCGTCGAAGTGGTGCGAGACATGGCCGGGATCAAACGGCGCGCCCAGTGTCACCACGCCTTTGACAGACGGGATGCCTGCCCGTGCCCGCAGCACCGCCGCGCCGCCCAGCGAATGGCCGATAAGCAAAGAAGGCGCCATGCCGCGCGAGGCCAAATACTGCGCCGCCATGATCAGGTCCGCGACATTGGAGCTGAAGGAGGTGTTTTCGAATTCCCCTTCGGAATGCCCCAAACCGGTAAAGTCGAACCGCAGCACCGCGATCCCCATCGCCGCCAGCCGTCCGGCAATCCGCCGCGCGGCCGGAATATCCTTGGAACAGGTAAAGCAATGGGCAAACAGCGCCGTTGCAAGCACCGGTCCCTCAGGCAGGTCGAGGCGGGCAGCAAGGGTGTTTCCGGCATGGCCGGGGAAGGAGATGCGTTCAGCGGGCATGGGCGTGGCCTTTGTTGGGTGTTCCGTTTAGATTGAGCGCTCGTTGGCACAGGAACAAGGCGGCGGCCCGCAACGTCACGTGAAGGTGAAGGCAGATGAGTGCATTAAGTCTGGCCGGAATTGGCATTTACACGCCTCAAACGGCACGCGACAGGGAAATGTGGCGGCAGTTGCGGTCCTTTTGCGAAAGTGAACCTCAGGCCTTTGGCCGTAACCCTGAGACAGGTCATGTTACCGGTTCCGCCTTTGTGCTGTCACCGGACATGAAATGCGTTCTGCTGACCCATCACCGGAAGCTGGATCGCTGGTTGCAGTTGGGCGGCCATTGCGACGGCATTGCAGATGCGGCTTTTGTGGCGTTGAAAGAAGCCTATGAGGAAAGCGGGCTGCCGCGGATCAAGCCGCTGTCTGATCAGGTGTTTGATGTGGACATTCACGCAATCCCGGAAAATGCGCAGGACTGCGAGCATCTGCATTATGACGTTCGGTACTTGTTTCAAGCAGAGGCAGGGGATTTTGCAGTGAGCGGGGAATCCCATGCACTGGCCTGGGTGCCGCTGAACCGGCTGCATGAGGTGACGGAGACGCCCGGTGTACTGGTGCTGCGTGAAAAGCTCGCGCTGTTCTTAAGCGGAGGCGCCTGACGGCGCCGCAGGATATCCCGGCCCCACCTGTACAGGCGGGGCCGGCGGTTCAGGTCAGGCTTCCCCCATAAGTGCCTTGTCGAACGGATATTTGGTCAGGTTCTCGTAGCCGTCTTCGGTGATCAGAACCTGATCTTCCAGCTTAATCGAGAAATCGCCGCCCTCGGGGGAGATCAGCGCCTCGACACACAGCACCATGCCCGGTTCCAGGTCATAGTCAAAGGCGCCCTCGACCATCTGGTCCGGATAAGCAACCAGCGGCCATTCATCGCACAGGCCGACGCCGTGCATCATGCAGCCGTATTTCTGCTTTTGGAACTGCGCATCCAGCACATGGCAGCCGCGTGACAGCTCCTGGATGTTCACGCCGGGCTTCAGCATCTCCATGTTATGGCGGATGTGTTCGACCCCGTGCTGCATGGCATAGACCATATCTGCCCGCGGCTTCTGATCGCCGATCCACCAGCTGCGGGAGATGTCGATGCAAATGCCGTAAGAGCCGACCAGATCGGTGTCGAAACTGATCATCTCGTTGTTCTGGATGATGCGGGGGCCGCATTCCTGGAACCACGGGTTGGTGCGCGGGCCTGAGGCCAGCAGCCGGGTTTCGATCCACTCGCCGCCGCGGCGGATGTTTTCCGCGTGCAGCACCGCCCAGACGTCGTCTTCCGAGATATTGCCGCCGGGCACATTTTCACGGGCGAACTTCTCCATCTCCGCCACAGCGGTTTCGCAGGCGTGATGGGCGCAGCGCATCGCCAGGATCTCGTCCGGGCCTTTCACCGCGCGGCATTTTTCGGTCAGCTCTTCGCCGGGGAGGATCTCCAGGCCTTGCGCCTCCAGCGCGCGCAGCCCGTGCAGCATGACCTTGTCCACTGCCAGGCGCTTGTTACTGCCGCTGTGTTCCTCCAGCAGTTTGCGCACCTCATTGGAGAACACGTCGGCCGCCACATCCACCTTGTCGCCGCGGTCGAAATAAAACAGGTCGGCGCCAGCGCGCTGTTCGCGCACTAGAGGGTTGAATTCGCTGAGAAACGGCGACTGTTTGTAATCCCACAGCACCATATAGCCGTCAGCGCAGATCAGCAGGGCGCGGAACGGGTTATGGGTGTTCCACAGCTGCATGTTGGTGCTGTCGGTGGCATAGCGGATGTTCAGCGGGTCAAACACCAGAAGGCCGGCATAGCCGCGGTCGTTGATGAAACGGGTCAGCCGCTCCCAGCGGAATTTGCGCATTGCCTGCAAATCGGGCAGCTGCAATCCGGCCTCGGCCCATTCGCCAAAAGCCAGCTGGGTCGGTCCGATCTCAACCCGGTCATTGTTGTTCGGGGTGTTGTCGCCCAGATTGGCGCCGCGGGTTGGATCAATTTTGCGGATGTCGCGGTAATGCTCGTTCATGCGTGGCCTCCGTCGCTGCACAGGTTTGTCCAGTGTGCAGCCGTCTACTGGCGGAAGCGCTGCAGAAAACGACGGGTTCTACAGTCGTTTCTGACCCTTGGGTATCGGACAATGTGAACCGTGAAGGGGGGGGACCAAACGTGGCGGCCCGTGTTCAAACACAGGGCTTAAGGCACCAGCGGGCGGGCAGCCTGCACCATTCCGGCACTTTCCATATACAGCAGCAATGCTGTCAGAAGCATAAGATGGCTGATGAAACGCAACCGGCGGGTGCCCGCAATGCTGAAAGCCGCAATCGCCGTCGACCTGAGTTGATGCGCCCAGCCGCGGTAGGGGCCTTGAGCCTGTTCCGGTTTGCGGGCCCTGGCCTGAGCGAGATCTGCTTTCTGGATTTCTTCTGGTTCACTTTGGGTAAGCCTGACGGCTTGGAACGCCTGATCGCAGTGGGCATCAAGAGCCAGCGCAGCTTGATCAACCGGAGTGAAACATGCCCGGCCGCGCAGCCTGACAGGAGCGGGGTGTTCCCGCCGGGTTTCGGCTGGCTCGGGTGTGGCTTGCAGACTGTTTTCCGGATTGGGTTCGAACACGCTCAGGAACTGCTCGCACGTCAGCGCCACATCGGATTCGAGCCATTCAACCGAAGTTGCCTCAACAGCAGGAAGCAGCCGCCGCAGCATTTCGGCCAGAAACAGTTCCGAAATCTCCTGATCGCAATAATCGGGAAAGGCGGGCGTCAGCGAAAGTTCCAGCAGTGCCGCGGGCTGCAGCATCGCGTTTGTCAGCCGGCTGGCGCGCCGCAATGGAACCCTGCGCAACCGTACAGTCACCAGGTAATGGTCACATTGAATTTTGGCTGTATTTTCTGCCCGCGCCTCAATTGTTTCTGCCGGATGGCCGAAATCCTCGAGCGTGTCCACAACAGCCGAAACCGCTGCTGAAAGGGTCCCGGTATCGCGGGCCTCCAGTCCGAGCCTGCCTGTATACTGCACTTTTTCTGCCACCGTCCGGATCCTCCATTCAGGGTGCCGATAAAAGAAGGATAAAATTTGAACGAGTTGAAAGTGGGGCGGAAAACACGGCGTCCTGCGAAACAGCGTGAACAGAGTTGCAGGAAACAGGGTGTTGTTGAAGCTCTTGTTTTTAATTGATTTAATTCGAGGGGCTCGATTTGGATGGCTGGATTACGGCCCAATTGCGGCGGCCGGCGGACACATTGATGCCCTAGAGCCTACAATGACGCGGGAATCATCTTCACTGTTCCTGGCGGTCAAGAAGGCAGCCGCAAAACAGCCAAAGGAGCGGGCAGCAACCTTGCCTGATATTTGCCTGGTTGCGGCTTAGCCGTCGATCTGCCGCCCCATGATTGCAAGCGATTGCTGATAAACAGTTGCGGCGTTCCATTGCTTCAGAACCCGGTAGTTCGGCTCGCCCTGCTGGTATCCCTTGCCGGGCTTCCAGCCTTTTTGGCGCAGGTAATTGGCGGTGGAGGCCATCGCATCCCCCATATTGTAGAAATCCACCCGCCCGTTGCCGTCCCAGTCCACCCCGTATTGCAGCGCATTGCCGGGCAGGAACTGGGTATGGCCCAGCTCGCCGTGCTTGGCGCCCAGCGTGGCCGGGGTGATGGCGCCCTGGTCCACCAGCTTCAGCGCCCCCAGCGCATGCGGACGGAAAAAATCGGAGCGGCGGCAATCATAGGTCAGCGTCACGATGGCGGAAACCACCTGGCTGTCGCCCATATAGTTGCCGAACGCGGTCTCCATCCCGTGGATTGCAATCAGAACGCCGGCGGGCACGCCGTACTTACGCTCAAGTGCGGCATAGAAGTCCGGGTTGCGCGCCTTTCGCTTGCGGCCCTGCGCCACGATGGTTGCCGAGCCGCGGATCTGCATGAATTTCTCCAGCGAGTATTTGAAGCTCTTCTGGTTGCGGTCAGCAGAAATGGTGCGGCGGGCATATTGCGCGGCCGCAAGCGCCTGCAGCCCCGCCTTACGCACACCTGCGCGCTTGGCCTCGTTCTGGAAGTCCCGCTTCCAGGCGTCAAACCCGGATGAGGTATTGCCGCAAGGCGCGGCCAGGGCAGGGGAAGCTAGCAGGGCGGAAATCAGGGCAGGGGCCAGCAGGCGGCGCATGAAAGAATCTCTCAAATGTGGCTCGTAGCCTTCAGCCTAACGTGCTGGCCGCGCGTGTCTAACGGGAAAAGCCGTGCATGGTTCCCATTTACCTAAGCAAAGGCTGTTCCGGCGGCCAGGGCAAGCCCGTCCGCCACCGCTGTCATGGCATTTCCTGTTTCAACGCGGGCGTTTGAACAGATGCTGCGCATTTGCGCCTGAACCGCCCCCAGCAGCGAAGAGCCGCCGACCAGCACGATCCGGTCCACGCTGGCTGCAGGAAGACCGGCCTGCGCCAGAGTCTCGGCAGCGCAGGCCCCGATGGCAGCGGTCTGTTCTGCCAGTGTCTGGTTCATTTCTGCGGCGGGCAGCGGTACGGACAGGCCGCGCTGCAGCAGCTTAAGATCAATCGCCGCCGCGCCGCCTGCCGTGTTGGCCTGGATCTTGCCACGCTCAACCGCAAAGGCCAGCTCGTGGCCCAGCTCATCTTCCAGCACGTCAACCAGCCGGGCCAGCCTGTCCGGCTCAACCGCATTGGCGGCCAGATCCTTGGCGGCGCGGCGGCTTTCCGGACTGTAAAGGAAAGGAATCATCTGCCAGGTGGCCAGATCGTTGAACAGCCGGTTCGGCGCAGGCAGGGTGCCGCCGCCAAAGCTGTTGCGGATCTGGCTGCCGCGCCCCAGCAGCGGCATGACATGGTGGATGCTCAGCTGCCGGTCAAAATCAGTGCCGCCCAGCCGCACCCCATGCGAAGCCAGGATGCGGGTGGCGCCGTTTGCGTCCTGTTCAAAGGCGGTGAAGTCCGAGGTGCCGCCGCCGATATCGACAATCAGCCCGCAGCCCGGCGCAGGTGCTGCAGCGCGCAGGGCGGCTTCCGGCTCAAACAGGAACAGCACGTCCTGAAAGCCTGCCTCCAGGTAACAGGCGCGCAGGTCCTTTTCGGCCTGGATATTGCGGTCCTCGTCCTTGGAATGAAACCGTACCGGCCGGCCGGACAGCGCATGGGTGAATTCCATATGCGTCGCCGTCTCGGCCCGCTGCTTCATCTCGGCCAGAAAGCGGGCGATAAGGGTGCCGAAACTGATCCGCTCGCCGCCCAGCCGCCGTTCCTCATGCAGCAGCGGTGTGCCCAGCAGGCTTTTCAAGGCGCGCATGAAGCGCCCCTCGTCACCGTTGATCAGCGCCCGCGTGGCGCTGTGGCCGATCCGCATGCTGCGGCTGTCCTCGTCAAAGAACACAGCGGTGGGCAGGGTCTGCTCGCCAGGTTCCATCTCAACCAGCCAGGGCCGGCCGGCCACGGCAATCCCCGCCGCCGAATTGGAGGTGCCAAAGTCGATACCAAGGGTGTTGGGGGCAGTCATGGAAAAGGCTCCTTTCACAGGCGGGAGCGGGCCGGGATACAGCAGCCGCAATACAAGAGCAAGAAAAAGCAGCACTGCCGCCAGAAGCGCGGGGCGGAGGAAAACCCCGATCCACTGAGCACGCTCATGAAACAGTAAAAGGGCGCCCCGAAGGACGCCCTTTCAAAGTCACGGCTGTGCAGCTTAGCAGCTGTAGTACATGCCGAATTCGACGGGATGGGGTGTGTGCTCATACTTGTGCACTTCTTCCATTTTCAGCTCGATATAGCCGTCGATCTGATCTTTGGTGAACACGTCGCCCTGCAGCAGGAAGTCGTGGTCGGCGGCCAGCGCGTCAACCGCTTCGCGCAAGCTGCCGCAGACGGTCGGGATGCCTTCCAGCTCTTCGGCCGGCAGATCGTACAGGTTCTTGTCCATGGCTTCGCCGGGATCGATCTTATTGCGGATGCCGTCCAGGCCGGCCATCAGCAGTGCTGCAAAGCACAGGTAGGGGTTTGCCGCCGGATCGGGGAAGCGGGCCTCGACGCGCTTGGCTTTCGGGCTTTCGGTCCACGGGATCCGCACGCAGCCGGAACGGTTGCGGGCAGAGTAGGCGCGCAGAACCGGGGCCTCAAAGCCCGGGATCAGGCGCTTGTAGGAGTTGGTGGACGGGTTGGTGAAGGCATTCAGGGTCTTGGAATGCTTCAGGATGCCGCCGATGAAATACAGCGCTTCCTGGCTGAGATCAGCATATTTGTCGCCTGCAAACAGCGGCTTGCCGTCTTTCCAGATCGACATGTTCACGTGCATGCCGGAGCCGTTGTCGCCATAGATCGGCTTCGGCATGAAGGTTGCCGATTTGCCATAGGCGTGCGCCACGTTGTGGATCACGTATTTGTACTTCTGCAGCTCGTCTGCCTGCTTGGTCAGGCTGTCAAAGATCAGGCCCAGCTCGTGCTGGCAGGAGGCAACCTCGTGGTGGTGCTTGTCGACCTTCATGCCCAGACGCTTCATGGTCGAGAGCATTTCCGAACGCAGATCCTGCGCTTCGTCGGTCGGGTTGACCGGGAAGTAGCCGCCCTTCAGGCCCGGGCGGTGGCCCATGTTGCCCATCTCAAACTCGGCGTCGGTGTTCCAGGAGCCGTCGGTTGCGTCGACCTCATAGGACACCTTGTTGATGGTGTTGGAGTAACGCACGTCGTCGAACAGGAAGAATTCCGCTTCGGGGCCCATATAGGCCACATCGCCGATGCCGGAGGACTTCAGGTAGGCTTCAGCCTTCTGGGCGGTGCCGCGCGGGTCGCGCTCATAGGCTTCGCCGGTGTCGGGCTCAACAATCGAGCAATGGATGCAGAGGGTTTTCTCGGCATAAAACGGATCGATATAGGCGGACGTGGTGTCGGCCATCAGTTTCATGTCGGAGTTTTCAATCGACTTCCAGCCGGCGATCGAGGAGCCGTCGAACATGAAGCCTTCTTCGAGGAAGTCTTCGTCGACCAGGTCCACGTCCACGGTCACGTGCTGCAGGCGGCCGCGCACGTCGGTGAAACGGATGTCGACATAGGCGACGTCGTCTTCACGGAGAGTCTTGAGAACTGCGTCTACGCTCATTCCCTTAGTCCTTCTTTAGAGATGTCTTGGAGATTTGCTGTTAACTTACAATGCGTCCGGGCCGGTTTCGCCGGTGCGGATGCGAATAGCTTGCTCGACGGGCGAGACAAAAATCTTGCCGTCGCCGATCTTGTCGGTCTTGGCGGCATCGACGATGGCCTCGATCGCCTGGTCGACCTGATCGTCGTCCAGCACCACTTCCACCTTCACCTTGGGCAGGAAGTCGACCACATATTCAGCACCGCGGTACAGCTCGGTGTGGCCCTTCTGACGGCCAAAGCCTTTGACCTCGATCACTGAAAGGCCTTGCACGCCGACGTCCTGCAACGCTTCCTTCACCTCATCCAGTTTAAAAGGCTTGATGATGGCTTCGATCTTTTTCATCGGAATGGCTCCTCGCAAGCTTGTTGAGGGTGTCATTTCACTTCTAAATGAAGGCAGCAATGCGCGAGGCTGCAGCTGCGGCAATTGTGGCCAGGATTTGATCGTCACCGCCTAAAAATTAAGCGCTGCGCCCAAGGATTGCGCAAAATTGAATCGGGAAAGAAGACGAAATGACCGAACTGCTGACCGCCGCCCAGATGCGGGCCATCGAACAGGCCGCCATCGCAACCGGCGAAGTGACAGGCCTTGAACTGATGGAGCGGGCCGGTCAGGGGGTGGTTGAGGCCATCTTTGAGGAGTGGCCGGAACTTGCGGAGCCTGTTGAAAGCGGGCGAGGGGCCGGCCCCTCGCACTCCCCGGAGTATTTGGAGAAAGATGAAAAACCGCTGCGGACCGTGGTGCTGTGCGGGCCTGGCAATAATGGCGGCGATGGGTTTGTGGTCGCCCGGTTGCTGAAGGAGCGCGGCTGGGACGTGGAGGTGTTTCTGTATGGAGACCCGGACAAGCTGCCGCCGGACGCGAAGGTGAATTATGAGCGTTTGGCTGCGGGCACTGTACAGCCGTGGAGTATGGAAGCTGTAGGTAACGCGGAAGGGAGCCTTTTCGTGGATGCAATTTTTGGCTCCGGATTGTCGCGTGCACCGGACAGTTCTGTCCTTGAGCCGCTGACCAAACTATACACCGAGGGCAGAACTTTGAACCGGATGGTAGCGGTTGATGCGCCAACGGGTCTTTGCTTGAACAGTGGCCGTGCTTTGTGCCTGGAATATGGTGGTAACTGGAGCTGGCTTACAGTCACTTTCCATAGACCCCGTATTGGGCATTTCGTTGACGATGGGCCGGGTTACTGCGGGAGCCTGCGCACTGTAGATATTGGGCTGGCCGGGTTTGAAGCCAGGAAGGGCTTTCTGGCCAAGCAAGATGATTTCCTTGGAATGAATGAGTGCGGCGGGACGAGCGGCGAGGGTTTTGTAAACCTCGTAGATCACCGGCGGTCAGATTTACTGCCCAAAAATAGAGAAGAGCACAAGTATTCCCACGGCCACGCCCTCGTCCTCTCCGGCGGCCATGGCAAAACCGGCGCCGCGCGGCTGGCCGCCCGCGGAGCCTTGCGGATCGGGGCCGGGCTGGTCACTGTCGGCTCACCGCGCTCGGCGATGTTTGAAAATGCTGCCAATCTCACCGCCATCATGCTGCGCCAGATCGACGGAGCACATGGGCTGGTGGAGCTGATGGAAGACGAACGGCTCAGCGCTATTTGCCTTGGTCCCGGTATGGGGCGCGGCGCGGATACGCAGGCGATGGTGTTCGCCACATTGAAGGAAAAACGGGCAACCGTGCTGGATGCAGATGCGCTTACCCGGTTCGAGATGAAGCCGGAGGTGCTGTTTGAGGCTTTGCATGAAGACTGTGTGATCACCCCGCATGGAGGCGAATTTGCCAGGCTGTTCCCGGACCTCGCGGAAAAGCTGAATGCGCCTGCCGTCGCAGGCCCGGCCTATTCCAAGGTCGATGCGACCCGGGATGCGGCAAAACGCGCGGGCTGCGTGGTGTTGTTCAAGGGGCCGGATACGGTGATTGCCGCGCCGGACGGCCGCTGCTCGGTCAACTCAGCCCATTACGAACGTTCCGCGCCCTGGCTGGCCACCGCCGGGTCGGGCGATGTGCTGGCAGGTTTCATCACCGGGCTGATGGCGCGCGGGTTCTCTCCAATGCAGGCCGCCGAAACTGCCGCCTATGTCCATGTGGAATGCGCGCTGGAATTCGGCCCCGGACTGATTGCCGAGGACCTGCCAGAGCAGGTCCCCGCGGTGTTCCGCAGGCTGGGGCTGTAACGCTCCGGCTCAGGCCGCCGGGCGCAGATCTTCGTCCGGTGCGGCGGCCGCGGCCAGTTCCAACCCGCCTGCATAAATCACATGCGGGCGGGAAAACTCCAGGATCGTCAGATCCATCATCTGCAGACCCAGATCACGGATGAATTCGCCATCCACCAGCTCATAGGCCGGCACCACTGCCTGCGGCTGGCCGAACATTGCCTTGGCACGCCAATCACGGACAAGGATCCGCTGGTCCCAAGGGACGGTCAAGTCGCTGTCTGCGCGGGTGTCGCCAAGCGATCCGGCAGAAATGCATACGGCTTGCAGCATGGCGCGGCGGGTGCGGACCGCTTCTACCCGGGCCATGCCCTGGGTGCGGGTGATGAGGCTGCCGCCTGCTTTAACTTCTTCCGCTGCGCGCTCGCCCTCGCGGGTCAGTACCAGGGTGCCGCGCAGCAGGCTGATGTTCTGGCTGCCCTGATACAGGCGCCGGGGCTGTGCTTGGCCGCGCATCGCCAATTGCGCGCGTAATGCCGCATTACCAAACGGTTTCATGTTGTTACTCGCTCTGTCTGCCTCAGACTTTTTTGTGAATCTATGCCAGAACCGGATTCCAGGCCCAGCCTTTTCCGGCGAAAGCCTGTTCATTGTTGCAATTATGCGGACGGATTGTTGCTGTTTTGCACATGGCGCCCGAGGACGCGTTTTCCGCTCGCATCCGCCGCTGTCCTTTGATAGTCACCGCGTCACACAAAGCATTTTGTGTGCGTGCGGGTGTGGCGGAATTGGTAGACGCACCAGATTTAGGTTCTGGCGCCTATGGCGTGGGGGTTCGAGTCCCTTCACCCGCACCAATTTGATTTTACAGATGAATTTTTACAAACTTAGCGCGCCGAGTGTTCTGCGCTATGTTTTATACCCTTGAATTTATTCTTACTATGTTCCGGTGTGGCTGGGCCGTCTTGGATAGCTGCCTTTGCTTGGCCTGTTCTCATTACAGCGGGCGGCAGGATCGACTCCAAGGTGCCGGATCCTGTGATATACGAGAGCGGCAGCTTTGGTGAAATTCCTGGAAATCTGCATTGTTCGTTCTGAAACGGTCTCCGGATTATTTATTGATTCCGGTCAACAGGTTAGGGCGGCTCTACCCCAAACAGGTTGCGCTCTTTGGCCAGATAGGCGAGCCGCGCGGTGGACTTGCAGCCGAACTTTTGCCGCATCCGCAGAAAGCTGGTTTTCACTGCTGATAGAGAAAGCGTGAACTGCTCGGCGATCTCATCATAAGACATCTCCTGCTGGATATGCAGACGCAGCATCTCCAGTTCTTTCCCGGAAAGGGACGGGGGGGGAAGCAGCGAGTCAAAAAACTCCGTGACAACCATGCTCAGCCTGCGCATCTCGGTATCCGAAAGCTCCCTGTCCTGCCGGGAAACAAACACCATCGATCTTTTTGATCCCGTCAGAGCCGCAAAGGCAGCGCCAAACACCAAGTCATACCGCTGAGACTTTTCGAGTATCTGCAGAGGATCGGGCAGCTGAATGGCCGACCAGCGTATGGCGCCTTCGTTCTTCAGTGCCCAATTGAATACAGGGTCATGAAGGAAGTAGTTTTCCCGGTCATACTGTTCCTTCCATTTTTCGTGGAAGGAACATTCAAAGTGCTCATACCCCATGATTGAAAAGTTGACCATGAGGGTGAAACCCGTGGTGCTTGCTTCGTTGATCGCGGACCTGCAGGCCGAAAAAGCCTCGGCAATCTTCGTGCTGTTTGCTCCGTCCGAGGGCAGATTCGTTGTAATTACAGATTTTGGCATCTCAATCTTCCACCCCGAATGACTTGCGACTTAAGTCTCTCTGCCGGCAACCTCGGTTGCCTTACCCGCAACCTAGGTCGCATTTGATGTGACCAGAGTTGCAAATAGAATGCAACAGCAAGGTAGTTGTAGACAACCGGGAATCTACCTTTAGGTGTAATTTCTGAGCAGGGAAGGTCGAAACCTGTACTGGAGATACATTTATGCAAAACGGATACGCCAGGAGCGAAGCCAAGGCCGGAACGGGTATTGAAACTATGGTTGTCCGGTTTGATCCGGTGCGGCTGCCAAAGTCACTGAGAAGTCCCGATCAGGATGTGCTGGATGCCTTTATGTCGTTGCGCAAGAGCGTGTTTGCGGAAGGCAAAAACTGGCGCGTGTGGCTGTCCTGCCGAAGCGATCTGGATCAGTACGACCATCTGGACGCCTACTACATTATCGCATTTGATCCTGCCACAGGCGAAGCGCTGGCCGGCGCGAGGCTGCTGCGCACAGATCGCGGGGGCCGCCATCCTAGCAGATCCGAAATGACTTACATGGTGCGTGATGCGGTCCGCGGCATGCTTCCAGGGCTGCCCACGGACCTGTGTGATGAAGAGCCGCCATGCGATCCCGCGGTCTGGGAACTCACCAGGTTTGCATCGAATGGTGCCGCGGGTGCAGGGCAGCTGGTGCTGCAGCGGCTGCGGACATTCCTGCAGGAGCTGGGCGGAGAACGTTTTGTGTTTCTGTCTCCGCCGGTTGTCGCACGGCTTGCCAAGTCCTCAGGCTTTGCAAATGTCGTCCCGCTTGGCCCGCTAAGGGGCGATCAAAACGGCAAGTACCGCGTTTATTCTGCCGATGTGCCCCAGCCCAGAAGCAGCGAAGCGTGAAGAGCTTTCTGTTTTTTCGCAGACAGCACAGCCTCGACGGCACTCATGGCCTCAGACGGAAATCCGAGCACTCCCGCATGTCAAAATTAAACACTCAGCAAAGTATTTCCGACTGGCGTATCCTGTCCGAGCTTCAGGGCATCCCGCGGGCGTCTCAATTTGTCATGATGGGCGGCGAAGTCAGGCTGGTGCGCGGGGAACAGACAGCTGCGCCTGAAAGCCGGTGGTCTGTTCAGCTGCACGGGTTTTCCGCACGCGGCGCCACATTGCGCGATGCGCTGGACAGCTGGATAGTGATAGCCGGGCTAAGCCCCTTCGGCTAGCCATAAGCGCTGGCCCGGCCTTCTAGGTGCATCTGGGCGCAGGTTGGAAGTTCTGATCCTTGCGGGACCCGGCGCACTGAAATGCCCTGGTTGTCCGGGGCATTTTTTTGCCAGACTCCGCTGCGCTGTCCTGTGCAAAAATAATTGCAGTAATGAGCGTGTGCGCAGGGTTGCAGAAATTGCATACCCCCTCTGAGCCTGGCGATTGGGTGAAAGTGATCTTCTTCACCTAACATATTGTTCATAGGCGGTTTCTTGCAGGCTGAAAGTTGCCGTGGGCGAAATTTCGCCTATTCATTTCTCCTGGTACCGGGATGAATTTTCAACCCTGAAGGGGCAAAAAAACGCGTGATAGCTCCTGGCTCAAGCGGCGGTCTCAGGGATGGAGAGACATGCGGCTGACGGAACAGGAGACCTGAAGAAAATGAGCATTAAATTTGCAGCGCGCGCAGGTGCGGCCACTTTGGCAGCAGCGCTTGCAGCCCCGGCATTTGCGGGCCCGACTTACACCAATGACACCGGCGGCAGCTTCCGCTGGTACGGGCAATTCAACCCGTCGTTCCAGTCTTTTGACGACGGGCAGGAAGACTTTAACCGCCTGGTGGACAACGCGGCGTCAAATTCGCGCATCGGTTTTGAACTTGAGCAGGCCTATGGCGAAAACACTCTGCGGTTCCGCTTCGAGACTGCCTTTGGCTTTCGCGGCTCCGACGGGGTCAGCCAGCTGACCACCGGCGACAACATCAGCTGGGACCGCACCAACATCCGCCATGTTGATTTCCAGTTCGACACTGCCAGCTATGGCCGCTTCTCGGCAGGTCAGGGCTCGATGGCAACCGACGGCATCACCGGCGCGGATTTCTCGGGCACCGGCCTTGGCGCCTCCAACTCTGTTGCCGACTCCGCGGGCGGCTATGCTTTCCGCACCACCGGCGGCGCTCTCAGCGGTGTGGATATCGGCGATGCCTTCACCGATCTGGACGGCGGCCGTCTGGGCCGGGTCCGCTATGACACCCCGGAACTTGCGGGATTCACCCTGTCCACCTCTTACGGCACTGACGTGCTGAAGGACGCAAACGACCGCGAAAGCTATGACGTGGCGGTGCGTTGGGCCAATGACGACGCGGCAGGTTTTGCCATCGACAGCGGCATCGGCGCCTCCTGGACCGAAGAAACCGGCAAGGCCGACCAGCGCGATATTTCCGGCTCCTTCGCAGTGCTGCACAAGGCAACCGGCCTGTCGCTGAACCTGGCTGCGGGCGAGCGCGACATTGCGGGCACCTATGCCTATGCAAAGCTGGGCTATAAGGCGGATCTGATCGCGGCGGGCTCCACCGCGTTCTCGGTTGATTACTACGATGGTTCGGACATGGTGACCGCCGGTGACAGCGCCGAGTCCTGGGGCATTGCCGCGGTCCAGAAGATCGACGCTTACAATGTCGAAACCTATCTGGCCTACCGTGACTATTCCTATGCTGATACCAGCGCCGCCACCTATCAGGATGCCAATGTGATCCTGGCCGGTGCCCGCTGGAAGTTCTGAACCTTCCTCCCTCGGTTGCAGAACGGAAAACACGCCCCTTTGCGGGCGTGTTTTTCTGTTGTGCGGCCCGGAAATCCGCGGGATTGCGCGGTAAACCGGCAATGCCTCTTGCGCCGGGGCGCCGGGGGAAATAGAAGACCGCAAATTGTCTGGGGGCGCCTGTGCGCACGCGCCCCGAATCTCTATGGGGTATAGGATGCAGGTCACCGAGACGCTGAACGAAGGTCTGAAACGCGGCTACGCCATCACCGTCACGGCTGCCGAGCTGGACGCGAAGGTCAACGACAAGCTCGTCGAAGCACAGCCGGAAGTCGAAATGAAAGGTTTCCGCAAGGGCAAGGTGCCGATGGCACTGCTGAAAAAGCAGTTCGGCCAGCGCCTGATCGGCGAAGCCATGCAGGAAGCCGTTGACGGCGCCATGAACCAGCACTTCGAGGACAGCGGCGACCGTCCGGCGCAGCAGCCCGACGTGAAAATGACCAACGAAGACTGGAAAGAAGGCGACGACGTCAACGTCGAGCTGGCCTACGAGGCGCTGCCGGAAATCCCCGAGGTCGATTTCTCCGGTGTTGAGCTGGAAAAGCTGGTTGTAAAGGCAGAAGAAGAAGCCGTCACCGAAGCGCTGACCAACCTGGCAGACACTGCCAAGGAATTCGAAGCCCGCGAAGACGGTGCGGCTGCGGAAGACGGCGACCAGGTTGTGATCGACTTCGTCGGCCGGATCGACGGCGAAGCCTTTGAAGGCGGCGCAGGCGACGACTACCCGCTGGCTCTGGGTTCCAACTCCTTTATCCCTGGCTTTGAAGAGCAGCTGATCGGCTCCAAAGCCGGTGAAGAAAAAGACGTGACCGTGTCTTTCCCGGAAGAATACGGCGCCGAGCATCTGGCAGGCAAAGAAGCCGTGTTCTCCTGCACCGTGAAAGAGGTGAAAGCCCCGAAAGCGGCCGAGATCAACGACGAACTGGCCACCAAATTCGGCGCTGACGATCTGGATGCGCTGAAAGCCCAGATCACCGAGCGTCTGGAAGCCGAATATGCCGGTGCAGCACGTGCTGTGATGAAGCGTGCGCTGCTGGACCAGCTGGACACTCTGGTCTCCTTTGACCTGCCGCCGTCGCTGGTCGAGGCCGAAGCCAAGCAGATCGCGCATCAGCTGTGGCACGAGGACAACCCGGAAGTCGAAGGCCACGATCACCCCGAGATCGAAACCACCGACGAGCACAACACCCTGGCCGAGCGCCGCGTGCGCCTGGGCCTGCTGCTGGCCGAGCTGGGCCAGAAAGCCGAAGTCGAAGTGACCGACGCCGAAATGACCCAGGCGATCATGGCGCAGGCGCGTCAGTATCCGGGCCAGGAACGCCAGTTCTTTGAATTCATCCAGCAGAACGCCCAGATGCAGCAGCAGCTGCGCGCGCCGCTGTTTGAAGACAAGGTTGTCGACCACATCGTCGAGCAGGCGAAGGTTACGGAGAAAGAAGTCTCCAAGGACGATCTGCAGAAAGCTGTCGAGGCGCTGGACGAGGAGTAATCCTCTCTGCCGACCGCGTTACGGAAAGGCCGCCTTTGGGGCGGCCTTTTTCGTTGCGGCCGGCCTTACAGAACAACCCGGTCCTGCAGCCAAAACAAGGACGGATAGGCGGCCAGCCAGATCCAGAAGAACCGGTTCAGCCCGAACAGGCAGGCATTGGCCAGATGGAACAGCGCGGCGGTGAACAGCGCCAGCACCAATGCCTCGCGGCTGAACAGGGCCAGCGGAAACAGCACCTCGAACGACATCACGGCCCAGCCCATGGCCCACAGCAGCCGCGGGCGGTCCGCCAGCCCGCGCAGGTCCTCGCTGACCGGGTAGGCGGAGAAGCGGAAAACGTCCTGAAGCGCGCGGCCGGAACGCCACTCGGGGTTCACGATCTTCACCTGGCCGGAAATGAAGTAGCAAATCACCAGCTGCCCGGCGAGATAGGCGAACGCGTATTCCTGCCACTGTTCGGAGGGCAGCCAGCGGGCTGCAGTGAGGCAGCAAAGAACCAGAAGGCTCATCTTGTCGCTGCCGCCGTTATACGGGCCTTGGAAGCGCTGCAGGATCATGAGGCCAGTTCCGAGCAGTCCCAGCAGCATCCAAGGCGTGGCAATGCCGAACAGCAGGAACCCGGACAATACCAGGCGGGGCCCGTAAATCACTTGTTCATTCCGGAAGCCCGCCAGATGTTCGGCGCTTTGCTGCAGAAAAGCGAGCGCCAGCAGGATCTCGGTCATGCGCAAGGCCATCTCCAGGCTCATGCAAATGCCATCCCGGCAATCAGAAACGGGTCGGATAGGTAGGTGACAGCCTTGACCAGCTGGCCATCCTCGGCACGGTCGGTAAAAACCAGCCGGAACTGCAGATAGGGCAGCCGGGCAGCGGGCGGCAATGTGCGCTCCAGCTCGGCGGTGATGCGGCGCAGGATTTCCTGCTGGCTGTGGCCGGATGGCGCCAGCGTCAGCCGTTCCGCGCAGCTGACCAGGAACAGGTTTTCGTTCCAGCGCGGGTTCCACAGCATCCGGCAGGCCATTTCCCAGGGCGCCAGGTGCTGCGGGCGCGGCCGGAATTCATGCCATTGGGCTGGCGTGCTGGCGGCATTGGCAAGCATGGCCCATTCCACCCGTGGCGACGGGTCCACCGATTTGAAGAAACGCCAGGACGGCATCAATGCGGGCAGCAAGAGGTTCAGCAAGGACAGCATGGCGCCAGTAAAACGGAGGACCGTTAGAATTCTGCTAAAATTCCCGCTGTTTACAGCGCAAATCTCCCGCCCGTCCTTGATGCCTTTCTGCGAAAAGCACCGCGTCCCGTTGGGCCGGGCAGCGCCCCGCCGGGCGCTGCGGCCGCCTGCGGAGCCTGGAGATCAGGGGCGCAGGCCGGTTTCCTTGAGCATGCCGCGGCGCTTGGCCTCGTGGTAATAGCCGCGCGAGTAATGTTTGACTGCCTGGTCCTGGCTGCCGTCGGAGATCAGCCAGGCGCCGCGCAGATATTTCACGGAAAATTGCAGGTTGGTGTCCGCGTCCAGCAGGTCCTGGGGCTTGCCCCTGAACCCCATCGAGCGCGCGGTGGCAGGAAGGATCTGCAGCAACCCGTAATAGGGCCGGTTCACCGCATGGGGCCGGTGAGTGCTTTCGCGCACAGCCAGCCGATGCACCAGGCTGCGCGGCACTTCGTAATGATCGGCCCAATAATTGATCTTTTGTCTCAGTTCGGGCGTTTCATTGGGGTAGAGCGGCGGCGTGTGCCGTACCAGCTTGGGCGGTGAGGCCGTGCCTGCGCAAGCCGCCAGACTTGCGGCGGCAAAAAAGGAAATCAAAAGGTTCCGGCGCGTCATGCAGCCTCCGAAAATAGGGTGTTTACACCCAGCTTAACTGCGTCGCAGCAGGCTGCAACGGCGCCCTGCCGCCGCCATGCCGCAACCGGCAGGGAACCGCCAATCCGGCGGACGTTCTACGGTGCAAACAAGCCTGCGCTGAACACTCCCGACTGGATCAAACTTTAATGATTAGACATTTGTTAAATATGGTTTCCTACTACATATTGAGTATGCGCATTGAGGCAGAAACAACCCTCAGGGCAGTTAGCCCCTCACGCCTGTGGGGCTGCTGGCCAAATCGGGCAGAGGGGGCCGCGGCTGTTTCCCAACTTTTCCGCGGTCCCTATAAGCGCCGGATTTTACCTGAAACATCCATTCACCCACCCCAGCCGACGCACGACGCGCCGGTCGCCGGATGGCCGCGGTTCTTCCTGCTGTTGGTGTTCGCCAAGTGCAGGCTAGGCTAAACTCATTGCCAACCGCGCCGTCTGCCGTGCCGAATACCCTGCGGAGGACAGCGCCTACATCAGGTTTTGCTTTGCCCGGCGTCTTGCTGTCGTTCAGCGCCAACCAGGCGGAGCTGGAACAAGCTCGTGCCAAACCGGGCAGTTGTTGGTTCGCGCACAGGCGTGCGCCTTTGTTGCGCTCAACAGGTTTGTGCATTGTCAGCCTGGCGGCATTCCAGAGCTTGTCCCGCCGGACCGGGATCTGCCCTGAGAAGGGGGCTGCCCAGCAGACCCCGAAGGCGCGAATAGCCCGTTTCCAGGTTTAATCATCCCCTGCGGCACCGGGTCGGAAATCGCCTCGGTTTTGAAGACCGGCGTGTCGAACCTGTGCCCGCGCAGCAAACGGAACAACAGCCGGCGGCGCAAGGCCAGCTCCTCTTGCTCCAATGATTTTTCCATATCACGGCCCCGTTTTAATCCTTCTCCCGGCACCATCCTGCCAAAGGAAGGCAAACGGGAGGTTTATGGGGGAGGTGTATGTTCCTACAACTTAGGACATCTTTTCAAACTGTTAAGATAAAAAAGAAAAGGCCGCTCAATCGAGCGGCCTTTTCCCTGTTTCGCCGATCCGGTTGGATCAGTTGGTTTCTTCGCCAGCGGCGTCAGCAACCGGCGCGTCGTCGTCGTCAGACGCGGCGGACCCGATATCGTCGAACAGTTCCGAGATCTCGTATTCAGCAGCGGCTTCCTCTTCGGCGGCCAGCTCCTGGATCGATTTGCCGGATGCCTGCAGTTCGGCTTCTTCAACCGAGCGGGCAACGTTCAGATTGATGACGGCTTCGACTTCCGGGTGCAGGCGCACGGAGACAGAATGCAGGCCGAGGTATTTGATCGGAGCGATCAGGGCGACCTGTTTCTTGTCAACGGTGAAACCGTCCGCAGTTGCGGCATCGGCTGCATCGCGCGGGGTGACCGAGCCGTACAGCGCGCCCGCGTCCGATGCGGAGCGAATCACGATGAACTGCTGGCCGTCCAGCTTTGCTGCCAGGGCTTCGGCCTCTTTTTTGGTTTCCAGGTTGCGCGCTTCGAGCTGCGCTTTCTGGTCCTCAAAAGAGGCGATGTTGGCCTCAGAGGCGGTTTTCGCCTTGCCCTGCGGCAGCAGGAAGTTGCGGGCGAACCCGGGCTTTACGTCGACGACGTCGCCCATCTGGCCCAGCTTTGCAACGCGCTCAAGAAGGATAACTTGCATGTGCTTATCTCCTTACTTCACGGCGTAGGGCAGCAGGGCGAGGAAGCGGGCGCGCTTGATAGCACGGGCCAGCTCACGCTGCTTCTTGGCCGAAACGGCGGTGATGCGCGACGGTACGATCTTGCCGCGCTCGGAAATGTAGCGCTGCAGAAGACGGGTGTCTTTGTAGTCGATCGCCGGTGCGTTGTCGCCCGAGAAGGGGCACACTTTGCGGCGGCGGAAAAACGGTTTGGCTGCCATGGTTTAGCGTCCTTTTCTCAAGCTAAGATCAGCGGCGCTCGCGACGGGTGTCGCGTTCATCGCGTTTCTGCATCTGGACCGAGGGGCCTTCCTTGTGCTCGTCGACCTTGATGGTCAGGACGCGCATCACGTCGTCATGCAGACGCATCAGGCGTTCCATTTCCTGAATGGCGCCGGCAGAGGCGTCAGTCTTCAGGAAGGAGTAATGCCCCTTGCGGTTCTTGTTGATCTTGTAGGCCATCGTTTTGACGCCCCAGTACTCCTGCTCGACCAGCTTGCCGCCGTTGTCGGACAGAACAGCACCGAAATGTTCGATGAGGCCTTCAGCTTGCGAGTTGGACAGGTCCTGACGCGCAATCATGACATGCTCATAGAGTGGCATGCGAACTCCTGTTTGTGTCTAGGCGCATTTCATAGAACGGGCATCAAAGCTTCCGCTGCCCGGTCACGAGAGGCTGCGCGGATCGAAAATGTCGCGGAAGCAGGGCCTCCTATACAGGCTGCGGCTGAAAGAGCAAGGCAAAAGGGCGGTTTCACGCCGCCGGCCGCTGCCGCCGCCGCAATACCGCAAGCCCGCCGTATTGATGCCCCAAAACCGGCCTTCACTGATTAACGAAGCCTTGACGCGGGGAGCAGCCGCGGCGCCGGCGCATCCGGCAGGGGCAGCTTAAGAAGGGCCAGCTTCAGAAAGGGCAGTCCAATGGCAGTGACAGATCAAACCCCGCCGCAGTTAACCCGCGCCCCGGTGGCCAATGCTTTTGGCGCTGTGGCACGCGCAGTGCCGCTGAGCTTGCGTCTGGAGGCAAACTGGAAGCTGCGCGTTGCTCTGCTGCGGGTGCTGGGGGCGGCAATGATCCTCAGCTCCACCGGGCTGTGGCTGGTTCCGGGCGCTGGCGCTGATCCGGACATGAACCTGATCCGGATCGGTATTTCGGTGGTGTTTCTGCTGATCGGGCTGGTGCTGATGACGGCGCATGACCCCGGCAACCGGCCCGAGGCGTGCTTTGATCCGGTACGCCGCGAGCTGCGGGTGCTGCAAGCCGGCAGCCGGGGCAGCCCGCGCACTGTTCTGCGCCGCAGCTATGACACCCTGGGCGGGGCGCGGCTGACGGCGGTGTCGGTGCAATTGTATGAAACAGACGGCAGCCTGCTGATCGAGCTGCCCATCGGTTCCGCCGCAATGCGCAGCCAGCTGCGCGACCAGCTCAGCGGTGCGGTGCGGATCCTGACCTGACTTCACGTTTGCGCGAGGAAAATCCGCCGGCCTGCCCGGCGGGTTTTGTGTTCGCCGGTTCACAGGTAATGTTGGTTTTTGCGGGCTTCCCTTTTGGGGGCGTGCGCCGCATCTGTTGCCTCATGATTTATTCTGACGGAGCTTTTCCCATGAAAACGACCCTGATTGCTGCCGCTCTGGCTGCTGCTGCTGCAACCGGCGCTGCCGCCGCCCCGGAAAAATATGTGCTGGATTCCAGCCACAGCCAGATCTTGTTTGATTACAACCACCTGGGCTACTCGACCACCTACGGCCTGTTCTCCGGCTTTGAAGGCGAGATCATGTTCGACCAGGAAGATCCGGCAGGCTCCAGTGTTTCGGTGTCCATGCCGCTCAGCATGATGTTCACCGGCTGGCAGGCCCGTTTCGACCACTTCATGACCAAGGATTTCTTTGACGCGACCGAAGACGAAACTGTCAGCTTCACTTCCACCGCAATCGAAGTGACCGGTGAAAATACCGCGAAGATCAGCGGTGATCTGACCCTGAACGGCGTGACCAAACCGGTGGTGCTGGACGCCAAGCTGAACCAGGCCGGCGACCACCCAATGGCGAAAAAGCCCTGGGCCGGTTTTGATGCAACCGCCTCGGTTCTGCGTTCGGATTATAACCTGGGTCAGTTCGCCCCCTTCATCAGCGACGAGGTGAACATCAAGATCTCGATCGAAGCAATGAAGGCCGACAGCTAAGTTAAGCCTCTGCTTTGAAAGAATTGCCGCCAGCTCCTACGGGGCTGGCGGTTTTTTGCTGCCCGGCCACCAACCCGTCTTCTAGCCCGGATACAGATCCGGCGTTGGAACCGGCGCCGCCCCCTCGCCAAAGCGTGACAGAAGTTCATTGGTGTTCTCCTGGCGGCTGCGGCAGGCTGTAACCGGCCCCTCCGGCCGCTTAAGAAAGGAGGCATCATGTTTCGCCTAGGCTACATCCTATCAGCCGGTGCAGCACTGGCCCTCGCTGCCAATCTGGCGTTCACAACGCCTGTTGCCGCTCATGATTCAGGCCGTGATACGGCCCGCGCCATTGCCGGGCTGATTGCTCTGGGTCTTATTGCCAAGAACCTGAATGACCGCAATGACCGCCACCGCGGCTACACGCATTCCTATCAGCCGCGCACCTACTACCGGCCCCATCGCGGCCGCGGCCATTATGCGGGCCGCCACAGGAACCATGACCGCGGCATACACCGCCACCGGACACGCCACGGCGGCTATTACCGGCACCGTCACTGACATCCGGATGCGGTAAAACCTGTTGCGCAGAAACAGACCGGCTGAAACGGCACAGCGCCGCGCGTCAGCGCGGCGCCCGGCCCAAGCCCGCCAGGGGGATCAGCCCGCTGATCACCCGCAGGCGCGGGAGGGCTCCGGCCCCGGATCAGCCGGCGCCCGGATCACTCTGCCCGTTTGGCCACCAGCTCCACCGGCACCTCCACGGCAAACCCCAGCGAAGTTTCATCCGGCAGGCTTTTTCCAATGCCGAAATCGAGCCGGTTCAGCGTCAGCGTTCCGGCCATCATTGCCGTGTCTCCCTGCAGGTCCAGGCTGAAGGGCAGGGTGGCCGGCACCGTCTGACCCTTGATGGTCAGGGTACCCGCCGCCTGATACCCCTCGGCCAGCTTTTCGATATCCGCCTTGAACAGGGCAGTTGGGAAATTCGCGCTGTCAAAGTAATCGGCGCCCATCGCCTGACCGGCAACCGATCCCAATTCCAGAGACGGGATCGACACTGTCACCTCCACATCACCTGCCGGACCCGGGGCCGCGGGGTCCTCAAAGTTGATCACCGCAGTCCACTCGCTGAAACTGCCCGAAATGACGCTGCCCATCTGGGTGACGGACAGGCCCAAAGTGCCGGACTGCACCGCCCAGCCGCCCCTGGCCGCAGGGTCCACTGCCAAAACAGGAGCCACGGTGCCTTCCGTGCTGTGATCCTGCGCGTTCCCGTGACTGTGGTCATGACCGCCAAAGACACCAATCACCGCGCCGCCGCCCAGGGCACCGGCCCAGACCGCCAGCGCTGCCAGCACCGGCATCAGGCTGTGGGATTGCGCGGGTGGCTGCGGCTGATCGCTGCTGCCCGGCAGCATCCGGCGCAACGTGGCGTCGCGGTCAATCACATGATGCTTCAGCGCCCCGGCAATATGCAGGCCCAGGGAAGCGGCCAATGTCCAGACCAGAACCCAATGCAAGCCGCCGAAAAAATCCGCCGCGTGGTCGGACTTCGGCACAAACGGCAGGTTCTGCCCGAACGGCCACCAGATCGGCGCAAAACCGGTGGTCGCGGCGTGATGGATCCACCCCGACAGCGGCACTGCCACCAGCGAGCCGTACAAAAGCCAATGCACCATTTCCGCCGCCAGCGCCTCCGCCTTGCGATCGGGATGCAGCAGGCCGGGTTTCGGCTGGCTCAGCGCCCACAGGATCCGCAGCAGCGCGGTAAAGAACACCGCAACCCCCACTGTCTTATGCAATGAGAACAGCAGCGTTGCCCGTGCAATCACCGCCTGGCTGCCGTCAAAGCCGGGGCTTTGGATCTCATGCGCCAGCTCATTGGCGACATACCCCAGCGGAAAGGCCGAGAAAATCAGCAGGGCGGTCAGCCAGTGAAATGTTTTGGCGACACTGCCGTAAGAGGTGAACGTGTTGGCACGGGACATTGGCGCGCTTTTCCTTGTCAAATTCCGGTGGCTCTAACCTAACCGCGACGGGCTGCGTTGCAACGGCAGGAATTGTCAGCCGGTGCACAGCTTTGGTGCGCAATGTGCGGCTTTGCTTGTACGCAGGGGAAAGGCCCGCTAAATCAGGCAAAACGTTAAAACAGACGAGGTCTTCAATGACGATCGCATTTGTGTTCCCGGGACAGGGTGCCCAGACCATCGGTATGGGCAAGGCGCTGGCCGAGGCTTATCCGGCTGCCAAAGCCATCTTTGATGAGGTGGACGATGCTTTGGGTGAAAGCCTGAGCCAGCTGATCTGGGAGGGCGATATTGAAACCCTGACCCTGACCCAGAACGCGCAGCCCGCGCTGATGGCCACCTCGATGGCCGCCATGCGCGCCTTGGAAGCCGAAGGCGTCACCGTCGGCAAGGCCTCCTTTGTGGCCGGCCATTCCCTGGGCGAATATTCGGCGCTGGCTTCGGCGGGGTCGATTTCGGTGGCTGACACTGCGCGCCTCCTGCGCACCCGCGGTCTCGCGATGCAAAGCGCGGTTCCGGTGGGCGAGGGCGCCATGGCCGCGATCCTGGGCTTGGATCTTGAGGCCGTGCGCGCCGTGGCAGAGGAGGCCGCGCAAGGCGAGGTTTGCCAGGCGGCCAACGACAATGACCCGGCCCAGGTGGTGGTCTCCGGAACCAAGGCAGCGGTTGAACGCGCCGCGGTGATCGCCAAGGAGAAGGGGGCCAAACGTGCGGTGATGCTGCCGGTCAGCGCCCCGTTCCACTGCGCCCTGATGCAGCCCGCGGCTGACGCTATGGCCGAAGCGCTGGCTGGTGTGGACATCAAATCCCCGGCCGTGCCGCTGATCGCCAATGTGCGGGCAGACGCAGTGACCAGCCCCGATGAAATCCGCGCCCTGCTGGTGGAGCAGGTGACCGGCTCGGTGCGCTGGCGCGAAAGCGTTCAGGTTATGGCCTCCAATGGTGTGACCGAATTCTGGGAAATCGGTGCGGGCAAAGCCCTGTCCGGCATGATCCGCAAGATCGACCGTGCGCTGGTTTGCCGCCAGGTGGGCGCCCCCGAAGACGCCAAGGCTGCCTCCGAAGCATAAAGGAATTTAGCCGGCGCGCGCCCGTGCCGCGCCGGCCTTTGATATAAAGGACAAGAAAATGTTTGATCTGACTGGCAAGAACGCCCTTGTGACCGGCGCTTCGGGCGGCATCGGCGGCGACATCGCCCGCGCTCTGCATTCCGCAGGCGCCACCGTTGCCCTGTCCGGCACCCGTGAAGAGCCGCTGAAGGCATTGGCCGAGGAACTGGGCGCGCGCGCCCATGTGCTCACCTGCAACCTGTCGGATGCAGAGCCTGTCGAGGCACTGCCGAAACAGGCGGCTGCCGCCATGGGCTCGGTCGACATTCTGGTGAACAACGCGGGCATCACCCGTGACAACCTGTTCATGCGCATGAAAGACGAGGAATGGGAGAGCGTTCTGAACGTGAACCTCACCTCCACCATGCGGCTCTGCCGCGGTGTGTTGCGCGGCATGATGAAGGCGCGCTGGGGCCGCATCATCAACATCTCCTCGGTCGTGGGCGCCACCGGCAACCCGGGCCAGGCCAACTATGCGGCATCTAAGGCCGGCATGGTCGGCATGTCCAAATCGCTGGCCTATGAGATCGCCAATCGCGGCATCACCGTGAACGCGGTGGCGCCGGGTTTTATCGCTACTGCGATGACCGACAAGCTGAACGAAAGCCAGAAAGACGCGATCCTGACGCAGATCCCGGCCGGCCGCATGGGGGAATCGAAAGAAATCGCCTCAGCCGTTCTGTATCTGGCCAGCCAGGAAGCGGGTTATGTCACCGGCACCACGCTGCACGTCAATGGCGGCATGGCAATGATCTAAGCCCCGCGCCAACCTGTGCCCTGCAGCCTGTCTGCAGGGATTTTCAATGTCTGCCCCGGCCCGACCGGGCCGCAGGAACAGTGCAGGTTTCGCTGCCAAGCAGTTGAAAAGGGACGGATTTGCGAAAAATTTGCTGTGCGCCTCTTGCAAGCACTTGATTACGGGGCCATCTGCACCCTTCATAGCCGCCAGAAGCCGTCTGGCCCTGGCTGCTGTGACCAAGCGAAACCGTTTGCCTTGGCCGCGGTCTATGTTATAGGCGGCGCATATCTGTACTGGTGTTTCCCCAAGGGAGCCGCCGCACTGTCCCCGCCCGGCGGGGATACCAACGCCCGCTCCGGGCAATAACCACGCCGCCCGAACGGGCAAGGGCAGAACTGGGCAGAGTGCCCTGAAAGACGAGGAATAGACATGAGCGACGTCGCAGACCGCGTAAAAAAGATCGTTGTTGAGCACCTGGGTGTAGAAGAAGACAAGGTCACCGAAAACGCTTCCTTCATTGACGATCTGGGCGCAGACAGCCTGGACACCGTGGAACTGGTGATGGCGTTTGAAGAAGAGTTCGGCATCGAGATCCCGGACGACGCAGCCGAAACCATCCAGACCTTCGGCGACGCGGTCAAATTCATCTCCGAAGCGTCCTAAGCCACGCTTCCGGAGAACCGGACCCAGCGGCGTCTTCCCATCGGGGAAGGCGCCGTTTTCGTTTGTCCGGCTGGGTCCTGATTCCCATTTTTCCGGAAATATTGCGGGGTGTTTGTTTGCGCTATCAAGCGGTGGCTCCGCTGCGCCGCAATTGTTCCATAAATCGTCATGATACGGCATTCCGGCGGCGGCGTTCCGTGCTAATCTCTGTGCAAGAGGCAAAACTTAGGAGATAGGCATCATGATGATTTACCCCACTATGGAGATTCAGAACGGCCGCTGCGTGAGCCTCGAAAAGGGCCGCCTGGATGAGCCGATGATCTGGCATGTGGATCCGGTGGAAACCGCCAAGAGCTTTGCGGCCGCCGGGGCGGAATGGATGCATGTGACCGACTTCAACGCAATTGAAGGCGATCACTGCAATGAGGAGCTGATCTGCGACATCATCCGCGGCGCCGGCATTCCGGTGCAGCTGGGCGGCGGTATCCGCTCGCGCGAGCATGCCGAGCATTGGATCGACAAAGGCGCAGGGCGTGTCGTGATCGGCACGCTGGCCGCGCGCGATCCGCAGCTGGTTCAGGAACTGGCCAAACACCACCCGGACCAGATCGTGCTGGCCGTGGATGTATACCAGGGCCAGGTGATGACCGATGGCTGGCGCCAGTCCGGCGCAATCTCGCCCGAGGACTTTATCGCGGCGTTTGATTCCGCGCCGCTGGCGGGAATCATTGTCACCGATATCGACAGCGACATGTCGGATCTCGAAGCTCAGCTTGGCCTGATTTCCGCCCTCGCGGAAAAGTCCCGCACGCCGGTGATCGCCAATGGTGTTGTGCGCAGCTCGGATGATGTTTCGCGCCTGAAATACATCTACAATATTTCCGGTGCGATGATTGGCAGGGCGCTGTTCCGCAAAACAGTGACTGTCGAGGAAGTTCTGGAAGTCGCCCGGCCCGAACCCGAGCCGGTAGCCGAGTTCCAATAAATCAATGCCTGCGGATTTTGGTCCGCAGGCGTTTTTTTGCCCCAGTTGCGGCCATCCCCCGAAACGCGCGGAACTGAAGGCAGGGATCCGGACGGCCGACAGCACGCTGCTGGATCATGCTTCCTTGGCGGCGGGTTCCGGTTGTTCCTGATCCTGTTGATTTGAGTTGAGCAAGGCTTTCAAATCGGCACGCAGCAGTTTGGCGTTGAATTTGATGCCGAAATAGTCGGCGTTTTGCCACAGAATCTGTGCGTCAAAAGACGCCACACCGGGCACCGAGGCGATGACACCCTCTTTGATATTGAACGGCGGTTCACGCGGTTCCTGCGGTTGCTCCAGCACCCGGATTTTTGCACCCACCCGGCTGATGTCCACAATTTTTGCAGGGAACCGGCGCTGGCGGCAGTGCAGGGTGCACGGCAAAGAGCAATGGTAACGGCGCCTTAGCCGCAAGCGTTTGCGCGTGACCCGCTCTGCCAAAAACAGGCCGGCGCCGCAGAGAAGCAGAGCTAAGAGAGAACTGGCAATAGCGGTCCTCCGCCGGTATGGCAGAAATGGGCCGAGGCTTGCCTGTGCCTGACCGGTTTGCATGTCCTTCGGTACGAAATCGCAGGGCAAAGAAACGATCTGTCTGGATAAATCCTCCAGCAAGGCCCGTGCGCCCAGCCGCCGCGCACTGACCTCCGCCCGTTCCCGTCCATGGATACGGTATACTTCGAGAAGGCCTTTTTGTTGTGTAATCAACCTCATGGCAAGCGGCTCATAGGCCCCCATGCCTGACCTGCGCATCCGCATGCGCAGCGGCACGGCCGGGTGGTCGGCCATCCAGTGGCGCAGCTTCCTGGCCTGGCCGTTCTGTTGCCCGGTCCGCAAATAATCCAGGAACTCACGCATCTCATGCCGCATAAGCGCGAGATCCGATTGCAGCATGCAGGTCGCCCTGGAGGATGCGGCAGCCATGCCTGCACTGCCGCAAACCACAGCCGGGGCAATCGATAGAGCGATAATCAATGGCCAGTGTCTCAATGCAGGACCCTTCCGGTCATGAGTGGAAATGCAGTCGCGGTGTTGGATGCAGTAGAACCACCCAATGGATAATTGGATACCGTTAACACCCTCTATGCGGGTGTATAATTCACCGCAAAACCGGCAACACCGTCCGGAGTTGCACATCATGGTTTGTGGCATTGGCCGGTGATTTTGGAACTGAAAAGACACGCAACGCGCCTGCCGCCTGGCAAGGCGGTGCGGAACATGCCGGATTCGCGCGTCTTTTCCAGCCGGTTTCATTTGGAAGGGCAGTTGAATTGCAAAGTTTTTGTGCTGGACCCGTCGGATTCTTTAGCACGCCGAACGGCTGTTATATTCCGAGCCGCACTTCTTCGCGCAGGCCGTCGCCCTGAAGCGGGAAGGCCTCCAGCAGGCGGTGCAATTGCATGAAGTTGAAATCCTTGGAGAATTGGACGCCGCAATAGCCGGGGGTTTGCCAGCGGACCTGGGCATCCATTGTGTATCCGCCGAAATCGAGGGTCACCCGCCCAGACACTTCGCAAGGGCTGTCGGGGCGCACCTTGGCGCCGGCCCGGCTCAGATCGACCAGATGAGCTTGGACTGTCCGCCCGCCCGCCTGCAAGACGCAAGGCACTGCGCAGGGGTAGCGTTTTGTGCGGCGGATTTTGCGGATGCCGATCCGGTCCAGGAAATACAGCGCACTGCCGCCCAGAACCAGAAACGACAGCCAGGCAATTGCGGCATTTCTGATTTGCTGGCTCTGCCGTGCATCGCCCGCAGCCACGGCAACCAGCTTGCTGCCATTGCCGCTTTCCTTCACCTGGTCGCAGGGCAAAGCTTCGACACGGGTTCCGAATTCCGACGTCAGCACCGGGGTGCCCATATGGCGCGCGGTTTCAAGCGCGGCAGCCCGGCCCTGGCTGGAGAGGATTTTCAGCAGGACCTGCTGCTGCTGTAAAAGCTCCTGCATGCCGGCAGCGACGGATTGAATGCCAACCGCGTTCATCCGCTGCCGCATCGGCGCGGGCGGGTTTGTGCTGATCCAGCTGCGCAGATGCTGCACATAAAAGGCATTCTGGCCGGAGCTGAGATAGGCGAGAAACCCCTTGGACGCCCGGTGCAGGTTCGACAGTTCCTGATGCACAGTGCAACTGGCGGCTGCGCGTTCCGGCAGCAGTCCAATCACCAGTAAAAATGCAGTTAGCGGGAGCCAATTGCGCATGGCGGGGCCGTTCCTTTTTGCCTTTGGACTGAAAGAATGACGTATAAATCCAAATGTGCCGTTAACGCAGGCGGCTTTTTGGGGCTGTCCAGGCTGCACAGGGCACTGCGCACAGGGCGCAGGCAGTAGCCGCAGGGATGCTCCAGATACCAGAGGCGCCTCGAAACTAAGTTTCCGCCGGCCTTGGATTTGATTTTCCAGTGGCGGAAATTTGCCGGTCTCTGTCGGCTGGCCGGCGCCTGGATCTGAGCCGCGGCTGGCAACACCGGGACAGCAACATGGAAACCGGCGGGGCAGAGGCAGCAAGTAAGTCAGGGCCGGATGGCCGGTGAAACGAGCATAAGCAATGTGCTGTCAGCATAGTTGGGAAAAAAAGACGGGCTGGAGGAAAATTGGCCCAGACCTCCAGCCCGGTTTTGGCAATCCACGAGGACGGATGCCGAGTTCTGTCATCATCGTGCTATCAACCTAAGGGGTATTGGTTAACAATAAACTCCACTCCCGCAATTTCTCCGTGAAATGCACAGTGCGCGCGGCGGCACTGGAGATCAGCCCGCTCTTGCACCCAGCCGCCATTCCAAGCTATTTGAACGGACGGATTGCCGAGGCAAAGGAGAGCAAGGAATGCGTCGAGTAGTTGTCACCGGACTGGGCCTGGTCACCCCGCTGGCCAGCGGAGTCGAAGAAACCTGGTCCCGGTTGCTGGACGGCCAGTCGGGCGCGGGCCCGATCACCCTGTTTGACGCCGAAGCCAGCGGTGTATCCACCACATATGCCTGTGAGGTGCCGCGCGGCGACGGCTCCGAGGGAACATTCAACGCGGATGACTGGGTCATCAAGAAAGACCAGAAGAAGATAGACGACTTCATTCTTTATGGCATTGCTGCTGCGGATATGGCTGTGCGGGACGCCGGCTGGACGCCCGAGGATGAAGAAAGCCGCCTGCGCACCGGCGTGATGATCGGTTCTGGTATTGGCGGGTTGTCGTCGATTGCGGACACCGCCGTGATGATCAAGGAAAAAGGCCCCCGCCGGGTGTCCCCCTTCTTTATCCCCGGTGCGCTGATCAACCTGATCTCGGGGCAGGTGTCGATCCGCTTTGGCTTCAAGGGCCCGAACCATTCGGTTGTGACCGCCTGTTCGACCGGCGCCCACGCCATCGGCGATGCGGCGCGGCTGATCAAATCCGGCGACGCCGACGTGATGATCGCAGGCGGCGCCGAGGCGGCGATCTGCGAAATCGGCATTGCCGGTTTCAACGCCTGCAAAGCGCTGTCCACCAAACGCGCCGACGACCCTAAAGCGGCCTCGCGCCCCTATGACGCCGACCGAGACGGTTTTGTCATGGGCGAGGGTGCCGGCATCGTTGTGCTGGAAGACTACGAGCACGCCAAGGCCCGCGGCGCCAAGATCTATGCCGAGGTGCTGGGCTATGGCATGTCGGGCGACGCCTACCACATCACCGCGCCGTCCGAGAATGGCGAAGGCGGCGAACGCTCGATGAGGGCGGCGCTGAAAAACGCGGGCCTGGAGCCGTCCGCCATTGACTATATCAATGCGCATGGCACTTCGACCATGGCCGACACAATTGAGCTGGGTGCGGTTGAACGGCTGTTGGGCGACCACGCCGCCAATGTCACCATGTCTTCGACCAAATCGGCTACCGGCCACCTCTTGGGCGCGGCCGGCGCGATTGAGGCGATCTTCTCGATCCTGGCGATCCGCGATCAGGTTGCACCGCCGACCATCAATCTGGACAACCCCGCCATCGAAAGCCAGGTGGATCTGGCCCCCAACGCCAAACGTGAGCGTAAGGTTGAGATTGCGCTGTCGAACTCCTTTGGGTTTGGCGGCACCAATGCCTCGGTGATCTTCGGAAAGGCCGGCTGATGTGGCGCAGCCTCGCCTCCAACATGCTGACAGTGCTCATTGCGGCTTTGTTCCTGCTGGGCGGCCTGATTCTGTGGGGCAAATCGCAATACACCGCTGAAGGCCCGCTGGAGACAGCGATCTGCCTGCGCGTCGAGCGGGGCTCGAACATGGCACGGGTCAGCCGCGATCTGGAATCCCAGGGCGCGGTTGCCTCCGCCGCCATCTTCCGCCTCGGCGCCAAATACAGCGAGAAGACCGGCCAGCTGAAGGCCGGCAGCTTCCTGCTGGAACCGGGCTCCTCGATGGAGCGGATCATCGACGGGATCACCCATTCAGGCGCCTCCACTTGCGGCACCGAGATTGTCTACCGCGTCGGCGTGACCCGTACCCAGACCGTGGTGCGCGAATTGGATCCGGCGACCAATAAATTCGAGGAAAAGGCCGCCTTCATCCTCGGCGAAGGGGAGGTTCCTGCTGCCTACACTGAGACCCGCCAGGAGGCCGACACCCGTTACCGGATTGCGCTGGCCGAAGGCGTGACCAGCTGGCAGGTGGTTGAGGCGCTTAAGGCGATGGATGTGCTGAACGGCGAACCCGGCGAACGTCCGGGGGAGGGCCTCCTGGCGCCCGACAGCTATGAGGTCACCACCGGCACAGACCGTGCCGCCGTTCTGGCTGAGATGCAGGAGCGCCAGCAGCTGCGCATCAACGCCGCCTGGGAAAGCCGGTCCGCAGATGCTGCGGTCGGCAGCCCCGAAGAAATGCTGGTCCTTGCCTCGATCATCGAGAAGGAGACCGGCGTTGCCTCTGAACGCGGCGTGGTCTCCTCGGTCTTCACCAACCGCCTGAACCGCGGCATGCGGCTGCAGACGGACCCGACGGTGATCTACGGCGTCACCAAGGGCGAAGGTGTCCTGGGCCGTGGTCTGCGACAAAGCGAGCTGCGCAAGGCCACCCCCTGGAACACCTATGTGATCGAAGGCCTGCCGCCGACCCCGATCGCCAACCCCGGCATGGAAAGCCTGGAGGCCGCGGTGAACCCTGAAGCCACGGATTATGTGTTCTTTGTTGCCGATGGCACCGGCGGCCATGCGTTCGCCGAAACGCTGGACGAACACAACAGGAATGTGGCCAAATGGCGCGAGATCGAAGCCCAGCAGCAGAACAACTGAGGCTGAGGCCAGGGCCGGAATTCGCACCGGAATTCGCGCCGGGAAACAGTCTGCGGTGATGTATCCGGTAGCAGGAAGGGCGCCCTTGGGGCGCCCTTTTTGATGCAAGCCTTGGGGCCGCCCCCAAGTCAGGCCGGCGTCACGTGTAGATACAGATGTAGAAATTCGTCCCGCTCTGGTAACCGCCGCATTTATCATAGAATTCAATGGTCGCCTTGACGGTTTTTCCAGCCAGCGCGCTGAACTGCGTGCTTAGGTCCACTGGCTGCATCGGCGTCACCACACCGGAACAGCCATTGCTGTAGTCATGTGAATATGTTGCGGTGTTTTCCGGATCGCTTTGGTCCGTCATGGTCAGTTTGACCACATCGTCAACGGAAGTCTGGCCTTCGCCGCTGGGGCCGCCGGACATCACAATTGTGGCGTTTGCCGGAATGTTCACATAGTGGAGAGTGGCATCATAAAAGATCTTTCCGGCATCCCCCTGGACAGGTGCCGATTCCTGTGCGGTGGCGATCTGGTGATTGGTCCAACCCATGTGCGGTTCCTCGTTATCAAAAATGACGTTTCTGCACGGCGTCGTGCAGGGTCGACGCTACAATCCTGGATTGCATTTCGAAAAGGGTGATTTTGCGAAAGATGCACATCATTTAAATTACCTCCGATTTATGGGCATCCGCCTATGCCGCGCTCGTTTACGGGGGCTTGGCTTGCTTTGCCGAAGGATGTGTGCCGCCCGCGTTTGCGGCAGCCCGTTGCGCACCTACCGTACGCATGCCTCGCCATGCCCCTTGACTTTTCCGATGAAAACCCGTATAGGTTGTATTGCAGCTGGAAGAAACAAGGACGGCCCCGGACTCCTCCGCCGGTGGCCGCCGTTCTTTCTCTTGTGCGGACAAAAAACGCATGAGGCAGACAAATTCATGACAGATCACCCAACAGACCAGGACGGCGCCGCTGTGCTGACGCGGCAAGTGCATTACACCGCCGATCTCCTGCGATCCCTGCAGGAGAGCATCCACCGCCTGCGCAACGAGGCGGAGGAGCTGCGCGAGCAGCTCGACGCGGAAGGCGCCGATGAAGTGACCGGCGCCAAAAGCCAGGTCAGCAAACTGGAACAGCTGATCCGCGATTGCCAGAAAGTGGAGAGACTCCTTGCAGAACAAAGCACAGAATTCGCCCGCATGCTCAAATCCGAACATGAACTCGATCTCGTCGCGGCACGCGCAGCTGTCGAGCGCGGACTTTCTGGCCTGCGTTCCGCTCTCGCTCCAGAACTGGTTCTTGAATGAGCTGGAGCGTAAAGCACTCTGCGCGCTGCCGCATCTCTTTGATTTCTGGGCGCTGGACCACCAGCGGCCGCCGCCGGGCGGCTGGCGTGCCTGGGTGATCCTGGGCGGCCGCGGTGCCGGCAAGACTAGGGCAGGGGCCGAATGGATCCGCACCCTTGCCGAAGGGCCGCGCCCGCACGATCCTGGCACCGCAAGGCGCATCGCGCTGGTGGCGGAAACCTATGACCAGGTGCGTGACGTGATGATCCATGGCGACAGCGGCATTCTGGCCTGCTCGCCGCCCGACCGCCGCCCCAAATGGAAAGCCTCCGAACGCAAGCTGATCTGGCCCAACGGCGCCGAGGCACAGGCGTTTTCCGCCCACGACCCCGAGGCCCTGCGCGGACCGCAATTCGATGCCGCCTGGGCGGATGAGCTGGCCAAGTGGAAAAAGGGGCAGGAGTGCTGGGACATGCTGCAATTCTCTCTGCGGCTGGGCCAGGACCCGCGCGTCTGTGTCACCACCACGCCGCGCAATGCGCGGGTGCTGAAACGGCTGCTGGCCGCCCCCAGTACTGTGCAGACCCACGCCGCGACCGAGGCCAACCGTGCCAACCTCGCACCGTCCTTCCTGGAGGAGGTGCGCGCGCGTTATGCGGGCACCCGTCTGGGGCGGCAGGAACTGGACGGGGTAATGCTGACCGATGTGCAGGGGGCGCTCTGGACAAACGCAGCGCTGGTCGCTGCGCAGGTGGCAGAGGCACCGCCGCTCGACCGGGTGGTGGTGGCGGTGGATCCAGCGGTCAGTTCGGGGAAGTCCTCGGACGCTTGCGGCATCGTGGTGGCCGGCGCCGTCACCCAGGGCCCGCCGCAGGACTGGCGCGCCTATGTTCTGGCCGATTGCACCGTGCAGGGCGTCGGGCCGCTGGCCTGGGCCCAGGCCGCAATTGCCGCCCGCGATACCCATGGCGCCGACCGGGTTGTGGCCGAGGTCAATCAGGGCGGTGCCTTGGTGGAGACCGTGCTGCGCCAGGCCGACCCCATGGTGCCGTTCCGCGCCTTGCACGCAAGCAAAGGCAAGTCCGCCCGCGCCGAACCCGCTGCCGCGCTGTATGAGCAGGGCCGCGTCAAACACCTGCCGGGGCTGGGAGAGCTGGAGGACCAGATGTGCCTGATGACCCCGCAAGGTTACCGCGGCAGCGGCTCGCCCGACCGGCTGGATGCGCTGGTCTGGGCCTTGCATGAGCTGATCATTCATCCAGCGGCGAAACTGCAGCTTCCGCAGGTGCGGGTCTTGTAGACGCAGCCCCGCCGCAGGCTGGGGGAACTGCGGCAAGGAAAGACCAGGAAATGGCAGCGTGCAACGTTGCCATTTTCAATTTTTACAACGGGTTACATCAAGGTGTTGCGCCCCCTGCGTACGCACCGCTGGCCAAATCTTCAGGCCTCTCTGTCATTAATCATCCTCAGCAAAGGCGCAACAGGCCCTTCGGCACAGAGCGCCAGAAACAGCAACCATGAGGAGCGGACAATGGTCTTTGACCTGCTGCGGCGCAACAAGCCCGAAACCCCGGAAACCGCCCTGGAACAGAAGGCCAGCCAGACCGCCCGCGTGGTCTCCTGGCAGGGCGCAGGCCGCACCGCCTGGAGCCCGCGCGACAGCGTCTCCCTGACCCGCAGCGGTTTTGCCGGCAATCCGGTCGGCCACCGGGTGATCCGTATGATCGCCGAGGCCGCCGCCGCTGTGCCGCTGGTGCTGCAGGACAGCCGCCAGCGCTATGACAGCCACCCCTGGCTGGCGCTTCTGGCCCGCCCCAACCCGGCGCAGGGCCAGGCCGAACTGCTGGAGGCGCTGTATGGCCATCTCCTGCTGTCCGGCAACGCCTACATTGAGGCGGTGACGACAGAGAACAGCGCCCCGGCAGAGCTGCATGTGCTGCGCTCCGACCGGATGAACGTGGTGCCGGGGCCGGACGGTTGGCCCGCGGGTTTTGATTATGTGGTGGGCGGGCGCAAGCACCGCTTTGCCAGTGATCCTGCCCAATCCCCGATCTGCCATATCAAAAGCTTCCACCCGCAGGACGACCACTATGGCCTTTCATCCCTGCAATCGGCGGCAATGGCGATAGATGTGCACAACGCCGCCTCCCGCTGGTCCAAGGCGCTGCTGGACAACGCGGCCCGTCCCTCCGGTGCGCTGGTCTGGACAGGATCGGATGGCCATGGCCGCATGTCCGAGGAACAATTCCGCATCCTAAGTGACGAGATTCAATCAAACTTTCAGGGCGCCAAAAATGCCGGCCGTCCGATGGTTCTGGAAGGCGGCCTGGACTGGAAGCCAATGGGCTTTTCGCCCTCCGACATGGAATTCCAGAAAACCAAGGACACCGCCGCCCGCGAGATTGCGCTGGCATTCGGGGTGCCGCCGATGCTGCTCGGCATTCCCGGCGATGCAACCTACGCCAATTATCAAGAGGCCCACCGCGCCTTTTACCGGCTGACCGTGCTGCCCTTGGCGGCCAAGGTCACCGCAGCGCTGGCCGATTGGCTTACCGGTTGGACCGGCGAGGTTCTGACCCTGAAACCCGACCTTGATCAATTGCCCGCCTTGGCGGCCGAACGCGAGGCGCAGTGGCGCCGGGTGTCTGGCGCGGATTTCCTCAGCACCGCGGAAAAGCGGCAGCTGCTGGGTTTGCCCGCAGAAGCCGCCGCCGCGCCGCAAGCGGGGGGCGGACAGGATGACTGAGCACCCGATGCATGCCTTCGATTGTTCACCGGGATTGCGCCTGTCCGCCCATGAGCGGGTCGCCCAGATCCAGAACGAGGCGGTGAACCGCCGGCTCGACCGGATCGAACAAATGATGGAACGGCTGGAGAAACGCCTCTGGCTCACCGTCTACGGCGTTGCCGCGGTGATCCTGGCGCAGGCCTTTCAATCCTTCTTGACGGTTCAACTGCCGTAACAACAACAACTTGCGAGGCAAATATCATGCAGGGACCACCCCGGCTTGAACATAAATTCGCACGCTTCGGCGAGGACCTCTCGCTGAAGGACGCAACAGAAATCAGCGGCTACGCCAGCCTGTTCGGCCAGACCGACCAGGGCGGCGATGTGGTGATGCGCGGCGCCTATGCCGCTTCGCTGAAGGCGCTTCAGGATCAGGGCCGCACGGTCAAGATGCTGTGGCAGCACGACCCGGCGCAGCCCATCGGCGTCTGGGACGAGGTGCGCGAGGACAAGCGCGGGCTTTACGTTAAGGGCCGCATCCTGACCGCCACTCCCAAGGGCGCCGAAGCTGCTGCACTGATCGAAGCAGGCGCCATCGACGGGCTGTCAATCGGCTACCGCACCGTGAAATCCAGCCGCGGCCAGGACGGCACCCGCCAATTGACCGAGGTGGAGCTGTGGGAGGTGTCGCTGGTCACCTTCCCGATGCTGCCCGCAGCGCGGGTGGCGGGCAAATCTTTTGCCCTGGATGCCGAGGCAGACGCATTGCGCGCACTGGCCACAGGCCTGCGCCAGATCACCTGCGGCCTCAAGGCAGGCCGGACATAAAACAGGACACCAATCATGAGCAACCAAGACCTCCCGGATACCTCCGGGGACACAGCGCCCCTGGCCCATGAAGTGAAACAGGCCGTCACCGGCTTTCTTCATGAATTCAAGGGCTTTCAGAACGACGTGCAATCAAGGCTGAAACAGGCAGAAGAGCGAGTGAACATGCTGGACCGTAAGACAATCTCTCAGAACCGCCCCCATCTGGCAGCCAGCCAGGACGCGGGCGCGCCGCATCAAAAGGCGTTCAACGCCTACCTGCGCAGCGGCGACGACGACAGCCTGCGCGGGCTGGAACTGGAGGGCAAGGCGATGTCCACTGCCGTGGGCGGCGACGGCGGCTATCTGGTTGACCCGCAGACCTCGGAAACCGTCAAGGCGGTGCTGAATGCCTCCGCCTCGATCCGCGCCGTCGCTTCCGTGGTGCATGTAGAGGCATCGTCATATGACGTGCTGATCGACCACAGCGAAATGGGGGCCGGCTGGGCCAATGAAACCGGCCCGGCGGCAGAGACCTCCACCGGTACTATCGACCGTATCTCGATCCCGCTGCACGAACTGAGCGCGCTGCCCAAGGCTTCGCAGCGGCTGCTGGATGACAGCGCCTTTGATATCGAGGGCTGGCTGGCAGGCCGCATTGCCGACAAATTCTCCCGGTCCGAGGCCGACGCCTTTATCAACGGCGACGGCGTCGATAAGCCCCGCGGTTTCCTTGATTACACCGTGGCTGAAAACGACATCTGGACCTGGGGCAGCATCGGCTACAAGGCGACCGGCGTGGACGGTGAGATCGGCAACGGCGACGCGATCATCGACCTGGTCTATGCGCTGGGGGCGGAATACCGCGCCAATGCCACCTTCATTCTGAACTCCAAGACTGCGGGAATGCTGCGGAAACTGAAAGACGCCGATGGCCGCTTCCTGTGGTCCGACGGCCTGGCCGCGGGTGAACCTGCACGCCTGATGGGCTACCCGGTGCTGATCGCCGAGGACATGCCGGATCCGGCCGCCAACAGTTACCCGATTGCATTCGGCGACTTCCGCGCGGGCTACACGATTGCCGAACGCCCGGATCTGCGGGTGCTGCGCGACCCGTTCAGCGCCAAGCCGCATGTGCTGTTCTACGCGACCAAGCGGGTCGGCGGCGACGTCAGCGACTTTGCTGCGATCAAGCTGATGAAATTCGGCGCGAGCTAACGCTTTGCGCTGATGGCGGACCGGCAGACCGGTCCGCCGGCGGGCATGCACCCCACAGTCCTTTGCCGTCCAGCTGCTCCCCTCCGTCCGAGCGGCAAGGGATGGTGCATGCCCGCCGAACCCCACCCGGACAGCAGATCAGGGCCGCAGCAGGGGAAGGCCCGCAGGAGTGAGATGATGATGCTGAGCGAAGTGACACCCGTGCCCGAGGCCGCCCTGCCGCTGGCCCAGTTCAAGGCGCATTTGCGTCTGGGCACCGGCTTTGGCGAGGACAGCCTGCAGGATGAGGTGCTGTTTGGCTTTCTGCGCGCCGCCCTGGCAGCGATTGAGGCTAGGACCGGCAAGGCGCTGATAACACGCGAATTCGAGCTGGAGATCCGTCACTGGCGTGACCGCGCCCGGATGATCCTGCCCATCGCCCCGGTGCAATCGGTGACCGGGGTTGCGATACGCGACGCCGGCGGCACCGAAACGGTTCTGGATGCCTCCCTTTATCACCTGGAGCGCGACAGCCAGCGCCCGCGTCTCTGCCCGGCAGGCAGCCTTCTGCCGGCCATTCCAACCGGCGGTCTGGCGCGGATATCCCTGCAGTGTGGCATGGCCGGGGACTGGGGCGGTTTGCCCGCCGATCTGGGTCAGGCGGTGATGCTGCTGGCTGCGCATTACTACGAATACCGGGCCGACACCGGCCTGCACGGCGGCTGCATGCCCTTTGGCGTGACCAGCCTGATCGAACGCTACCGCAGCCTGCGGCTGACATTGGGAGGCCTGGTATGAAAAACCCTCCGAAACTCACCCGCAAGCTGGTGCTGGAAGACCCCCAGCGCAGCTCCGATGGCGCCGGCGGCTATACCGAGGACTGGGTGGCGCTTGGCACCCTTTGGGCCGAGGTGAAGTCGCTTTCCGGGCGTCTGAGCGGGGACAGCCTGTCTTTGCAAAAATACAGGATCACCCTGCGTGCATCGCCCGAAGGCTTTGCATCCCGGCCCCGTCCGGATCAGCGATTCCGCGACAGAAACAGGATCTACCGTATTGATGCAATTGCAGAATCCGATCCAGATGCCCGCTACCTGACGTGTTTCGCGGTTGAGGAGGTGAGCGGATGACCTATGCCATCGCAGGCGGGCTGCAATCCGCCGTCTACACCCATCTGACCGGTGACGCGGGCCTCACAGCTCTGGTCGGCGGCGCGATCTATGACGCCATTCCCGCAGGCCCCTTGCCGCAGACCTATGTGGCGCTGGGATCGGAGGAGGTGCTTGACCGCTCCGACAAGACGGCAGGCGGCGCCGAGCACCGGTTCTTCATCACTGTCACCACCGACACCGCCGGTTTTGCGGGCGCCAAGGCCACCGCCGCGGCGGTCTGCGACGCGCTGGTTGGCGCCTCCGTACCACTGCCCCGCGGCCAGCTGACCGGCCTCTGGTTCGATCGGGCCAAGGCGGAACGGCTGAACACCGGCGGCCGCCAGATCACCCTGCGGTTCCGTGCGCGGGTGGATGACGTCTGAATATCAGGACACCCCTAAAACCAATTGAATTACCGGGAGAAAACCCATGACAGTTCAAAACGGCAAGGACCTTTTGGTCAAAGTGGACATGAACGGCGCCGGCCTGTTTGAAACCATCGCAGGCCTGCGCGCCACGCGGATCAGTTTCAATGCGGAAAGCGTCGATGTGACCAGCCTCGAAAGCCAGGGCGGCTGGCGCGAGTTGCTGGCTGGTGCTGGCGTGCGCTCGGCAAGTATCTCCGGCTCCGGCATCTTCCGGGACGAGGCGACGGATGAACGCGCCCGGCAGTTGTTTTTCGAAGGGCTGACGCCGGAATTCCAGGTCATCATCCCGGATTTCGGCATCGTGCAGGGCGCGTTTCAGGTGACCGCGCTTGAATATGCCGGCAGCCACAATGGCGAAGCGACCTATGAGCTGTCGCTGGCCAGTGCCGGCCAGCTCAGCTTTGCTGCGGTTTAACCAATGGTGAATCCCCATGCAGGCGAGGCGGAATTACTCGTGAATGGAAAGCCTTACGCGCTGAAGCTGACTCTTGGCGCGCTGGCGGGGCTGGAGGCCGCGCTGGAGGAAGGCGCGCTGGTGGATCTGGTGCAGCGGTTTGAGCAGGGCCGGTTTTCCGCCCGCGACGTGCTGGCGCTGCTGGCGGCCGGCCTTGAGGGCGGCGGCCATGACCTAAGCCGTGATGATCTTGCCGCTGCCACCATCACCGGCGGTCCCATGCAGGCGGCGCGGGTGGCGGCAGAGCTGCTGGTGCGCAGCTTTGCTGTGCCGGAAGGCAAATGAGCGCGCTCGACTGGCCCGCCCTGATGCGCGCGGGCATGGCAGGCCTCAGGCTGCTGCCGCGCGACTTCTGGCAACTGACCCCGGCAGAGCTGCGGCTGATGCTGGGCGAGGCCGCAGCACCGCAGCCGCTTGGCCGGGACCGGCTGGCGGCGCTGATGCAGGACTTCCCCGACATCCCGGGCCCTCAGGAAAAGGAGACAACAGATGGCTGACTCGTCATCAATGGCAGAACTGGAATTGCAAGGCGAGGCTTTGAGAGAAGCGCTGGACGGTGCCTCTGGAATGGCCGCTGCCTTTGCAGAAACGCTGGGCCGTGTGAAAGAAGGGTTTTCCGAAACCGGCCGCGACGCGCAGATACTGGACCGCAGTCTTTCCAAGGGCTTGCGGCGTGCTTTTGACGGGTTGGTGTTCGACGGCGACAGCCTGTCGGAGTCGATGGACACGCTGGCGCGCTCGATGATCCGCACCACCTACAACGCTGCCATGAAACCGGTGATGAACCATGCCGGCGGGTTGCTGACCGACGGCCTCACCTCGCTGATCGGAAACATCCTGCCTTTTGCCGATGGCGCCGCCTTCAGCCAAGGCAAGGTGATGCCGTTTGCCAAGGGCGGCGTTGTCACCGGACCAACCGCATTCCCGATGCGCGGCGCCACCGGGCTGATGGGCGAGGCCGGACCGGAGGCGATCCTGCCGCTGACCCGCGGCGCTGACGGCTCGCTTGGCGTGCGCAGCCAGGGCGGCGGCGGGGTCAATGTGGTGATGAATGTCTCCACCCCCGACGTCAAAGGCTTTGAACGCAGCCGCAGCCAGATTGCCGCACAGCTGTCCCGCGCGTTGTCACGCGGCGGACGCAACCGTTAAGGATGGAGGGTAACCAGATGAATTTCCACGAAGTCCGCTTTCCCGCTTCGCTTAGCTTCGGCTCGGTCGGCGGGCCTGAGCGGCGCACCGATGTGGTGACGCTTGCCAACGGGTTTGAAGAACGCAACACCCCCTGGGCGCATTCCCGCCGCCGTTATGATGCCGGTCTGGGCCTGCGTGCGCTGGAGGATATCGAAACCCTGATCGCCTTCTTCGAAGCCCGCCAAGGGCAGCTGTACGGCTTTCGCTGGAAGGACTGGAGCGACTACAAATCAGCCCGGCCCAGCGCCGAGGCGGATTTCCGCGATCAGGTGATTGCCATCGGCGACGGCAGCACCGTGACGTTCCAGCTGGCCAAGACCTACCGGTCGGGGGAGTTCACCTATCAGCGCCCGATTGCCAAGCCGGTAGCGGGTTCTGTGCGGGTCGGCATCGAACAGGATGAGCTGCGCGAAAGCGTCGATTACCAGCTGGACACCGCCACCGGGTTGATCACCCTGGCGCATCCGCCGGAGGTCGGCCTTAGCATCAACGCCGGCTTTGAATTCGACGTGCCGGTGCGCTTTGATACCACTGGCATCCAGACCAGCGTGGCGTCGTTCCAAGCAGGTGAGGCGCCGGCGGTGCCGGTGGTGGAGGTCCGGGTATGAGCAGTCTTTCCAACGCGTTACAGGCCCACCTTAAGACCGGCGTCACCACGCTCTGCCGGGCCTGGGCGCTGGAACGGCGTGACGGCACGGTGCTGGGTTTCACCGATCACGACTGTGTGCTGAGCTTTGACGGGTTGCACTTTCAGCCAGGCAGCGGGCTGACGGCACGGGCCGTGAGCCAAGCCACCGGTCTGTCTGTCGACAACACCGAAGCGCTGGGGGTTTTAAGCGACGCCGCCGTGCGCGAGCAGGACATTGAAGCGGGGCGCTTTGACGGTGCCGAGGTGCGCTGCTGGCTGGTGAACTGGCAGGATGCATCAATGCGCTGGCTGCAGTTCCGCGGATCAATCGGCGAGATCCGCCGTGCGGGCGGTGCGTTCGAGGCTGAGCTGCGCGGGCTGACGGAGCTGCTGAACCAGCCGCTTGGGCGGATCTATCAGAAACCTTGCACGGCGGTGCTGGGCGATGCGGCCTGCCGCTTTGATCTGGAGACGCCCGGCTACGCGGTTGAGCTGCAGACCATCGCAGTTGAGCGCAACGAGGTGTTCCATTGGGACGCGCTGCCGGGATTTGAACCGGATTGGTTCACCGGCGGGCGGTTGATGGTGCTAAGCGGTGCGGCAAAAGGGCTGTGGGGCGCCGTAAAGGCGGATCAGACCAAGGCCTGCGGGCGCCGGATCACCCTGTGGGAACCGATCCGTTCGGCAGTGGCACCGGGGGACACGGTCCGGCTGGAGGCCGGTTGCGACAAGCGCATGGAAACCTGCCGGCTGAAGTTCAATAACCTTCTGAATTTTCAGGGCTTCCCCGATATTCCGGGCGAAGATTGGGTGATGGCGGTGCCGCGCCAGTCCGGCATGAACACCGGGGGCAGCAGACGATGAACCGGGTGGTTCAGGCCGCCCGCGGCTGGATCGGCACGCCTTATGTGCATCAGGCCGCCTGCAAGGGCGCGGGCTGCGATTGCCTGGGCCTGATCCGGGGGCTGTGGCGGGAGCTGTACGGGGCCGAGCCCGAGGCGCCGCCCGCCTATACGATGGATTGGTCCGAACCGCAGGGGGCTGAGGCGCTATGGCAGGCCGCGGCGCGGCATTTGGTGGCGAAACCCTTGTCTGAGGCTGCCGCCGGCGATGTGATCCTGTTCCGGATGCGCGATGGGTCGGTGGCCAAGCATCTGGGGGTGCAGTCGTCCATATCAGAACTGAGGGCTGGCGTGCGGGACGCTCTCGAACCAGGCCCTGCTTTCATCCACGCCTACACAGGCCACGGGGTTGTCGAAAGCCCGCTGAGCCCGCCCTGGCAGCGCCGCATCGTGGCGCGGTTTCACTTTCCAAAGGAGATGATCTGATGGCAACCATTCTTCTTTCTGCCGCCGGTGCGGCGATTGGCGGCACAATCGGCGGCACCGTGGCGGGGCTGTCGTCGGCGGTGATTGGCCGCGCGGTGGGCGCGACTCTGGGCCGGGTGATCGACGAACGGCTGCTGGGCAGCGGCGCGGATCCGGTGGAGACCGGCAGGGTCGACCGTTTCCGCCTGACCCAGGCCAGCGAAGGCACACCGATGACGCAGGTCTATGGCCGGATGCGGCTGGGCGGCCAGGTGATCTGGACCTCGCGCTTTCTGGAAACCTCCCAGACCAGCGGCGGCGGCGGCAAGGGGCGGCCCAGCCAGCCGCAGGTGACCAGCTACGGCTATTCCGTGTCGCTGGCGATTGCGCTGTGCGAGGGCGAGGTCGCGCATGTGTCCCGCGTCTGGGCTGATGGCGAGGAAGTGGCGCCCAAGGATCTGAACATGACCGTCTACACCGGCAGCATGGACCAGCTGGCCGATCCGGTGATGGAAGCGGTCGAAGGCGCAGGCCGGGTGCCCGCCTACCGCGGCACCGCCTATGTGGTGATGGAGAACCTGGACCTTGCCCGGTTTGGCAACCGGGTGCCGCAGTTTTCATTTGATGTGCTGCGCCCCGAGCAGCCCGCCAGCAGCAGCCATGCGCAGGATCTGGGCCGGCTGGTGCAGGGGGTGGCGCTGATGCCCGGCACCGGCGAATACGCGCTGGCATCGGATGTTGTGCAGTATTCCGGCGGGCCGGGGGATGCCAAGCCGGCCAATGAGCATACGCCCTCGGGCCTTAGTGATCTCAAGACCTCGCTGAACGCGCTGGAGGCTGAGCTGCCGGCCTGCGGTGCGGCTTCGTTGATTGTGTCGTGGTTCGGCGGCGACCTGCGCTGCGGTGAGTGTTCGCTGAAACCCAAGGTGGAGCATAAGCACGCCGAGGGCAGCATGCCCTGGTCTGTCAGCGGCGTGATCCGCACCGCGGCTGAGGAAGTGCTGAAGAAGGACGGCGAGCCGCTTTATGGCGGCACCCCGGCGGATGCCTCGGTTATCCAGTCGATCCGCGAGATGCAGGGCCGCGGGCTGCGGGTGATGTTCTACCCGTTCATCCTGATGGATCAGGCCGAAGACAATTCGTTGACCGATCCCTGGACCGGGGCTGTCGGCCAGCCGCATCTGCCCTGGCGCGGGCGGATCACGCTGTCTGCGGCGCCCGGACAGCCGGGGTCGCCCGATGGCACGGCGGCGGCGGAGGCTGAAGTTGCGGGCTTCATTGGCACCGTCACTGCGGCGGATTTCACCTTGGGCGAGGGAACCGTCACCTATAACGGGCCGCAGGAATGGAGCCTGTCGCGTTTTATCCTGCACAATGCGGCGCTCTGTGCGGCGGCGGGCGGGGTTGAGGCGTTTTGCATCAGCTCGGAAATGCGGGCCTTGACCCAGATCCGCGGCGCCACCGGCTTTCCGGCGGTTCAGGCCTTGAAAGGACTGGCGGCAGAGGTGCGCGCGCTCTTGGGTGCAGAGACCAAAATCGGCTATGCCGCTGACTGGTCGGAATACTGGGGCTATCAGTCGCCGGAGGGGGACCGCTATTTCCACCTCGACCCGCTGTGGGCGGACGGCAACATCGATTTCATTGGCATCGACAATTACATGCCGCTGTCCGATTGGCGCGACGGCGAGGACCATCTGGACGCGCAATCCGGCGTGCCGGCGATCTATGATCCGGACTATCTGCGCAGCAATGTCGAAGGCGGCGAGGGGTTTGACTGGTACTACCACTCGCCGGAAGCCCGCGAAGCGCAAATCCGCACCCCGATCACCGACGGCGCCCATGATGAGGCTTGGGTGTGGCGTTACAAGGATATCCGCAGCTGGTGGACAAGTGAGCATCACGAGCGGATCGGCGGGGTGCGGCAGGCAGCGCCCACCGATTGGGTGCCGCAGTCCAAGCCCGTCTGGTTCACCGAACTGGGCTGCGCTGCCATCGACAAGGGCACCAATCAGCCGAACAAGTTTCTGGATCCGAAAAGCTCGGAATCAAAACTGCCGAGGTATTCCAACGGGTTGCGGGACGACCTGATGCAGATTGCCTATCTGCGGGCCTTTCTGGGCTATTGGGGAGAGGCCGCCAACAATCCGCTGTCAGAAGAATACGAAGGGCGGATGCTGGACATGGCCAACGCCTATGTCTGGGCCTGGGATGCGCGGCCGTTTCCGGCCTTTCCCAGCCGCATTGAGATCTGGAACGATGGCGAAAACTATCTGCGCGGCCATTGGCTGAACGGGCGCGCCGGGCAGCGGACACTGGGATCGGTGGTGGAGGAGGTTTGCCACCGCTCCGGTCTGTATGACATTGATGTCACTGGCCTATATGGCGTGGTGCATGGGTTTGCGAACCCGGATGTCAGCGACGCGCGCACGGTTTTGCAGCCCCTGATGCTGCGGCACGGGTTTGATGCGGTGGAACGTGACGGGCTGCTGAAGTTCCGGATGCGCAAAGGGACAGGCGCCGAGGCGCTGGCGCTGGCGCATTTGGCCGGGAATGACGAGATGGACGGCAGCCTGGAGCTCGCCCGCGCCAGCGAGGCGGAACTGGCGGGCCGGGTGCGGCTGCGGTTCACCGAATGGGGCGGCGACCATGCTGCCGGTTCGGTTGAGGCGGTGCTGCCGGATGAGGCGACGCATAGTGTCAGCCAGAACGAGCTGCCGCTGGCGCTGACCCGAGCCGAGGCGCGCCAGACCGTCAGCCGCTGGCTGGCCGAGGCGCGGATCTCACGCGATACGGCGCGGTTCTCGCTGCCGCCTTCGATGCTGCATCTGGGGGCGGGGGATGTGGTCTCCCTGCCGGTGGAGGGCAAGGACCAGCTCTACCGTATCGACCGGGTGGAGCAGGCGGAAGCGCAGATGGTGGAGGCGGTCCGGATCGAGCCCGGTGTCTATGATCTGGCCGCGGTGGCGGAGGAGCTGCCGGGGGTCAATGCCTTTGCAGCCCCTGGGCCGGTGCTGCCCTTGTTCATGGACTTGCCCTTGATGCGCGGCGACGAGGTGCCGCATGCACCGCATCTGGCACTGACGGCGCAGGCCTGGCCAGGCAGCGTAGCGGTTTACGGCGCGGAGGCGGATGAAAATTACGCGCTGGAACAGGTGGTTGCGGCGCGGCAGGTGGTCGGGGTGACACAATCGCCGCTGTTCGCCGCCGGTTCCGGGCGCTGGGATCTGGGGGCGGATCTTCAGGTAAAGCTGATCTCCGGCTCGCTTGAAAGCCGCGATATGCAGGCAGTCCTGAATGGTGCCAATGCGGCGGTGATCGGCGATGGCTCGGCCGGAAACTGGGAGCTGTTCCAGTTCCGCGAGGCAGAGCTGATTGCGCCGCAGACGTATCTGTTGCGCGGACGCTTGCGCGGACAGCAGGGCACGGATGCGCTGATGCCTGCGGTCTGGCCTGCCGGATCATTTGTGGTGCTGCTGGATGGAACACCGGTGCAGATGGAACTGGCGCCGGAACAGCGGCGCCGGCTGCGGCACTACCGGATCGGCCCGGCGCGGCGGGCGCTGGAGGATCCGTCTTATCTGCATCTGCAGGAGGCGTTTGAGGGCGTTGGCCTGCGCCCCTATGCGCCGGTGCATTTGCGGCTGGCAGGCGGCTTGGGGGCGGACATTGCGGCTTCCTGGGTGCGCCGGACGCGGATTGAGGGTGACAGCTGGGAGCTGGAGGAGGTGCCGCTGGGCGAAGAGATCGAATCCTACCGCATCCGGGTGATGCGCGGGAACACGGTGCTGCGGGAGGAGAGTTCCGGAACGCGGGGCTGGACCTATCCGGCGGCACTGCAAGCAGCGGACGGGGTGCAGCCGGGCGACAGTCTGGAAATTGCGCAGCGCTCCGCCCGGTTCGGCGCCGGACCTGCGGCCAAATGTGTGCTGGGATGAGGTTTCCTGTGCTGCCCGGCGATGTGTCTGCCGTGGCACGGGCGCTGCTGGCGGTGCCGGAGAACATACGGCTGCACCTGTGCCGCCGTATCTTAGGCGGTGCGGCGGAGGCGGCCGCGCATTGCCGCCTGATGGGCCGTCTGCATCCGCGCTGGGGCGATGGGTCTCTGAGTGCGGCAGCCCGGCGGTTTGCATTGGCCGCCGAGCCGTTTCTGGATGATCCGGAATATCTAAGCTGCACCCGGCTGGTGCTGCGGGAACTGGCGGCTGCGATGGACGCGGAGCGGAGCGCTCCCGCCCGCTGATCCGGGCAGGGAACCTGTCCGGCCAGCCGTTGGGCGCAGCGCCGCCTGGCGGCGGCGCGGGCGGATTGCAACTAAGGGCAGGCGCTCACCCGGCGCCTGCGGCTTGATTCCGGGCGCAAAAACCTGTCAGCCCGAAGCGCATCTGATACACCTGTGCGCCGCCGGCTTCAGCGCCAACTGGGCGGTAATCTGCTGTTTCAGCTGCGCCTGATCCGACTCATTCATTTCAAAAATATGCCTCATCACGGGTTTGCGTTTGCTGCATTCCACCTTAGATGGGTAGTCTGAGCGGAGAAAGGACGTTGACCCATGGCAAAAACACAGCAAGCCGTAACGCCAGTGGATCCCGTATGGGACCGCATCACCCGCGAAGCAGAGGAGGCCGTGGCCACCCAGCCATTGATGGGCGGGCTGGTCCATGCCTGTATCCTGCACCACAAGACGCTGGAGAAGGCGCTGTCCTACCGGATCGCCGCCAAGCTGTCCTCAAACGAGATGTCGATGACAATCCTGCGGGAAATTGTCGATGACGCCTATGCGGACTGCCCGGAACTGGTAGAGGCGGCCCGTGCCGACCTGATGGCGATCAACGAGCGCGACCCGGCCAGCCACCGGCTGCTGCAGCCGATCCTGTATTTCAAGGGGTTCCAGGCGGTACAGGCTTACCGGGTCAGCCATTACCTGATGGAGCAGGGGCAGAAGGATCTGGCCTATTTCTTTCAGATGCGCACGTCCGAGATTTTCGGCATCGACATCCACCCCGGCGCCCGGATCGGCAAGGGGATCATGATTGATCATGCCCATTCCATTGTGATCGGCGAGACCGCGGTGGTGGGCGACAATGTGTCGATGCTGCATTCGGTGACCCTGGGCGGCACCGGCAAGGAAGAGCAGGACCGCCATCCGAAAATCGGCGATGGCGTGCTGATCGGCGCCGGTGCCAAGGTTCTGGGCAACATCAAGGTTGGCCATTGCAGCCGGATTGCCGCCGGGTCGGTGGTGCTGGCGGAGGTTCCGCCCTGCACTACAGTGGCGGGCGTGCCGGCCAGGATTGTCGGCGAGGCGGGTTGTGATCAGCCTTCGGTCAATATGGATCAGGTGGTGCCGGCGGGGTCTCCTGCTGCGGAGTGAGGCATCTGGCGCCGGCCGCGGGAATTGAGTATTTGCAAGAAAGATGAAGGGGCGTTTGGCGCCCCTTTTTTGTTGGCCGGGTTTTTGGGGTAAGGGACTGGGGTTCCGTTTCTTTTCTCAGGATTTCCGGCCTTGTTTCCGTCTGCGCCGGGGCGTTGGCAGAGCATCTGGTTCTGCTTCGGCTGCAACGCTTTGAACACCGGTCTTTCCTTGCGTGGCTGCGGCGGTCTTTCCTTGATCAGAGCGGCGGCGATGGGCATATGTTTGGAAGCAATAGCTAACTGAGACGACAGGAACGGGGGAAAGACGATGATTTACACAACCGAAGGCCGCGGCCGTTTGTATGGGTCGATCCTGGAAACCGTGGGTGACACGCCGGCCATCCGGCTGAACCGGATCGCACCGGATCATGTTCAAATGTATGTGAAGTTTGAGGCGTTCAATCCGGCGGGATCGGTGAAGGACCGGCTGGCGCTGAACATCATTGAGGCTGCCGAGCGCGAGGGCCGGCTGGCGCCGGGGCAGACCGTGGTGGAGGCGACCAGCGGCAATACCGGGATCGGCCTTGCGATGGTGTGCGCCGCCAAGGGCTATCCTTTGGTGATCACCATGCATGACGGGTTTTCCGTCGAGCGGCGGCGGCTGATGCGGATGCTGGGCGCCAAGGTGGTGCTGACCCGCAAGGAGGACAAGGCCGTCGGCATGGTGGTGAAGGCCAAGGAGCTTGCCGAAGCAAACGGCTGGTTTCTGGCGCATCAGTTTGAGACCAAGGACAACGCCGACATTCATGAGGCCACCACCGCGCGGGAGATCCTGGGTGATTTTGACGGGCAGCGGCTGGATCATGTAGTGCTGGGCTATGGCACCGGCGGCACGGTCACCGGCCTGGGGCGGGTGCTGAAGGGCGCGCGGCCGGATCTGAAAATCACCCTCAGCGAGCCTGCCAATGCCGCATTGGTGCAGTCGGGTGAGGCGCAGGCGCGCAATGATGAGGGCGAGCCGGCGGCGACGCATCCGGCTTTTAACCCGCACCCGATCCAGGGCTGGACCCCGGATTTCATCCCGCTGGTGCTGCAGGAGGCGTTGGACAAGGGCTATTTCGATATGCTGGAGCCGGTGAGCGGCGAGGAGAGCATTGCCTGGTCCAAGCGGCTGGCGGCTGAAGAAGGCATCCTGACCGGGATTTCCGGCGGTGCAAGCCTGGCGGCGGCGATCAAGGTGGCGGAGAGCGCGCCGGAGGGAGCTGTGCTGCTGGCGGTGCTGCCGGATACTGGCGAGCGCTATCTGTCGACGCCGCTGTTCGATGGCATCGCGGCGGAGATGGACGCGGATGAGGCGGCGCTGTCGGCCTCGACGCCCGGCTTTCAGTATTGAGAGATCAGCGCGCCGCCGCTGGTGGCGCGGGCGCGGCGGGTGTTGCGCAGGTGAGTATTTTTGGAAAGATGAAAGGGGGCGGGCGCGCCCCTTTTTTCGTTTGTGTTCAGCTGCCTGACCGCGTGTCTTGAGGTAAAGGAAAAGCCCCGGTCTTGGCCGGGGCTGTTAAGGTTTCGCAGTGAAGGCGGATCAGGCCAGCATCACCATCGGGTTTTCCAGGTTGTCCTTGATCGCGTTCAAAAGCTCCGCGCCAAGGGCGCCGTCGATCACCCGGTGGTCGACCGATAGGGTTACGGACATCACCGTGGCCACCGCCAGCTCGCCGTCTTTGCCGACGATGGGCTTTTTGACGCCGGCGCCAACCGCCAGGATGCCGGCATGCGGCGGGTTCACGATGGCGTCGAAATTGTCGATGCCGAACATGCCGAGGTTGGAGATCGCGAAAGAGCCGCCCTGGTATTCATGCGGCGCCAGCTTGCGGTCGCGGGCGCGTTTGGCGAGGTCCTTCATCTCGGTTGAGAGCGCAGAGAGCGATTTCATATCGCTGTCCTGCAGAACAGGGGTGAACAGACCGCCTTCGATAGCGACGGCAACGGCCACATCCGAGGCTTTCATTTTCAGAACCCGGTCGCCGGCCCAGACAGCATTCGCATCCGGCACCGATTGCAGCGCCAGGGCGCAGGCCTTGATGATGAAGTCGTTGACCGAAAGCTTCACGCCGCGGCCTTCAAGCTGCTTGTTCAGCTCACCGCGGAATTTCAGCAGCGCATCCAGCTGGATGTCGCGGCGAAGGTAGAAATGCGGCACCGTCTGCTTGGCTTCGGTAAGGCGGGCGGCGATGGTTTTGCGCATGCCGTCCAGTTTGACCTCTTCGAAGTCGCGGCCCTCGTACATGCGGGCAACCTGATCGGCGGAGGGGCCGGTTGCTGGTGCTGCGGCCGCCGGGGCAGCGGCGGCGGGTGCAGCGTCTGCTTTCGGGGCAGCGGCGGCTTGCGGCTTGGCGCTTTCGACGTCTGCCTTGACGATGCGGCCTTTGGGGCCTGAGCCTTTGATTTGGGCGAGGTCCAGGCCCTTGTCCGCGGCGATGCGGCGCGCCAGCGGTGACGCGAAGATCCGGCTGCCATCAGACGCGGCGGGGGCTGCCGGGGCTGGTGAGGCCGCGGCAGGAGAGGGCGACGCTGCAGGCCCCGGCTCGGCTGCGGCAGATGCTGCGGCGGGTTCAGAGGAGGCCGGAGCAGTGCCGATGTCATCAGCGCTTTCGCCGTCTTCCAGCAGCACCGCGATCGGGGTGTTGACCTTCACGCCTTCGGAGCCTTCGGCGATCAGGATTTTGCCGACCACGCCTTCGTCCACGGCTTCGAATTCCATGGTGGCCTTGTCGGTTTCAATCTCGGCGATCAGGTCGCCGGAGGAGACGGTGTCGCCCTCCTTGACCAGCCATTTGGCAAGGGTGCCTTCCTCCATGGTGGGAGACAGCGCGGGCATCAGGATTTCTGTGGGCATCTTGAGGCTCCTTACCGGTAGGTCACTTGCTTCACGGCTGCGACCACCTCATCCGTGGTGATCAGCGCGTGGCGTTCGAGATTGGCTGCATAAGGCATGGGCACGTCCTTGCCGGTGCAGGTGATGACCGGCGCATCAAGGTAATCGAAGGCCTGCTGCATCACTTCCGAGGCAATATAGCTGCCGACCGAACCCTGCGGCCAGCCTTCCTCGACCGTGACCAGACGGTTTGTCTTCTGCACCGAGGCGATCACTGTGGGCAGGTCCATCGGGCGGATGGTGCGCAGGTCGATGACCTCGGCCGAGATGCCGTCTTCTGCAAGCTTATCAGCCGCTTCCAGCGCATAGGTCATGCCAATGCCAAAGGAGACGATGGTGGCGTCGGTGCCTTCACGCCAGATCCGGGCCTTGCCGAAGGGGACGGTGTAGTCATCCAGCTTAGGCACATCAAAGGCGCGGCCATAGAGGATCTCGTTCTCCAGAAAGATCACCGGGTTGGGATCACGGATCGCGGTTTTCATCAGCCCCTTGGCGTCGGACGCGGAGTAGGGCATCACCACCTTGAGGCCGGGGATCTGCATGTACCAGGCGGCGTAGTCCTGGCTGTGCTGGGCGCCGACGCGGGCGGCAGCACCATTGGGGCCGCGGAACACCATCGGGGCGCCCATCTGGCCGCCGGACATATACAGCGTCTTGGCCGCCGAGTTGATGATGTGGTCAATCGCCTGCATGGCGAAGTTGAAGGTCATGAACTCGACAATCGGGCGCAAGCCCCCGAAGGCCGCACCGGTGGCGATGCCGGCAAAGCCATGTTCGGTGATCGGCGTGTCGATCACCCGCTTGGCGCCGAATTCGTCCAGCAGGCCCTGGGAGATCTTATAGGCGCCCTGGTACTCGGCGACTTCCTCGCCCATCAGGAACACATCTTCGTCGCGGCGCATTTCCTCGGCCATGGCGTCGCGCAGGGCTTCGCGGACCGTGGTCTGCACCATTTCGGTGCCTTCCGGATAATCCGGTTCCAGGGTCACGGAGGCGACCGGCGCAGCCGCGGCAGCAGCTGCGGGCGCCGCAGGTGCCTCGGCCGCCGGCGCTTCGCTGGCGGCGGCGGATGCCGGCGCGGCAGAGGCGTCGTAGCTCTCTCCGTCCTCGACCAGCACCGCGATGGGCGTGTTCACCTTGACGCCTTCGGTGCCTTCGCCGATCAGGATCTTGCCGACGATGCCTTCGTCAACAGCTTCGAACTCCATCGTGGCCTTGTCGGTTTCGATCTCGGCCATGATATCGCCGGAGTTCACGGTATCGCCTTCCTTGACCAGCCATTTGGCCAGCGTGCCTTCCTCCATGGTCGGCGACAGGGCGGGCATAAGAATTTCGGTTGCCATATCAGTTGCTCTCCGCAGGAGTGATCATTCCGACGATGTTGCCTTGACCGTCCTCAACATAGGCGCAGCGGCCAATTCCGGGATAGTCCTGGGGCGGCAGCGCCTCGGCGCCGCCGTTGCCAAGCGCCCAGCTGTAGCGCTCGTCACAGTCGTCGACTTCAAATGTCATGGTGCCGCCTCGGACCGGGCCGCCGGCGGCAGGGGCATCGCCCATACGTTTCATCAGGCCGCCGGTCACGCCATGGGCCATGCCGATATCGGCGCCTTCGATCAGGTGATACGCCATATCTTCGCCGCCCGGCATCGGCTCAAACTGCCAGCCGAACAGACCGCTGTAAAAGGTCTTTGCGGCCTCAACATCCGTTGCGTGGATTTCGAAATGCGGCATCAGGCGCTGGCCTCCTGCGGGACTTCGTCGGCGTAAATGTCGGTCCACAGCTCTTCGAGCGCGGGTTCCGGGCTTTCCTTGGCGAAATCTGCGGACTTGGAGACGATTTCCTTGATCTCCTTGTCGATCGCCTTGAGGTCGTCCTCGGTCGCGTGTTTGCCGGTCAGCAGCATCTCGCGGACGTGCTCGATCGGGTCACGCTCTTCGCGCATTTTCTGGACCTCTTCGCGGGTGCGGTATTTGGCCGGATCCGACATTGAGTGGCCGCGGTAGCGGTAGGTTTTGACTTCGAGGATATAGGGGCCGTCGCCGCTGCGGCAGTGGGCCACGGCGCGCTCGCCGGCTTCCTTGACGGACAGCACGTTCATGCCGTCGACCGCCTCACCCGGAATGCCGAAGGCCTTGCCGCGTTCCCAGATCTCGGCGCTGGAGGTGGAACGCTGCTGCGAGGTGCCCATGGCGTATTGGTTGTTCTCGATCACGAAGACCACCGGCAGCTTCCACAGGGCGGCCATGTTGAAGGTCTCGTAGACCTGGCCCTGGTTGGCGGCACCGTCACCGAAATAGGCGAATGTCACGCGGCCGTTGCCCTTGTATTTGTCGGCAAAGGCAAGGCCGGCACCAAGCGGCACCTGGGCGCCGACGATGCCGTGGCCGCCATAGAAATGCTTCTCTTTCGAGAACATATGCATGGAGCCGCCCTTGCCCTTGGAGTAGCCGCCCTCGCGGCCGGTCAATTCGGCCATGACGCCGTCCGGGTCCATGCCGCAGGCCAGCATATGGCCGTGGTCGCGGTAGGAGGTGACGCGCTTGTCGCCTTCCTCAGCTGCGGCCTCAAGCCCGACAACAACCGCTTCCTGGCCGATGTAGAGGTGGCAGAAGCCGCCGATCAGACCCATGCCGTAAAGCTGGCCGGATTTTTCCTCGAATCGGCGGATCAGCAGCATTTCGCGGTAGTGTTTCGTAAGCTCTTCGGCAGAAACGTTTGGTTTCTTTGCGCTTTTCCTAGCGGCCATGGTGGTCGACTCCCCCTGCAGGCTAGATAGTTTAGTGTTAAACCAATTGATACCCGGTTTTGGCCCGGCTGAATAGTGTTATTCTGCCGCGGGGTTTCCGCCGCGTAAAAATCCGCCCATGGAACGCAAAAATGCCACGCAGCAAACAGCAAGCGCGGCAAAGGGGGGACGGACAGGAGGGCGCTTAGCGGATGACAATCTCGTCCGCGCGGACAAGGCCAAGCACCGAGCGGGCCTGCTCATCCAGGAGATCAAGGTCGAGATAGTCGTCGGACAGGCGGCGGGTCAGGTTTTCCATGCCGCCGATCCGGGACTGGAGACGGTCGAGATCCAGCCGCAGTTCTTCTGCTTCGGCTTGGATCTCGACCCGTCTGAACAGACCGAAGTCGCCCTGCACCGCCGCAAAGGTGAAATACGCGCTGAGCGCGAAGGCGATGGCAAAAAAGGCGATGGCGCCCAGCGACGGGCGATTGCTTCGGGTCACTTTGGAGGTGCCTGTATGTTACTGCTCAAGTTTTTGTTTTTGCGCCGTTTCCCGGCGTCTGCCTCTGTTATGCCACAACCGAATCGGCTTGTGAATCCTAAAACTGTCCACAGGGTGATTTTTCTCGGCACGGCCGGGAGCGGAAGGGGGCTCCTGAACCCGCAACCCGCGGAAGGCGCCCGTCCGGCTGACCGGGCGGGCGTTTCCGGTTACTGGTCGAGTGCCGCGACGCCGGGAAGCTCTTTGCCTTCCATCCATTCCAGGAAGGCGCCGCCGGCGGTGGAGATATAGGTGAAATCGCCGGCCGCGCCGGAGGCGTTCAGCGCGGCCACGGTGTCGCCGCCGCCGGCCACGGAAATCAGCTGGCCCGAGCGGGTCATCGCGGCTGCTTTCAGCGCAGCGGCGTTGGTGGCGGCGTCGAACGGTTCCAGCTCAAACGCGCCGAGCGGGCCGTTCCAGATCAGGGTCTTGCTGTTTGCAAACACCTCGATGATGCGGGCGACGCTTTCCGGGCCTGCGTCCAGGATCATGCCGTCGTCCGGGCATTGATCGGCGGGCAGGATTTCATGCTCAGCATGGGCTTCGAACTTTTTGGCGACCACGATGTCGGAAGGCAGGATGATCTCGCAGCCTGCGGCCTCGGCCTTGGCCAGGATCTCGGCTGCGGTGTCCTTCATGATGCGTTCGGCCAGCGAGATGCCGACCGGCAGGCCCTTGGCCACCAGAAAGGTGTTGGCCATGCCGCCGCCGATCACCAGGTGGTCGACCTTCTCGATCAGGTTGCCCAAGAGTTCCAGCTTGGTGGAGACCTTGGCGCCGCCGACAACCGCGGTGACCGGGCGCTGCGGCTGGCCCAGGGCGCTTTCCAGCGCTTGCAGTTCGGCCTGCATCAGGCGGCCGGCGCAGGCAGGCAGCAGGCGGGCAATCGCCTCGGTCGAGGAATGCGCGCGGTGGGCAGCCGAGAAGGCGTCGTTGCAGTAAACTTCGCCCAGGCGCGCCATGCCTGCGGCCAGTTCGGGGTCGTTCTTGGTCTCGGCCGCGTGGAAGCGGGTGTTTTCCAACAGCAGCACTTCACCCGGCTGCAGCGCGTCTGCGGCGGCCTCGGCGCCCGCACCGATGCAATCGGCGGCAAACAACACGCGGGTTTCAAAGGCGCGCTCCAGCGTCGGCACAAGCTGGTTCAGCGACAGGTTCTCGCGGCGCTCGCCGCCGGGGCGGCCGAAGTGGGCCAAGAGGATCGGCTTGCCGCCGGCAGCCAGAATATCGCGCACAGAAGGGGCAATGCGGCGGATGCGGGTGGAGTCGGTGACAACCCCGTCGACGATCGGCACGTTGATGTCCACGCGCACCAGCACGCGCTTGCCGTTCAGATCCATGTCGTCGAGTGTTTTCCAGCCCATCAGCGAGACCCCTTATGGTGAAAATGCAGGTAAATCCGCGGGCTGTTTCGGGGGTTTTTGCGCATCAGTCAATGCTCCCTTGGCATTTCCGGGCGCTGGCCTTAGGTATCTGTGCAAATTTCGACGACAGGAGAGCCAGATGGCCGAGATTAAAGATCCCGAAAACACCGTTATTGTTGAACTGAAAGACGGCAACGTCGTGATTGAGCTGCTGCCCGACGTGGCGCCGAAACACGCCGAGCGCATGAAGGAACTGGCCCGTGCCGGCGAATACGACAACGTCTGTTTCCACCGGGTGATTGACGGCTTCATGGCGCAGACCGGCGACGTGGCCAATGGCGACATGGAAGACGGTTTCAACATCCGCATGGCGGGAACTGGCGGCTCGGACCTGCCGAACCTGCCGGCTGAGTTTTCCAAGCTGCCGCATGACCGCGGCACTCTGGGTGCTGCGCGCTCGGCGAACCCGGACAGCGCCAACTCGCAGTTTTTCATCAACTTCAAGGACAACCACTTCCTGAACGGCCAGTACACCGTTTATGGCCGTGTCATTGAGGGTATGGAGCATGTGGATGCGATCACCAAAGGCGAGCCGCCGGCAAACCCGGACCGGATGATCAGCGTAAAGGTAGCTGCGGATGCTTAAAAGCCTGTCCCTGGTGGCTCTGCTGGCAGCAGGGCCTGCTTTTGCTACCGGCCTGGAAGTTCAGGTCGAGGGCGAGGCCAACGGCACCATCAAGATCGACCTCTTTGAGGATGTGGCGCCCAAACATGTGGCGCAGATCACCGCACTGGCCACTGAGGGCCAGTATGACGGCGTGGTGTTCCACCGGGTGATCGAGGGCTTCATGGCGCAGACCGGCGACGTCGAGTTCGGCAAGGCCGGCGGCGACATGAGTGCTGCCGGGCGCGGCGGTTCCAGCCGTCCCGATCTGCCGGCCGAGTTCTCGGACCTGCCGTTTGACCGCGGCGTGGTCGGCATGGCCCGGTCGCAAAACCCGAACAGCGCCAATTCGCAGTTCTTCATCATGTTTGATGCGGGCCATTTCCTGAACGGCCAGTACACGGTTGTCGGCAAGGTGACCGGCGGCATGGATGTGGTTGACGCGATCAAGCTGGGCACAGGCGGAAACGGCGCGGTGATCGGCCAGCCCGACGCCATGACCAAGGTGACCGTCACCGAATAAGGACCTCCGGTTTTCCGGAAAATCCAAGGCCCGTTCCCGGTATCCGGGGGCGGGCCTTTGCCGTTGCAGCCCTGCGCTGTGCCAAGCCTCTGACATGATGTCACAAGCCTGTGTTTCCCACTGTTCAGTCCCGGCTTGTCCCGAATACTGGGGGTTCAGCAGGGAGTTTTGTATGCTGGGACGTTTGTTGATGAGTGCGGCAATGTTTTTGCCCTGGATGGCGCAGGCTGAGCCTGCCCAATGGAAACGTGAATGGCCGAAAACCGATTTCAGCCGGACGAGTGTCGGGGATTGGGGGCAGATCCGCTCCGGCGGGGTGCCCAAGGACGGCATTCCGGCGCTGGATGCGCCGCAGTTCACAGCGGCGGCCAGGGACCGGCGGCTGACGCCGCGGGAGCCGGTGATCGCGCTGGAAATAGAGGGCGCGCCGGCCCGCGCCTATCCGCTGCGTTACCTTACCTGGCATGAGATCGTGAACGATGTGGTGGCAGGCGTGCCGGTGGCGGTGACCTATTGCCCCTTGTGCAATTCGGCGATGACATTCGACCGGCGCACCCGGGCGGGGGTGCTGCGGTTCGGGGTCACCGGCAAGCTGCGTTATTCCGACATGGTGATGTATGACCGCGAAACCCAAAGCTGGTGGCAGCAGGCGATCGGCACCGGCATTGCCGGCGAGATGAGCGGCCAGCGGCTGGCCAGTCTGCCCAGCTGGGTCGAAAGCTGGCAAGAGTTCAAAGCGCGCAACCCGGATGGTCTGGTGATGGCGCAGCCTGGCTATAACAGGCGCTACGGGCAAAACCCTTACCGGGGGTATGACACGTCAGACTGGCCGTTTCTGTATGACGGCACCCCGCCGCCGCATGGGCTGGCACCGCTGGACCGGGTGGTGCGGGTCGGCAGCCGGGCCTGGCCGCTGGCGCGGCTGGCAAAAACGGGCGAGATCCGGGAAGCGGGCGTGGTGCTCAGCTGGCGGGCCGGGCAGGCCTCGGCGCTGGATGCGGGCACGCTGGCCAAGGGGCGGGACATCGGCTCGGTCCGGGTGCGCGACGCAAGCGGGTTCGACGTGGCGCATGATGTGATGTTTGCCTTTGCCTTTCACGCCTTCTGGCCGGACGGGCGGTGGATGCTGAAATGACAAAAGGCGCGCCGCCGGGGCGCGCCTTGAGCAGGTCAATGGTTGCAGCGGTCAGAACAGGAAGTTGTCCGCGTCCTGCAGCTGCGCCACGGTGATGTCTTCCACCAGAATGGTGACATTGGCAAAGGAGACCAGGACGTCATCGCCTTGGCTGTCAAAATCCAGCTGGCTCAGCCGGGAGGCGCCGCGGCCGATCGCGATGCGGTCCTCTCCGGCGGTGAAATCGGTGATAGTGTCGTTGCCGTGGCCTTTGTGGAAGACGAAGGTATCCGCGTTGCTGCCGCCGGTCAGCACGTCGTTGCCCTTGTGGCCCAGCAGCATGTCGCGCCCGGACTCGCCCTTCAGTGTATCGCTGCCGCCGCCGCCGACCAGCAGGTCGTTGCCCGAATTGCCGATCAGAACGTCCTTGCCATGGCCGCCCTTCAGCTCATCGGCGCCGCCGCCGCCCAGCAGCCTGTCGCCGTGTTTGCCGCCAATCAGCAGATCATCGCCCATGCCGCCAATCAGCATGTCGCGTCCGCTGCCCCCCCAAAGGTCGTCATCGCCATCGCCGCCGTTGAGCGTATCGCGACCGGCGCCACCCAGCAGGCGGTCATTGCCATCTTCCCCCAGCAACAAGTCGCTGCCAGACAGACCGGACAAGGTGTCATTGCCGGCGCCGCCTAAAATCAGGTCGCTGGAAAGCCCGGCGGATGTGTCGCCGGTCAGGGAATTGCCGCTGTAGCTGCCGGTTGTCAGGGCAAAGGTCCGGTCGGAAAATTCCAGCTGTTCGATCGAGGACACAATATCGCGGCCATCGCCCGAGTCGATTGTGACCGTACTGAAGTTTGAGGAGAAAGACGCATTGCCGAATGTGTCGGCAATAATCAGGCGGTCCGTGCCGCTGCCGCCGTACAGCGTGTCGTCACCGGTTCCAAGCTTGATTGTATCATTGCCGCCATGGGTGAGCCAGCGCTGTCCCTCGGCCATGTTGGAGGTGATTGTATCGCTGCCGGCCAGAATGGATGCTTCCAGACGTGCGCCGCTGGAGGAGGCGAACGTGTAGAAATTCATCGAAAAGCCGGAGAACGAAAGAACTGGAGTTCCGTAGGATGTGATGCTGAGAGACTTTAGCGTCCAGGAATAAGGGGACGCGGAGGAAAAATCCCCGGTCAGGCTGAAGCCAGCCCCGTTGGTGCCGGTAAAGACAATCAGGCTGGAAGTTTGCGTTGTGATGCTTGCGTTGGCAAAATCCGGAGAGTTCAGGTCATTGAGCGACCAGGTTCCGCTCGGATCATTCAAGTTTACTGTCGCCATTTCCCAAAAATACCCTTTTCGTTGTGCCGCGTGCCGGGCCGCAGTCCTGTATTTTCCGTGTTAACTATCGGCCTCAACTCGCGGGTGCAAGGTAAGGAATACAAGATACCGTTGCGGGACTGGCAGAATGCGAAGCTGACCGGGTACAAAAAAGCCGCAGGCGATGGCCTGCGGCTTTTGAAATGGTCATGCCGGATCCGGCAGTAACGGCGGATCAGCCCTCGGCTTTATGCGCGGCAGTCGCTGCTTTTACGGCTGCAGACGGGGCCGGAGCCGGAACGGCAGAAGGTGCTGCGGCGGGGGCGGATTTGCGGCCGCCCGGGTTCAGCGGGTCGTCCTGGCGCTGCACAGAGCCTTCGAAGTGGGCGCCGCTTTCAATGGCGATGGTCTTGTGGATGATATCGCCTTCGACGCGGGCGGTGGCGGTCAGGCGCACCTTCAGGCCGCGCACGCGGCCAACGATACGGCCGTTGATGACCACGTCATCGGCGGTGACCTCGCCCTTGATGGTGGCAGTTTCACCGACCGTCAGCAGATGCGCGCGGATGTCGCCTTCGACCGTGCCTTCGACTTGGATGTCGCCGGTGGTCTTAACGTTGCCGGTGATGTGCAGGTCAGAGCTGAGCAGCGACGCGGCTGGCTTGGCCTTGGGGGCGCTGGACCTGTAGTCGCTGACCGGAGCCGCCGGCGCAGCAGTGGGAGCCGGGGTTGCTTCGGCCTGCTTCGGCCCGGGCTCGTTGATTTTGCTTTTAGAAAACATTTCTCGCAGCCTTGATGTAGATCATGGGGTTTACAGGTTGCCCGTTGACCCTGACCTCGTAATGGAGGTGGGTCCCGGTGGACCGTCCGGTGTTACCCATATCAGCAATGTGATCCCCGCGCGAGACCCTTTGGCCCTTTGTAACGCGGAGTTTCGAATTATGGGCGTATCTGGTTTCGATGCCGAAGGCATGCCGGATGGTGACCATCCTGCCGTAGCCCGACTGCCAGCCGGCATGGGTGACAACGCCGTCGGCAGTGGCAAAGATATCGGTGCCGGTGCCGCCGGCAAAATCCGACCCTTTATGCAGGCGGCGGCCGCCGGTCTTGGGGTCGCGGCGGTAGCCGAAGCCCGAGGTCTGGCGCACCTGGCCCAGGTTCACCGGCGTGGCAAAAGGCGCCTGCTGGGCGGCCAGGCGGTAAAGGTTCAGCTGATCCAGCTTGGCCAGGATGCTGTTGGCCCGCAACGCTTCGGCTGTGGGTTCCTCACCGCGGGTCGACATTGCCAAAGGGGCAAGCGGCCCGCCCTGGCCGTTATAGCCGCGGCGGACCTGTTCCAGAATACGCTCAGGCGGCATGCCGGCGTTGCGGAACATCTTGTCGAGCGGGGTGACAGAAACCGCCACCGCTTCTTCCAGCTGGCGGAAAATCTGGCTGTTGCGCTCGTCCATCAGCTGCAGTTCCAGTTCCAGCTCGTCGCGCTGGCCGATGGCGTCGCGGGCATCGGCCATGATCCGGTCGCGTTCCGCTGCGGTGTCCGACAGCACCCCTGCCAGCAGGTCCATCTGCGCCGAAGCGCTGGCGATGACAGCGTGAGGGGCGTTCTCGTCCTGGGTGTCTGCCTTGAGCTGCGCCAGGGATTTGCGGGCGGTGTCGCGCTGGCGCATGGTGTCGCGCAGGGTGGACTGGATAACCTCGATGCCGGTTTCCAGCTCGCGGCGGCGGGTTTCCGAGGCCAGAAGCTCGGACTGCATCATCGAAATCTGTGTCAGCGCGGCATTGAAACGGTCCTGCGCCGCCAGGGCCTCAACAGCGCGGGTGTCGCGTTCATCGGAGATAGCGTTGAGCCGCTCGCGGTAGGTCTGCTGATCGCGTTTGGCCAATTCGCGGAAATTGCCTGACCCGATACTGTCCATCAGCACAATCGCGGTGGCGACAATGGTCCAGGCGGTAAACAGGGTAACGCCTGCAACGGCTGCCAGCTGGGTTTCTGATCGCAGCCGGATGAAGCGTGTATCGTTGTCGGACTTCAGGAACACCCGCCGCTCGGGGAAGCGGCGTTCAAGAAAGCTGTGGATTCTGATCGCGAGCCGTGTGCGCAAAGTCTGGTCCCTGTCCCGTTCTGCACAGGCCCCTCAAGGCGGAGCCGGTGCCTTGGGCGAAGTGAATAGACAGGGCGGCGCCATTGGGCAAGCCTGTTGACCCTTTGGGCAGGGAAGCGGCGGGAGGAGCCGTGTGATAGGCGGAAAATTGCCGAAGAAACCGGGGCTTGCGCCGGGGAGACCCGGCTAAGTTGCCGGGTTTCATCCGGTTCTCAATCCGGGGAGCGGCCGATCAGGCGCAGGATAGCCACCAGGACAATCCCGTAAAGCACGTGGCCAGCCAGGGCGACCCAGGCGATTCCGGTGAAGTTCAGGAAGAACGGCAGCCCGGCGATGGCGGTGATGCCGCCGATGGCAAAAACCCAAAGGCCAAAGCCATAGAGCGCAGACGGCAGCAACCAATGAGTGCCGCCAGCCACCCGGTTCCAGACGGGAGCAAAGATGAACAGCCAGCCCGCCGGGTAGCCGATCAGGCCGACCAGATAGAAATGCACAAAATAGCCGGCAAAATCGCCGTCTGGCAGACCCAGGCTGCCCAGAAGGCTGCGGGCCAGCCCGTGCGGCGACAGGCTGGCGAATCCCAGGCCAGGGCTGATCACCTGCCCCCAAAGGTCAAAAGCGTTGGTGGCAAAGAAGCCGGAAATGAACATCAGACCAAGGGTTTGGACATTGAAGCCGGGGCAGGCGGGACGGGCGCGGCGATCGGCGGACATCATCATGGCAGTTGGTCTCCTGTGCGGGGTAAGCTGGCGCTTTGCTTCTGCTGAACATCGGGACCGGGGCCGCAACGTCAATTCGCTGCGGCGCGATCTCACCGGTTGGTGATCCGGCCCGGGCCTTGTTGTGAGGATTGTTACAGGACCTTCGGTGCAGCGGCGGCCGCAGGCCGCAGGTCCGGTTCAGCTGCCGGGCAGCACCCGGTCCTGATCGGCCAGCGGCCAGTAGAAATCCGGCGGCAGGCCGGCATCGGCGCGTTTTTCCTCATTGAAAGGCGGTTTGAGAGGCCCGTGGAAATACTTGCGTACCAGCGTGTGGAACACTTCTTTCGGGTCAAGGTTGTCCCGTCCGCAGAGGAAATTGAACCATTTGGAGCCATAGGCGACATGGCTGACCTCCTCGGCATAGATCACTTCCAAAGCGTCCACGGCCTGGGTGATGGCGGCCTTGCGGAAGACTTCGATCATGCCCGGGGTGACGTCCAGCCCGCGCGCCTCCAGCACCATCGGCACCACCGCGAGGCGGCCCATCAGGTCATCGGCTGTGTCCTCGGCGGCGCGCCACATGCCGGCATGGGCAGGCAGGGCGCCATAATGACTGCCCAGCGCTTCAAGGCAGTCGCACATCAGGTTGAAATGTTTGGATTCCTCATCCGCGGCCTGGACCCAGTCGTCAAAGAAGCCCATCGGCATCGGCACATGGGAAAACCGCGCGATGATGTCCCAATGCAGGTCAACGGCGTTCAGCTCGATATGGGCCACCGCGTGCAGCAGGGCGATGCGGCCGGCCTCGGATCCCGGTTTGCGTTTGGGCACGTCGCGCGGGTGCAGCAGCTGTGGCCGGTCCGGGCGGGCCGGGTGCATCGGCGGCGTGGCGGTGCCGATGGCGATTTCCGGCGCATCGCCTTTGCGGTAAGCGAACCACTCGGCGGCATGGCGGCGGGACAGCGCGGTCTTGGCGCGCCCATCTGCGGTGGTCAGCACCTCGGCGGCGCGTTCAGCAAGCGAAAGGGGCTGGGTGTCCATACGGGTCTCCTCAATCGGCGGGATGCGCCGGGTTCACCTGATTTGGCAGCCGGAGTCCAGAGCGGAAAACGGCGGTGCTCCCGCGCCTGCGGGTGATCAGCAGGCTGATCACCCTGGCAGCCTTGGGCATGGCAGCGCGCCTTGGCGCGCTGCGCGCCGCCCTGCGGGCGGCGCCCGGCCCAACGGTGAGGGCTGCTCTTATCAAAGAGCAGCCAGAGCAGGCGGGAGAGCCCCGGCCGTCGGATCAGAGCGCCTGGACGGCGGCCAGCACCTCATCCACGTGGCCGTCGACCTTGACCTTGCGCCAGACGCGGGCGATGCGGCCATCGGCGCCAATCAGGAAAGTGGAACGCTCAATGCCCCAATGCTTCTTGCCGTACATGCTCTTTTCCTTCCAGACGCCGTAATCCTCGCAAACGGTGCTGTCAGCATCGGACAAAAGCGGCGTTGTCAGGCTATGTTTGGCGGTGAAATTCTCATGCTTCTTCAGGCTGTCCTTGGAAATCCCGAAAACGTGAGCGCCGGCATCGGCGAATGCCTGCAAAGCCTCTGAAAAGCCGATGGATTCTTTGGTGCAGCCGGGGGTATTATCGCGGGGATAGAAAAACAGCACCACGGGCGCGCCCTGGAGGCTGGACAAAGTGACCTCTCCGCCGCCGCCGCGGGGCAGGGTAAAGGAAGGGGCGGGATCTGATACGTCGAGCATTGGCCTGTCTCCGGTCATTTGCGCAAAATCTCTGCGCGGCAAACATAACCCAAGAGCAGCAAAGGGAAAGCTGAGATCAAACCTGCCGGCGAGAATAACCGCGCTGCTGCTGAGGCGGTGCCCGTGAAGGGTCCGGGGCCGGGTGCTGAAGCCGTGCCTGGACGCGGTTCGGAGCCGGGTCACGGCACGGCGCAACGGCCTGCGCGCCGCCGCTGGCGCTGGCGGCTGCTGCGCGGGTGTATCTGGATGCTGGCGCTGCTGAGCTTTCTGGCAGCCGCTGCGGTCTATTTCGGGATCGGCACCCGGCTGAATGCGCCGGATTGGGTGCGCAGCCGGGTGGAAACCCGGATCGAGCGGCATCTGAACGGGCTGCAGATCGAATTCGGTGCCATTCATGTGGTGGTGAACAAGGGCTTGCGGCCGCGGGTCAGTCTGAAGGATGTGGTGCTGCGGCACCCGGACGGCACCCTGTTTGCACAGCTGGCCGATGCCCAGGCCAGCCTGGCGATGCGGCCGCTGCTGCGCGGCAAGCTGCAGCCCAAGCAGATTTCGCTGAACGGCTTGTTTGCGGCGCTGCGGCGCAACAAGGACGGCTCTTTTGCGATCAGTTTTGCCAGCGGCGGGCTGCCGTCGCGGCAGGCAGGCAATCTGGCTGAGCTGATCGAGCAATGGGACAGTCAGATGCAAAAACCGGTGCTGGCCGCGCTTGCCGGCATGGAGACCAGCGCGCTGACGCTGTCCTACACCGACGACCGGCTGGGCCGCGCCTGGACCTTGGACGGCGGCCGGATCGGTTTGAAGCGTGACGGCAGCAAGGTGTCTCTGTCGGCGGTGTTTTCGGTCCTGAGCGGACGCGGCGGCGTGGGCACGGTGGAGGCCAGCTACAGTTCCGGGATCGGCAGCCCGGAGGCGGAGTTCGGGTTTCTGGTGTCGGATATCGCCAGCGAGGATATCGCTCTGCAAAGCCCGGCGCTTGGCTGGCTGGGGGTGCTGCGGGCGCCGATTTCCGGTTCCTTGCGCGGCGAGGTGTTCAGCGACGGCGGGATTGCTCCGGTACAGGCCAGCCTGCGCATCGGCGAAGGTGTGATCCAGCCGGCCGCCCAGACCCGGCCGGTGCCGATTACCGGCGCGCGCAGCTATTTCACCTATTACCCGGCAGAGCAGCTGCTGAAGTTCTCGGAACTCAGTGTGCAAAGCGGCTGGGGGTCCGGGGTGATGCAGGGGCAGGCGAGCCTGGCCGGGGTGCAAAACGGGCAGCTGTCCGGGCTGGTCGGGCAGCTGCGGTTTTCCGATCTGGAGTTGAACCCGCGCCGCCTGTTTGAAACCCCCATTAAATTTCCCGGCGTTGATGCGGATTTTGACCTGAGCCTTGCCCCGTTCCGGCTGCGCCTGGGCGAGATGCTGGTGCGCGACGGGGACAGCCGCATTCATTTTGACGGCGATATCGGTGCTGGCCCCGAGGGCTGGGATTACGATCTGAATGGCAGCGTTGATCAGGTGTCTGTTCAGCGGGTCAAGGAACTGTGGCCGGAGCCGCTGGCGCCGAATCCGCGTCTTTGGGTGCGGGAGAACCTGCGGGACGGCGAGGTGCGCAATGTCGGGTTTCACATGCGCGGGCGCGGCAGCGGCAAGCCTTTTGTCAGCCTGGACCTGGCCTTTGACGGCGCCGAGGTGCTGTTTCAGAAATTCATGCCGCCGGTGCGCAGGGCCGCGGGCCAGCTGAGCCTGTACGGCGACCGCTTTGTTGTGACAGCTTCTGGCGGCACGGTGACGGCCGAGCAGGGCGGCGCGGTTGATGTGGCTGGCACCTCTTTCATCATTCCGGATGTGTCGGCCAAGGACGGCACCCCCGGCATTGCCCGGATCATGGCGCGCGGATCGGCCACGGCGGCGCTGTCGCTGCTGAACCGGGAACCGCTGCGGGTGATGGATAAGGCAAGCCTGCCGGTGGATTTGGCCGAGGGGCTGGTGGAGGCGGAGGGCACGCTGGCGCTGCCGCTGCAAAAGCAGGTGCCGGTGGAGGAGATCCTCTATCATTACCGCGGCACGATTCGCGCTGTGGAAAGCAGAATACTGGTGCCGGGGCATGTAGCGGCGGCCCCGCTGCTGGACGTCGAGGGCAATCAGAGCCAAGTGCGCCTCAGCGGTGCAGGCAGCCTGTCGGGTGTTCCGCTGACGGCCAGCTGGCAGCAGCGGATCGGCAAGGACGCGCCGCCGGACAGCCGGGTGGAGGGGACTATTGAACTGTCGGCGCAGGCGGTGGAGGCCTTTAATCTTGGCCTGCCGCGCGGGGCGGTCTTTGGCAAAGGCCAGGGGCGCTATTCGGTAGATCTGGCCCCAGGGGCGCCGCCGCGTCTGGAACTGCAGTCGGATTTGACGGGTCTTGGCCTGCGGATCCCCGAGATCAGCTGGCGCAAGGGCGAAGCGGCAAAGGGGAAGCTGTCGGTTTCGGCGCTGCTGGGTGAGACCGCCGCAGTTGAGCAGCTGCAGCTGCAGGCACCTGGCTTGGACGCCACCGGGCAGGTGTCCACACGCAAAGGCGGCGGGCTGGATCAGGCGGTGTTCTCATCAGCGCGGGCAGGGGATTGGTTCCGCGGATCTGTTACGTTCCGGGGGCGCGGTGCCGCGCCGCCCGCAATCGAGGTGACCGGCGGCCGGCTTGATCTGAACCGTTCGCCGTTTTCGGCTACCTCAGCCAGCGGCGGCGGCAGCAGCAGCGGCGGCGGGTCGAGCCCGGTTACCCTGCGGTTGCAAAACCTGCAGGTGACCGACAGTATCGGGCTGCAGAATTTTCAAGGCCGTTTTTCCACCCAAGGCGGCATGAACGGCGAATTCACCGCCCGCCTGAACGGCCAGACCCCGGTGGCGGGCACTGTGGTGCCGCAAAATGGCGGCACCGCGGCCCGGATCCGGGCCAATGACGCGGGCGGGGTGTTCCGCTCGGCAGGCATGTTCGAGCATGGCCGCGGCGGCAGTTTTGAAATGACCCTGATCCCGGCAGACAAGCCGGGCGAATATGACGGCAAGGTCAATGTGCGAAACATCCGGATCCGCAATGCACCTTCAATGGCGGCGATCCTGAACGCGATCAGCCTGATCGGGCTGCTGGATGAGATGACCGGCCAGGGCATCCTGTTCACCAGCATGAACGGGCGGTTCCGGCTGGGCGCCTCGCATCTGATTCTGCATCAAAGCAGCGCGGTGGGTCCGTCGATGGGGCTGTCGCTGGACGGCAATTATGATCTGAACAACAGCCGCCTGAACATGCGCGGCGTGATTTCGCCGATCTACCTGGTCAACGCAATCGGCAGGATCCTGGCGCCGCGCGACGGCGAGGGGCTGATTGGTTTTACCTTCACCTTGCGCGGCACGGCGGATGACCCTTCGGTCTCGGTCAACCCGCTGGCGGGTCTGGCGCCGGGTTTTCTGCGGGAAATTTTCCGCGGGCCGGCGCCAAAGGTGCCAGGCCAGCAGCGCGCCTTTACGGCGGAAGAAGAAGAGGCGCAAGAAGTGCGCAGGCAGTACCGGACACCGCGGGGCGCCGACAAGTGACCCTGACAAACGGCGAAAAACACCGTAGATTTCCCCTGCAGCACAGCCTATAGCGCGCGACATGAAACTCAGCGATTTCGACTTCGACCTGCCCGACGATCTGATTGCCACCCGGCCTGCCAATCCGCGCAGCGCGGCGCGGCTGCTGGTGGCTGCTGGCGGGGAACTGCATGATGGCCAGGTGACCGATCTGGTGCAATGGCTGCAACCCGGCGACCGGCTGGTGCTGAACGACACCAAGGTGATCCCGGCGCGGCTGAGCGGGCTGCGCCACCGTGACAGCGCCCAAGGGCCGGTGGCGGCCAAAATCGAAGCGACCCTGCTGGAGCCGCGCGCCGATGGCAGCTGGGCGGCGTTGCTGAAACCGCTGAAAAAGATCAAGCCGGGGGAAGATATTGTTTTCTCGGACGATCTGAGCGCAACGCTGGAAACGGTTTCCGAAGGCCAGGGGCATCTTCGTTTCAACCTGAGCGGCACCGATTTTGACGCAGCTCTGGCTGAGGCCGGCGCGATGCCGCTGCCGCCCTATATCGCCGCCAAACGCGCGGCGGACGAGCAGGACAAGACCGATTACCAGACCGTCTGGGCCCGCAATACCGGCGCGGTGGCGGCGCCGACCGCCTCTTTGCATTTCGACGCTCCGTTGCTGGCAGCGCTGAAGGCACGCGGGGTAGACGTATCCTATGTCACCCTGCATGTGGGCGCGGGCACCTTCCTGCCGGTCAAGGTCGAGGATGTGACCACCCACCGGATGCACGCGGAATGGGGCAAGGTGAGCGCACAGGCGGCAGCGGAGATCACCGCGACCAAGGCCGCAGGAAAGCGGGTGATCCCGGTTGGCACCACCGCGCTGCGGCTGATCGAAAGCGCCGCCAAGGACGGGCAGATCCACGCTTGGGAAGGCGATACGGATATCTTTATTTATCCGGGGTTCGGGTTTCAGGTGGCGGATGCGCTGATGACCAATTTCCACCTGCCGAAATCGACCCTGCTGATGCTGGTGTCGGCGCTGATGGGGCAGGAGGAGATCCGCCGGATCTATGAACATGCTGTCGGAAACCGCTACCGGTTCTTTTCTTATGGCGACGCGTCGCTTTTGATCCCGGCTAAGGCGGATACACCTCAGAAAAGCGGCGCGAATTCATAGACAAGCGCCGCAACCATGGCTCCGGATTGCGCAATCCGGGTCATGAAATTGAAATCTGAATCAGCGATACCGGCCAAGCGAGCCTTGATCGCCCGGACATAACATTCAAATGTGATGGCAGCCCGTCCCTTGTGGAGGGCTGCTTTGCTTTCAAAGGAGGCATGAAATGCTGCAGGTGCTGTCGAGCGCATGGGCGCTGCTCTTGGGGATGATGCTGCTGATGGTCGGCAACGGCCTGCAGGGCACCATGCTGGGTGTGCGCGGCGAGCTGGAAGGGTTTTCCACCTTCCAGATGTCGATTGTGATGGCGGCCTATTTCGTTGGCTTCCTGGGCGGTTCGCGGCTGGCGCCGGAGATGATCCGCCGGGTTGGCCATGTGCGGGTGTTTGCGGCCTTGGCCTCGTTCATTTCGGCGGTGATGATCCTGTATCCGGTGCTGCCGAATACCGTCGCCTGGGGGCTGGGGCGCGTGATCATCGGGTTCTGCTTTTCCGGCGTGTATGTGACGGCGGAAAGCTGGCTGAACAATTCTGCCGACAACTCCAACCGGGGCAAGGCGCTGTCGCTGTACATGATCGTGCAGATGGTCGGCATCATCGCAGCGCAGGGGCTGATTCAGGTCGGAGATCCAGCCGGTTACGAGGCATTCATCATCGCGTCGATCCTGGTTTCGATCTCCTTTGCGCCCATTCTGCTGTCGATCTCGCCGACCCCGGCGTTTGACACCACCAAGCCGATGACCCTGCGCGAGATCATGCGGATTTCACCGCTGGGCTGTGTCGGCATGTTCATTCTGGGCGGCGTGTTTTCCGCCCAGTTCGGGATGAGCGCGGTTTACGGCGCCGCTGCGGGGCTGAGCCTGGGCAACCTGTCGCTGTTTATCGCCACTTTCTATATCGGCGCCACCATCCTGCAGTATCCGCTGGGCTGGGTCTCGGACCGGATGGACCGGCGGCTGCTGATCATGATGGTGGCGGCTGCAGGCGGCTGCGGCGCGGTGCTGGGCTTTATCTACGGCATGGACTTTAAGATGCTGCTGGTTGCGGCCTTTATCATCGGCGGCCTGTCGAACCCGCTGTATTCGCTGCTGATCGCCTATACCAACGATTACCTTGAGCATGAGGACATGGCGGCGGCATCAGGCGGGCTGGTGTTCATCAACGGGCTGGGCGCCATTGCCGGCCCGATGATCACCGGCTGGCTGATGAGCGACGCGGTGTTCGGTCCGGCTGGCTTCTTTGCACTGATTGCGGCGCTGATGTTCCTGATGGCCGCCTATGCGGCTTACCGGATGACCCAGCGTGCTGCGACGCCGGTTGACGAGACCGGGAGCTTTGCCGCGATGTATCCGAGCTCGACGCCAGTGGCGGTTGAGTTTGCCCAGGAATACGCGATTGAGACCGAGCTGGAAGAGCAGGAAACCGCCGCTGATGATAATTGATTGCGCTAACCAGCCGGAATTGTGAGGATTATTTCACACAGAGGGCTTGCCTGTCGCAATTTGTGACCCAAGGTTACTTGTAAAGGTAATGTAAAATGGCCTGAAGTTAGGGTCAGGAAAAACTTGGAGTTACGACCGATGACTGGTCCCGAAGAGATACTTGCATTCTGGCTCGATAAGGTTGGGGAAAAGGGATGGTATCTGCAGGATGACGCGCTGGATCAAGAGATCCGCACGAAGTTTCAAAAGACCTGGGAGGAGGCCTGCGAGGGCAGGTTTTCCTTCTGGCTGACCTACCCCAGCGGCACCCTGGCCTATATCCTCCTGATGGACCAGTTCCCCCGCAACATGTTCCGCGGCGAAGGCAAGGCGTTTGCCTCTGACCGGGCGGCGCTGTCGGCGGCCAAGGTGGCGATCAACAAGAAGTGGGACAAGAAGATCGACGAACCGGCGCGCCAGTTCTTCTATCTGCCCCTGATGCATTCCGAGAACCTGTGCGACCAGGAACGCTGCATCCGGCTGATGCTGGAACGGATGCCCCAGACCGGCACCAGCAACCTGCTGCACGCGCGGGCCCACCGCGAGGTGATCCGCCAGTTCGGCCGCTTCCCTTACCGCAACGAGGCGCTGCACCGCGCCAGCACCGCGCCGGAGCTGGATTACGTGATGGCGGGCGGCTACGGCGAGACCGTGCGGCAAGTGCAAGCTGCGGGCTGAACCCGGTCCTGTCACGGGTCTGAAGCAATAGAAAACGCCGCGCCCTGAAAGGGGTGCGGCGTTTTCTATTGTGATCCTGCCAGTTGCAGCCTTTTCAAGGCGAACGCAAAAATCTGCTGGCGGGTTGTTTGCCTGCAGCATAGCCTGTTCAGACGGCGTTGCGCTGTTTCTTGCATGGCCGCTATGCCGCAGCAGAGGATGATTGCAGCGCAGAAAAAAATAGTTTAACGGTAAACTAGTTTTGGAACCTGTTCGAGGGCGAGGGAGCACTATGGCCGCACAATCTTATGACGTGATCGTAATCGGCGCCGGGCCGGGGGGCTATGTCGCGGCCATCCGTGCCGCACAGCTGGGTTTGAAAACCTGCATTGTCGAGCGCGAGCATATGGGCGGTATCTGCCTCAACTGGGGCTGTATCCCGACCAAGGCGCTGCTGCGCTCCTCCGAGGTATTTCACCTGATGGAGCGGGCCAAGGATTTCGGCCTGAAAGCCGAGAACATCGGCTATGATCTGGACGCGGTGGTGAAACGCTCGCGCGGGGTGGCGAAACAGCTGTCCTCGGGCATCGGCCACCTGATGAAGAAGAACAAGATTGCGGTGGTCATGGGCGAAGCGACGCTTCCTGCCAAGGGCAAGGTGTCGGTCAAAACCGACAAAGGCTCTGAAGAGCTGACCGCCAAACACATCGTGCTGGCCACCGGCGCACGGGCACGCGAACTGCCGGGGCTTGAGGCTGACGGCGATCTGGTCTGGACCTACAAACACGCGCTGGACCCGGTGCGGATGCCGAAGAAGCTGCTGGTCATCGGCTCGGGCGCCATCGGTATTGAATTTGCCAGCTTCTACAACACGCTGGGCGCCGACACCACGGTGGTTGAAGTGATGGACCGGGTGCTGCCGGTGGAAGACGCGGAAATCTCCGCCTTTGCCAAGAAGGCCTTTGTCAAACAGGGCATGAAGATCATGGAGAAAGCCATGGTCAAGCAGCTGGACCGCGGTAAGGGTAAAGTGACGGCCCATATCGAGGTTGGCGGCAAGGTTGAAAAGCAGGAGTTCGACACCGTGATCTCTGCCGTGGGCATCGTCGGCAACGTCGAAGGCCTGGGGCTGGAAGAGCTGGGCGTCAAGGTCGACCGCACCCATGTGGTGACGGATGAATACTGCCGCACCGGGGTGGATGGTCTTTACGCGATTGGCGATATCGCCGGCGCGCCCTGGCTGGCGCATAAGGCGTCGCACGAGGGTGTCATGGTGGCCGAGCTGATCGCGGGCAAACACGCGCATGCCGTAAAGCCCGAAAGCATTGCCGGCTGCACCTACTGCCAGCCGCAGGTGGCTTCGGTCGGTTATACCGAAGCGAAGGCCAAGGAACTGGGTTATGACATCAAGGTCGGCCGCTTCCCCTTCATCGGCAACGGCAAGGCGATTGCGCTGGGAGAGGCTGAAGGCATGGTGAAGACCATCTTTGACGCCAAAACAGGTGAGCTGCTGGGCGCCCATATGGTCGGTGCGGAAGTGACCGAGCTGATCCAGGGCTACGTGGTGGGCCGCCAGTTGGAAACCACCGAGGAAGACCTGATGAACACCGTCTTCCCGCATCCGACGCTGTCCGAGATGATGCATGAATCGGTGCTCGATGCCTATGACCGGGTGATCCATATGTAAGCTGCCTGGCAAGTTGCCTGTGGAGCGGAAATTGGAAAGGCGGCCTGTGAGGCGGAGCCATTCCGAGTTGTAGGACACGGGCGGCAGGAAACTGCCGCCCGTTTTTCCTTTCGGGCCTTTAGCGACCTTGAAGTTTTGCCGACATTGGCGTGCCGTGGGACCGCCACGGTTGATAGAGAATCCTGAAGAGGTTGGGCAGGTGAGAGCGATCGTCCCGCCGACGGTCTCGCTTCTTCTTGAAGGCTCCGCCGGAGGCCTCCGCCTTTTCGACACTGTCTGCTTCCTGCTGCGAGCCCTTTGGTTGCGACGGCTGATGGACACCCGTCCGCATCGCCGGAGTGGTGCGGACGGCCTTGCTGGCACGCCTCTTCGGCACAAGGATCGCCTTGTCTCTCCCCGGCACAGCGATATGCGCCTGAACGGCTCGCCACTTTCTGCCGTATCAGGAGCCCCCTCCACAGCGCACGCCTCTGGGCCTTCTCCAGGTTTTGCCTCCGCCTCCAGAGGCAGCTTGTAGGGCCTCCAATTGAAGAAGTTGCAGTGCACGCGCCATATGTTCATCAGGGCGATCAGGACGCGCGGATTGCTGGCAGCGCCGTTGATGTATGTGGCGCCTACGCGAGAGCTGCGGCCACCTGCCCGCTGGACGATGCTGACGCGCTTGCGAATGGCGTTCATGAAGGTGGAGGCCGGCTGGATCGTCGCGTGGATGACCCGGCGGGTGATGGCGGCACGGAGTTCCGGGTCGTCAATCCGGAGCCCTCGATAGTCGGCACGATAGCGTGCTGACAGGATCGGGAAGCCAACGGTCTTGTCGATCTCGTTTGCCATCTGGATAGGGCTATGACCCCCCATGCGCGGGAACGCGGCCGAAGCGGGGATTGGACCCGCCCACGAGCTTTTCGGCTGGTCGTTTGGGTTGGTGCGGTAGGCAGGCTTCAGGTTCGCGGAAGTCCAAGTCTGTAGCGCTTCCCAAGGCTTTAAGTGAGGATGCATCTCGCGCCATTTCTTGAGGCTCTTCGAAAACACCGCCTGTTTCTCGCGGATACGGTCGATCTGCACATCTTTCTTGAAGCCAATGACTGCCCGTTCGAACCTGTCCGCAAGGATCTCCTTGCGGAAAATGTGCGGCAGGACCCGCGCCATCTGCCCCTCCCGCCTGCCAACGAGGGTGAGCTTCCTGCTGGGGATCATCCACTTGAGACAGGCAAGGGACGCCTGTGTGGATGTATATGGACCCCGCCTGATTGCAACGGTCTGTTTGGTTCCGGCTTCGAGGTCGCGATTGCTGATGTATATCCGGCTTCTTAGGGCGGCCCGATATTTCGTTGCTGCGAGCCCCGATGGATTTCCTCTTGCTTCTTCCTCATCGCCCCTAAGGCATCGGTGCTGACCTTGCCGATCCACACATCAGGTTCGAGAAGCAACGGGCGTGACCCTTTTCCATCTCCTGGCAGATGTTGTAATATTCTGGGTAGCTCTCCTTTATTGACTTTCCGAGGTGCCGTTCAAGCGAACGACATGGCGGGTTCTGGGCGGTAGTTCTGATCTCTCGCTAAGAGCGACCAGACTATCCGAGCGTTCTTGTTAGCCAGTGCCACCGAGACGACATTCGGATGCCGTCGTTCGCGCATCCGCGCGATCCATTGGCTGCGCGGATCGGTTTTCCCGGCCGCCTTTCCAAGCACAGCTCGTGCGCCGTGGATCAGCAGTGTGCGCAGGTATCGGTCACCGCGCTTGCTGATCCCGAACAAGCGTGCTTTTCCACCGCTTGACCGTTGCTTTGGAACGAGCCCCAGCCACGCGGCAAATTGACGACCATTCTTGAAGCAGGATTTATCACCGACTGCTGCCACCAATGCCGTTGCTGTAATCGGGCCAACACCTTCGATTTGACCAATGCGCTGGCACATCTCATTGGCGCGGAAGAGATTCTTAATCCGCCGGTTGCAGCCTGCAAGACGGCTGTCGAGTTCGGCCAGTTCCTCACGCATGTCGCGCAACATATCAATGAAGATCTCCCCAAATTCGCCCTGATTGTTATCGACTATTTCACTGAGGGCACGCCGGATGCGGGTGATGTCCCGCGCCACCACGACACCATGTTCCCCAAGCAAACCGCGGACTTGGTTTACCAGCCGGGTACGGTTTGCGACCACGCGCTGGCGGATACGGTGGACCGCTTGGATTTCAAGCTGTTCAGCCGACTTAGGGGGGACAAACCGCATTGATGGCCGGCCGGCAGCCTCGCAAATCGCTTCGGCATCGTTGCGATCGTTTTTGTTCGATTTCACATAAGGTTTCACGAACTGTGGAGAGATCAGCCGCACCTCGTGGCCCAAATCGGTCAGAAGCCGTGCCCAATAATGCGATCCGCAACAGGCTTCCATACCAACAATACAGGGCGGCAATTCTGCGAAGAAATGCGCAACAGCGTCTCGCCGGAGGGTCTTCCGCAAAACCACTTCTTCAGTCGTACCCACTGCGTGAACTTCGAAAACGTACTTGGCCAGATCCAGGCCGATCCTTTTGATTTGCATGTTATGATCCTCCAATCTCCATTCGAAGATACGCCGCCCGAGGGCGGCGGGGTCCATACCATTGCCCCGATGAATGCAAGCTTTTTTCAGACTGTTTGTGCATGTGGTCAGGTGCAGTCGTGTGTCCGGCCTCAAAGTTGCAGCCTGTCAACAGCTGCGGGCCCTTATGGAGATATGCAGATCGGGTCCAGTTCGCTTACCCGCGCTCGGAGGCGCATCGGCGTCAATGATGGTTCTCCCGGCCCAGTCTCGTGACCGTTTGCCCTTACGTTCCTCCGTCCTGCTCACATTCCCGGCGACACGCCGGCGAACTCGACCTATGCGGCCGCCATCGCCGGATCTCTGTAATCCTCACCCTTGCGCATCAGCGCCCAGGCCGTTCGGGCCATGCGGTTGGCCAGCGCCACCGCAACCAGCATCTTAGGCCTGCGCGCCAACATTCGTGCGAGCCAAGAGCCCTCTGGGGCGCCTTTGCGTGCCGCCCATCGCACAACTGCCACAGCGCCGACAATCAGCAACCTTCGAATGTCGCGCTGACCCATCTTCGACGTCCGCCCGAGCCGCTCCTTGCCGCCACTCGAATGCTGTTTCGGCGTGAGCCCGACCCAGGCCGCGAAATCCCGGCCTTTCGAGAAGGTTTCCATTGGCGGCGCGAAGGGCGTTGATCGTCTGCGTGCGCTGGCGGACAAGGAGATCGCGGGTGCGATATGCCAGCGCTGCCGCCTGCTGTTCCTCGCTTTTCACGGCCGCGAACCGCATGGCCGGACGCGATGCTGCTTGCGCTATGGCCTCTGCATCAGCCATGTCATTCTTCTGGCGTTTTACGAACGGCTTCACGTATGCGGGCGGGATCAGACGGAGGCCGTGACCCAGATCGCTGATTGCCCGACCTCAATAATGGGCACTCGCGCATGCCTCCATCGCCACGACGCAGGAGGGCTGCTCGCTCATGAACTTCAGCAGCTGCACGCGCGACAACTTGCGCCTGAATATAACGGACCCGTCCACCCCGGCACCATGTGCTTGAAATACGTTCTTAGCCAAATCCAGGCCGATGATGCTAACCTCGTTCATGGACGCTCTCCTCCTAGCAGTGCTCCAACGCCCGCTACCTTGGCACATTCGATGCCGCCGGGGGGGCGTCCACCCCATCGCTTTCGTATAAGTGCCGCGCGTCATAACGCCATTGAAGGCGTTCCGGCTGTCACGTTCGTGCTTCACGAGGTTGAACCAGTGATCGCGCAGGTGCTCGATCTCGTCGGCCCGGGCGGTGGCGGCCTGGGTCGCCATGTAAGCCTCCGGCGAGAGAGGTTCTCCGGCGGCATCGAATGCTGTGGCGGTCCGTCCTATGAAGTGGCACAGGCGCTTCTCCGCAGCGGAGAAGAGCGCCGGTTCGTCGAACCGCGCCGCCGGCCGCTGGAAGTGAAGCCTTGGTGCGGTGAAGGTGCCTTTCGAGTTCCGATACAGCTTGCGAGGGGCCGAGCCCCGGGCGACGCCGAAGGAGGCGTCCTCAATGACCTCCAGCGGGTCGATGGTCGGATCGAAATCCACATCGCAGCGGAAGTCATAGCCCGAGCGAATGGCGGTACTGACCGGGCAGTTCAGCTGCGTGATTTTGCGGTCGAGCTTGGTCTGCCGGTTTACGCCGGCGACGATGCCGTCGTTGGCGATGCGCGTGTGGGTGCAGGGCTTGCCGTCTTTGATACGCTGCCGTTCGACACGCTAGCGCCACTTCGCGAGTTGTGCTTTCTCGTAGGCTAAGAGCGTCCGCTCGAGCCAGAAGATGCGATTGTAAAGCCTGGACATTCCCGGCTCCGTCTCGCCCCTGGGCGTACGGAGAATGCGGCGGATGCCGTGAAGGCCCGTGCCATTGGCCAACAGGGACAAGATCTCGATGTTCTCGTCGCGCGTCTTCTGACGGCGATGCCCGCTCGACACTGTAAAGCGGGCCCCAGGCAGTCCTTTGCAGGGCTTGTGGATTACCCGGACGGAGCGTGCACGCGGCACAGATCCTTTTTTGTGGCCGGCCTTTCGCGATGGCTTGCCGTTGGCGCCGTTGAAGATGAACTCCCCAGGCTTTTCACCTTGTTCGGTCCTTTTGTCCGTTTCTGGGTCAAGAGCTCGCGTACCTCAAATATTGGCCACTATGGCCCACGACGAAATCAAGCGGGCACAACTGAGCGCTCACCGCGGGAAGTTCGAACTTCCCGCCAATCCGCCCCTGATGACGGAAAAATCAAACAAGATCAGGGCGTAAAAACAAATACCTGCCGACCTCTCGGTCGGCAGGCTGGCAGGACGCGTGCCATACAGTACGGAATGGCTCCCTGTGAGGGGCCGCCTTTTTCTTTGGCGGCAGGGCTCTGGTCCCGGCGCCGGGTCCGGGGTAACCAGAGGCTTGTCAAGCGACACAACAGGGGCAGCAGCCATGACGGCATCCGGAAATTCCCGCTGGGGGCTGATCCTGGCGGTCTGGGGCGCAGGCCTGGGGGCGGCTGCGCAATACGGCAAGATCAGTGTGATCTTTGGCCGGATGGCCGAGCTGTACCCGCAGGCGGGAAACGCGATCAGCTTTTCCGTGTCGCTGGTCGGGGTTTTGGGCATTCTGCTCGGGGCTGTGGCGGGGTTGTATGTCGCCGCTTTCGGCTACCGGCGCACGCTGATCTGGGCGCTGTGGGCGGGGGCGGCGATGTCTGCCCTGCAAGCGCTGCATCTGCCGTTCGGGGTGTTCCTGGCCTCCCGTGTGGTTGAGGGGCTGTCGCATCTGGGTATCGTAGTGGCAGGGCCGGTTCTGATTGCACAGCTGAGCTCGGAGCGGGGACGGGGGCTGGCGATGACCCTGTGGAGCACGTTTTTTGCCGTCGCCTTTACCCTGCTGGCCTGGTTCGGGCTGCCGCTGGCGGATGCCTGGGGGCTGCTGGCGCTGTTTGGTGCCCATGCGGGCGTAATGGCGGGGCTGGCGCTGCTGCTGGGCTTTGCCTTGCGCGATGTTCCGGTGCCGGAAAGGGGGCCGCTGCCGCGTCTGGCGGAATTGCCCGGGCTGCATCTGCCCATTTACCGGTCCCCCTGGATTTCGGCGCCGGCCGCGGGCTGGCTGTTTTACACTTGTTGTTTTGTAGCGGTGCTGACGGTGATCCCGCCTTATATCGCCGAGGACATGCGCGCCTTTGTGCTGGGGATGATGCCGCTGGCCAGCATTGCGGTGTCGATGACCCTGGGGGTGTATCTGCTGCGGTTCCTGCCGGGGGTGCGGCTGGCGCAGCTGGGGTTCCTGGCCTGTGCCGCCGCCGCCCTGTGGCTGTGGGCCATGCCCGGCGCGCCGGCCGCCTGTATCGCCATGGCGGGGGCCATGGGGCTGGTGCAGGGCGGCTCCTTTGCGGCCGTTCCGCAGCTGAACGGCAGTGCCGCCGCGCGGGCGCAGTCCAGCGGTGCAATGGCGCAGATGGGCAATCTGGGCAATACCATCGGAACGCCGCTGATGGTGCTGGCACTGGCCGGCGGCGGCTTTGGCGGCATGATGGCTGTGCTGCTGGTGCTGTTCCTGAGCGGAACTGCGGTGCATGGTCTGCTGTCAGCGCGGCGGCGCAGCATGGCGTAACGGGGCCTCTCCCGCCCGTCGCCGGCCCCCGGTCCGGGGGCCGGCGCCCGTTGGGCATGGCGCCGCAAGCGGCGCGCCGGATTCCGGTTGAAATCCGGGCCGGAAAACGCGTGTTTTCCGGTTTGATCCGGGGCCGGCGCAGCCTGCTGCCAGCTGCTGTCAGCAAGTTTTGTCCTGTTCGTGATATGTTCTCTTTTGGGGCTTGGCGTTTCCCGGTGCATTCCCTATTTGTATGGCGGGCGTTTGCCGCTGGTTTGGCAGGCGCGGGCACGGGGGCATTATGGCTGAGCTGAAATCCATCGAAGTACGCGGCGCGCGCGAGCATAATCTGAAGAGCATCGATGTGGATATTCCGCGCGATGAGCTGGTGGTGATCACCGGCCTTAGCGGTTCGGGCAAATCCAGCCTGGCGTTTGACACCATCTATGCCGAGGGCCAGCGCCGTTATGTCGAGAGCTTGTCGGCCTATGCCCGCCAGTTCCTGGACATGATGGAAAAGCCGGATGTGGACCACATCAGCGGCCTGTCTCCGGCGATTTCAATTGAGCAGAAGACGACATCGAAGAACCCGCGCTCAACCGTTGGCACGGTGACCGAGATTTATGACTATCTTCGGCTGCTGTTTGCCCGCGCAGGCACGCCCTATTCCCCGGCCACCGGCAAGCCGATTGAGGCGCAGCAGGTGCAGGACATGGTCGACCGGATCATGGAGATGGAGGACGGCACCCGCGGCTATCTGCTGGCGCCGATCGTCCGCGACCGCAAGGGTGAATACAAGAAGGAATTCCTGGAGCTGCGCAAGCAGGGCTTCCAGCGGGTCAAGGTGGACGGCGAGTTCTATGAGCTGGACGAGCCGCCCACGCTGGACAAGAAGTTCCGCCATGACATCGACGTGGTGGTTGACCGTCTGGTGGTGCGCGAGGGGATGGAGACGCGGCTGGCAGACAGCTTGCGCACAGCGCTGGATCTGGCGGATGGCATTGCCATTCTGGAAACCGCGCCCAAGGAGGGCGATCCGGAACGGATTACCTTCAGTGAGAATTTTGCCTGCCCGGTCAGCGGTTTCACCATTCCGGAGATCGAGCCGCGGCTGTTTTCCTTCAACGCGCCGTTCGGGGCCTGCCCGGAATGCGATGGTCTGGGGGTTGAGCTGTTCTTTGACGAACGCCTGGTGGTGCCGGACCAGTCCCTGAAGGTCTATGACGGGGCGCTGGCACCCTGGCGCAAGGGCAAGTCGCCCTATTTCCTGCAGACCATCGAGGCCATCGCCAAGCATTACCAGTTCGACAAGAACACTGTCTGGAAGGACCTGCCGGAGAAGGTGCAGAAGGTGTTCCTGTATGGGTCCGGCGAGGAAGAGATCATGTTCCGCTATGACGAGGGCGGGCGGGTTTATCAGGTCGAACGCACGTTCGAGGGTGTGATCCCCAACATGGAGCGGCGTTACCGCGAGACCGATTCCAACTGGATCCGCGAGGAGTTCGAACGTTATCAGAACAACCGCCATTGCCACCATTGCGAGGGTTACCGGCTGCGCGCCGAGGCGCTGGCGGTGAAGATTGCCGGTGTCCATGCCGGTCAGGTGGTGCAGCTGTCGATCCGCGAGGCGCTGGCCTGGATCGAGGATGTGCCGAACCATCTGAGCCAGCAGAAGCAAGAGATCGCCCGTGCTATTGTGAAGGAGATCCGCGAGCGGCTGGGGTTCCTGAACAATGTCGGGCTGGAGTATCTGTCGCTGAGCCGTAACTCCGGCACGCTGTCCGGCGGCGAGAGCCAGCGGATCCGGCTGGCGAGCCAGATCGGGTCCGGCCTTACGGGTGTGCTCTATGTGCTGGATGAACCCTCCATCGGGTTGCACCAGCGCGACAATGACCGGCTGATCGGCACCCTGAAAAACCTGCGCGATCAGGGCAATACGGTGATTGTGGTGGAACACGACGAGGATATGATCCGTCAGGCGGATTATGTGTTCGACATCGGCCCCGGCGCCGGGGTGCATGGCGGTGAAGTTGTAAGCCACGGCACACCGGGTGCGGTTGCTGCGGACACCGGCTCGATCACTGGGCAGTATCTGTCCGGCACCCGTGAGATTGCGGTGCCGCCCAAGCGGCGCAAGGGCAACAAGAAGAAGATCAAGGTGGTGAAAGCTACCGGCAACAACCTGAAAGAAGTGACGGCAGAGTTTCCGCTGGGCAAGTTTGTCTGCGTGACCGGCGTCTCCGGCGGCGGCAAGTCGACGCTGACGATTGAGACGCTGTTCAAGACCGCCTCGATGCGGCTGAACGGCGCGCGCCAGACCCCGGCGCCCTGCGAAAGTATCAAGGGGCTGGAGCATCTGGACAAGGTGATCGACATCGACCAGCGCCCGATCGGCCGCACGCCGCGGTCGAACCCGGCGACCTATACCGGTGCCTTTACGCCGATCCGCGACTGGTTTGCCGGTCTGCCGGAAGCCAAGACGCGCGGCTACAAGCCCGGGCGCTTTTCCTTCAACGTCAAGGGCGGCCGCTGCGAGGCCTGCCAGGGCGATGGTGTCATCAAGATCGAGATGCATTTCCTGCCCGACGTCTATGTGACCTGCGAAACCTGCAAGGGCGCGCGCTATAACCGCGAGACGCTGGAGATCAAGTTCAAGGGCAAGAGCATTGCCGATGTGCTGGATATGACGGTGGAAGACGCGCAGGAGTTTTTTCAGGCGGTGCCGTCGATCCGCGACAAGATGGACGCGCTGATGCGGGTGGGCCTGGGCTATATCAAGGTGGGCCAGCAGGCGACAACGCTGTCCGGCGGCGAGGCGCAGCGGGTGAAACTGTCAAAGGAACTGTCAAAACGCTCGACCGGGCGGACGCTGTACATTCTGGATGAGCCCACAACAGGCCTGCATTTCGAGGATGTGAAGAAGTTGCTGGAAGTGCTGCACGAGCTGGTGGAGCAGGGCAATTCGGTGGTGGTGATTGAGCATAATCTGGATGTGGTCAAGACCTCCGACTGGATCATCGACATCGGTCCCGAGGGCGGCGATGGCGGCGGCGAGATTGTCGCGGCGGGTACCCCCGAGACAGTGGCGGATGAGCCGCGCAGCCACACCGGGCGGTACCTGAAGGACATTCTGGCGGCACGGAAGGTGGCGGCGGAGTGAAAGTTGTGGGATTTGCGGTCGGGTTCGTGCTGATGCTGCAAGTCCCATTTGCAATTGCTGAGCGTGCGCCGAAGTGTTTTAGCTGGGCGCTAGAACTCTGCGAGTGCAGCGCGTTGTTCTCAGTTTTAGAAACTGAGCCAACAATCGCGGGACAACGGAGAATGGACGAATGGAGGGAATTGGCAGAGAAGCTGCGGTTTCGGGCCTACCCTGTGATGGGAAAAGAACTTGGGGACCGGCTGATAGACGCCAGAATTGATGAGTGGCGGTTATTGCCGTCTACACTTGATGTGCATCGGGAGTTTGCACGGGTCTTATCAAGCTGCGCCAGATATTGGAAACGGCTTCTTGCCGGCTTGCCAGTGTCCATCGGTCCTTAAGCTGTTTAGCCGCAAAAGCATTTCGTTTAGCGGAGCAAGACTGGAGCTGGGATGAGGGGCGCAGCCCCTCTTGGCCTTTGGCCAATTCACCCCGGAGTATTTCTGGAAAGATGAAAGGGGGCGGTTTCGCCCTCATTATTCATGCAGTTTGCGCGGCGGCGGGGCGGGCCAGCATCAGCGGCACCAGGAACAACAGCAGGAAGAGCGTGTTCATCACAACGTTGAACCAGGCGCCGGCGGCGAGGGAGCCGAGGCTGTCGGGCACGTACCAGGCCAGCAGGGCCGGGATCAGCAGGCGGCGGCCAAGAGCCGGGTTGGTGCTGTAGATATGCTCTGTCACCAGGTAGATCAGCACGCAGAAGCCGCACATTAGCCCGCCGCTGATGGCGGTCATCAGGGCGGCCGCGCCGGGGGTAAGCGCCTGGGCGCCGTCCACCGGCAGAAAGGCGAGATCGATGAATAGGCTTAGTGCAGTGCCGAGCGGGGTGGCCAGCGCCAGTATCATAGCCAGCCCGAAGGCGGCGGCGAGTATCGTGACGGTTTTGAGCATGCGGATTGCAGCTGAATGGGTCATTGGAAGCTCCTGATAATGTCTGCGCGCAGAATGCAGTCAGGCACGGAAGCGGAACAATTACCTTGGAGGTAAGTGAACTTCTGATTGTGCCTGTCTATGCTGCGGGAAAAGGAGACAGCTCATGGCGGAAGGTTTCGGCGCGGTTCTGAAGAAATGGCGCGGGCTGCGGCGGATGAGCCAAATGGCGCTGGCGCTGGAGGCCGGAGTCTCGGCGCGGCATCTGTCCTTTCTGGAGAGCGGAAGGTCGCGGCCCAGCCGCGGCATGGTGCTGCGCTTAAGCGATGAACTGCAGGTGCCGGGCGGGGCGCGCAATCAGCTGCTGGCGGCTGCCGGTCTGGCACCTGTGTTTTCACGGAGGAATCTGAACGATGCGGAATTGGCGCCGCTGAAGCAGGCCGCTGAACAGATGATGATCGCGCATGAGCCGTATCCGGCGCTGATGATCGACCGGCATTGGCGGCTATTGCGCCTGAACCGGCCTGCGGCCCTAATGCTTGAAGGCGTAGGGATCAGTGCGGGCTGCAGCCTGATTGAGGCTCTGCTGGAGAACGCCGGTCTGCGGGAAGTGCTGGAGAACCTGCAGGATGTTGAACGGCTGAGCCTGGCCCGGCTTAGAACCGAGCTGGCCCATTTCGGCGAGGATCCGGTGCTGGAACAGGCGGTAGAGCGGCTGCAGCGGATGGTGGCGGCCTCGGGCTGCGCACCTGAGGGGGAGCTGCCCGCGGTGATCCCGGCCCGCTACCGGATGGGCGGGCAGGTGCTGTCGTTCTTTTCCACCATTACCCAGTTCGGCGGCACAGGGGATCTGGCGATGGCGGAGCTGCGGATCGAAATGCTGTTTCCGGCTGATGAGGCCACGCGGGAGACGATGGCCGCTATGGGCGGCCGCTAGCAGGCAGTGCGGCGGGTCAGTTCGCCAGGTCCGCCTCGGCACCGATCAGGCGCAGCACTTTCTGGGTCTCGCGGTTCACCTGATAGACATAGCCGCCGGCCTGAACATAGCTGCCAAATGGGTCCGGTGCCCATTCGCCGGGAGACCCGATCCAGATGTACTCATCCAGAATATGGTCGCCGCGGCGGTAGAACTTCTTGGCATGGTCCGGCGGCACGCAATGCGATGAGGTCTTGGCCAGGCCTGCCGGGCAGTGCAAGCCTGCCTGGTCCGACTTGCCATGTCCGATGCCATTGCCTGCAGCAAGCGGAATAGCCACTGCACAAGTGGCGGCGAGAACAATGATGGAAACAAAATAACGGCGTACCATTTACGGCGGGTCCTTTCCTGGTCGCCATTGACATAACGGGCCAGGCGCAAAATCCAAGAGGGCGGTAAAGCCGGCGGCGGCGGCCCGCCTGCAGCCGGTTACGCAGCGGCAAGAACCCGCGCTTCATGGCTGCGCAGGGCCAGCCGCGCCGCATTTCCGTACCCGCGGCCGGTTTCAGCGCAGAGTTCCGGGAACAATTCGCGGATTTCCGCCAAGGTGCCAGCGTCAAATCCTGCCGCTGTTTGCGGGCCGGGCTGGTAGCTTTCGCTGAGGGCGCCGTCGGCCCAGAGAATCTGGTGGCGGCCGAACAGCAGGTGGACATACTGCGCTTCCTGCATCTCCAGCGCCGGGCGGATGGTGCTGTCGTTCACCAGGTCCTTGGCCTTGACCAGAACCTCACCCTCGCCGAACAGCAGCTCGGCGCGGCTGCCGGAAACCAGCATCCGGTGCTGCGGCGACACATATAGGTCGCGGCTGTTGCCGCAGCTGCCTTTGGCAAAGCGGATCGGAGCGGTCCCGGGCGTGCAGGCGATGCGGCGGCTGCCGGTCCATTGCAGGGGCTGCGGGCCGTTGTCGTAGGTAAGAACCTCCATGCCGGGGCGCAGGTCCTCGACCGGGATTTCACCGCCGGGCACCCGGATCAGGGTGCCGCGCAGGAAGCAGGGAACCGTCTGGTTGATCTCGACCAGGCCGGTGTCGGAGTTGCCCAGACCGTTGTCTGCAGTGTAGTTGAAATAGACGGTTTCCAGGTCGCCATCGGTGACGACGGTCAAGGTGCCGTCGGCGTTCAGAGTGATCTGCTGTCCGGTTGCCAGGGTGACGGTATCATTTGCGAACACTTCCTGGCCATTGATATGGGTGATGGTCAGCGTGCCGCCGGTGGTGGTGTCGTTTTCCAGTACATCCACCACACGGGTCTTGTTGATCGCGATATCTTCCTGGTCATCCTGCGCGACCACCGCTGTCTGCACTGAGCCGCCGGCAATCAGCAGGTTGGTGTCATAGCTGCTGTCTACAGTATCGGCGACGCCGATCTTGAGGGTGTTGATCTCCCCTGCATTCACCGGAGCGACAAAGGTCAGGGTGATGGTGAACCCGTCCATTTCGGTGTTGAACTGGTCGCCGGTGTTGTCGACATAGACGTTTTCGGTGCCATCGTTGATATTGCCGATCGACGCGGTGCCGTTGCCGATGGAGACCTGGGCCTCTACTCCATTCACCCAGACACCGACCACGTCATTGTATTGCGAATTGGCGAACTCGGGGTATTCCTCGGAGGACAGCACAAAGTCGATGGTCAGCAGGTCGCCGTCCGGGGTGAAGTCGATTTCCAGAAACGAGGCATCGCGGGTGGCGGCACCGGCGAGGGCGTTGAAATCCGCGTCGTTGTTGGCGCCGGTGGTATTGGTGCTGGTGTTGCCGCGGACGTTTGTGTTGGTGCTGCCGTCGCTGTTGGTAAAGTCGCGGGCGTAACCTGTCGACAGGATCACGCCGGAATCTGCAGGTGCTACGCCTGGTGTGGTTGTATCAGCGCCAGTGTAGATGCCCGATGACAGGCTGTCGCCGCTGTAGCTGGCACTTTCAACCGTGACGCCGTCGCCAAAGATTTCCTCTGCCATCTGGGTGGCGGTTGCAGAGGAGTTGATGTTCAGTTCCGTTGCCGTGGCCATAACAGACAGCGCGCCTCCGGGTGTGCGAGAATTTACGATCGCTTACCGGAATGCTGGGGAACTGAGACAGAACTGTGGCGGGCTGGTGCCGAAATCCTGGAGTTTACTCGAATTTTAAGGGTATTTTAAAAACGCCGGGCACAACAGGCGGCCCGGAACAGGCCGCCTGACAGGTCATTTGTTCAAAGCCTGCGTTTGAGGAGGCAAGCCTCAGCCGTCGCGGCCGCGTGTCTCGAACCGCGGCAGCATGGCAGAAAAATCCATGCCTTTGCCGTCTTCGTCCTCGACGAATTTCTTGTACAGCGCCATGGCCAGTTCCCCCATCGGCGTGTCGGCGTCGGCGCTGGCCGCGGCTTGCTGGCTAAGGCCCAGGTCCTTCAGCATCAGCTCAGCCGCAAATCCGGGCTGGTAATTGTTGTCGGCGGGCGACTGCGGGCCGACGCCCGGTGCCGGGCAATAGGCGTTCATGGTCCAGCTGTAGCCGGAGGAGGTGGAGACCACATCGAACATCTTCTGCCGGTCAAGACCCAGCTTGTCGGCCAGCGCAAAGGCCTCGCAGGTGGCAATCATCGTCACGCCGAGGATCATGTTGTTGCAGATCTTGGCCGCCTGACCGGCGCCGGCCTCGCCGCAATGCACAGCCTTTTGACCCATGATATCAAACAGCGGTTCGGCGGCGGCAAAGGCATCAGCCGAGCCGCCGGCCATGAAGGTGAGCGTGCCGCCGGCCGCGCCGCCGATGCCGCCGGAGACCGGGGCGTCCACGGACAAAAGACCTGCGGCGTCGGCCTGTTCGGCAACCGCGCGGGCGGAGTCCACGTCGACGGTGGAGCAGTCGATGAAGGCGCCGCCTTTGGTCATTGCCGGGATGATCTCAGCCGCGACAAGGCGCAGGATGGCGCCGTTGGGCAGCATGGTGATGACGGCGTCGGCGCCTGCTGCGGCCTCGGGGCCGGAGGCGGCCATTGTCACGCCTTCGATGCTGACATCGGCCATATCAAAACCGGTGACCTCGTGGCCTGCTTTGGCCAGGTTGGCGGCCATCGGCCCGCCCATGTTGCCCAGTCCTATAAATCCGATTTTCATGTGAGTTCCTCCTCAAATGTCAGCGCATCTGCGCCCAAGGGCGCCAGCATGTCTTCAATCGCCTGCGCAGGTACAGCCTGGTTTGCATATTGCCATTTCGGATTGCGGTCCTTGTCAATGATCTGGGCCCGGATGCCCTCCAGGAAATCACTCTTGTCCATGGCGCGGAAGGTGTAGCGGTATTCCAGATCCAGCGCCCGGCGGATGGCAGGGCCATCCGCGCGCAGGCGGCGCAGCATTTCCAGCGTGCAGGCCATCGACAGCGGCGAGTTGCGGCTGAGGGATTTCAACGTCGCGGCGGCAAAATCGCTGTCCTCAGCCTGGAGGCTGGCTTGAATGTCTTCCAGCGTCTCCTTGGCGAAGTGGCGGGAGATATCCGCCAGCGCCGGGCGCAGCTTTCCTTGCGGAGCGGGCAGGGCGGCGTCCTCGACCAGTTTGGCGGCGCCGGTTTCTTCCAGCGCGGATATCATCGCGGGCCATTGCTCTTGCGGGATGAAAAAATCAGCAAAACCCGCAAGGATCGCGTCATCGGCGCCCATCCTGGCCGCGGTCATGCCAAGGTATTCGCCCAAATGATCCGGCGCCAGCGCCAGCATCAAGGAGCCGCCCACATCCGGCACCAGGCCGATGCCGACCTCAGGCATGGCAATCTGGCTGGTTTCATTCACAACCCGGTGGGTGCCATGGCAGCCGATGCCAACGCCGCCGCCCATGGTGAAGCCCTGCATGAAGCTGATCACCGGTTTCTTGTATTCAAAAATCAGCGCGTTCAGCCGGTATTCATCGCGCCAGAAGGTACGGCCATAGCTGTAATCGCCTTTGGTGCCGGTATCATACAGCTCGGCAATGTCGCCACCGGCGCAAAAGGCCTTGTCGCCTTCGGCGTCGATCACCACCAGCTTGACGCTGTTATCCTTGGCCCACTCCCGCATCGCTGCATCAATGGCCATGCACATCTCATAGCTCATCGCGTTCAGCGCCTTGGGGCGGGTGAAGGTGATGCGGCCGGCCTGGCCGGATTTGCGGATATGGATATCACTCATCCTGGGTGCTCCATCGTGGTGTTGCGCCGGGGTAATTATGTCGGCTGCAGTTTACGCGGCAATCAGCTGGCGGGCGACGATCAGGCGCATGATTTCATTGGTTCCCTCCAAGATCTGGTGCACCCGCAGGTCGCGCACGATCTTCTCAACCCCGTAGTCCGCCAGATACCCGTAGCCGCCGTGCAGCTGCAGGCAGCCGTTGGCCACGTCAAAGGCAGTGTCGGTGACCATCAGCTTGGCCATGGCGCAGAACTTGGAGGCGTCGTGGGCGCCGGTGTCCAGCTTCCACGCCGCCTGGCGCAGGAAGGTTCGGGCGGCCTGCAGGCGGGTTTCATATTCCGCCAGCCGGAACTGAAGTGCCTGGAACTGGTTGATGGATTTACCAAAGGCCTTGCGCTCGGACATATACTGCACGGTCTGATCCAGCGCTGTCTGGGCGCCGCCAAGCGCGCCGGCTGAGATGTTCAGACGGCCGCCGTCAAGTCCGGCCATCGCGTAGGAAAAGCCCTTGCCTTCCTCGCCGATCAGGTTGTCCGCGGGGATCGCGCAATCGTCGAACTGCACCTGCGAGGTGGGCTGCGCCTTCCACCCCATCTTGTCCTCCAGCGCGCCGAACGACAGGCCCGGGTTGCCATCCTCGACCACCACGGTGGAGATGCCTTTGGGGCCATCCTCGCCGGTGCGGCACATCACGACATAGGCGTCGGAGTAGGAGCCGCCGGAGATGAACGCCTTGGTGCCGTTCAGGATGTAGCCCTCGTTGCTGCGCTCGGCGCGGGTTTTCAGGGCCGCGGCGTCGGAGCCGGAACCGGGTTCGGTCAGGCAATAGGAGAAGATCTTCTCCATCGTGCAGAGTGCGGGCAGCCATTTCTGCTTGGTCTCTTCCGAGCCGAACTTGTCGATCATGCCGCCGCACATATTGTGGATCGACAGGAACGATCCAATGGCGGGGTCCGCCATCGCCAGTGCTTCGAACACCAGGGTGGCATCCAGACGCGAGAGGCCGGAACCGCCGTATTCCTCAGACACATACAGCCCGCCAAAACCCAGTTCCGCCAATTGCGGCCACAGGGATTTGGGGATGGTGCCGTCTTTTTCCCACTGGCGGGAATGCGGTGCGATGTTGTCCTGGCCGAATGCATGGGCCATGTCGAAAATGGCCTGCTGTTCTTCTGTCAGTGCGAAATCCATGAGCCGCGCCTCCCGTCGCTCAGATGAATTGAACAGTTGTTTATTTAATAGCGGGCGCGCGTGGCTGAGGCAAGCTGCGCAAATGCAAAGCCACCGTGCAGTTTGTGGCGGGTGTAGCGGGACACTTCGCGTTGAATTTCGGGACATTTCCCGCTGCAGCAACTCATTTTCGCGAAATCCCTTATTTTCAAGCCCAAAACCGGGGTATTGCCAGTCGGGATCCGCGCCGGTTCCGCGTTTTGACGCTGCGGTTTTGGGACACTTCGCGTTGCAGTGCGGGACACTTGCCGTTGCAAAACGCGGCAATCCGCCGCCCAAAACGTTAAAAAACGCCGGGCGGCAGAGGGTTTCGAACACCTATTTAATGGGGGGCTTTGCGATTTTTGAAGGGTTCGAGACGGTTTGCCTCACACCTCGAACTCCTTCCTCAATTCGAGATACGCGCGCGCTGCAGCCATTGGGACCACCCCGTTACCGGCTGCAGCGGATCGGTCCCCCCCGCAGGCCAGCCCATCATCCAGTCGGTGAAGGCAGGGTTCTGCTGCAGCAGGGCTGCCCCCTTCGAGTGCGCGTCCCCAGCCAGCAAGGTCACCAGGCATCGGGGCGAAGAGGCCAGCGGCCCCGGCGTCCAGCCGGTGGCCTTCATCAGATCCCACATCACCTTCCAGCACAGCCCCGCCGTCCTCAGCGAGACCTGACCCCCGGTCTGATTCTGATCCGCCACAAACAGGAAGCTGCCGGGCCCCATCCGGATCGAGGTCCGGTTGCCGCCCTGCTTGTAGGTCGGCGTGGGCCAGAATGAAGAGCCTTTGCCTGATATGAGACCCGCCGGCTTCAGCCGCCGATTGCACGCGCGCTGCAACCCGGCAGCCCATGCCTTGAAGGTCGCCGACGACGTCTTGCAGGCCAAGGGTGAGATGGCCGGCGACGTTTTCAAAGAAGCACCATTCCGGCTGCACTTCGCGGATGATGCGGGCAACGTCGGGTCAGAGGTGCCGGGGATCCTGGCCGCGCTTACGGTCGCCGCTGAGGGTGAAGGGTTGGCAGGGATATTGGTGCGGTAAATGGTCCGCATCCGCCAGTACCGGCCTTATTCGCTCTGCTCCCCAGCCCAGCCGTGCCGTTGCACAATGGCCCGGAAGTCATCTTTGAACGCTGCAAAGCCTGTGCCCACCGCATCGGCATTACAGCCATGTCAAACGTCTCCTGACATTTGGGATAGCAGGCCGTCAGTGGTGCTGATGAGGAGAAAATTAAGAAACTTCGGCGACACTCTGTTCCAAACAGACAGCATGCAGGTGAATCCTGCAGGACGTATTCCAAAAGGAGTTCTATCAGTGTCGAATTCAGGCGCTCAGCATTTTCTGGCCTCCGAAGCCATCGCCAAATCGAATAAAAAACTTCCTGAGGTTTTACCAGGCAACGCACGTGCAGCTCTTGCCTTGGGTATTCGGCATGGAATGGTACAGCAATCTGAGGGAACCCCTGAGGCGCAGGCGATGGCCCTTTACGACCGGGCGAGAAAATTTGCCTTGAAACGGCAATACCGTGATGCTGAATACCTGTTGCGTCAGGCGTTGGAGCTCGACGGAAAGAACCGGAAGATCCACGCGGCTCTTGGTGAGACGCTGGAGATGACAAACCAGCATAGTAAGGCGCTTCTTGTTCATCTTGATGCACTCCGCCTTGATCCTTCGGACTCAAACAGCATGTCGTACATCGGCAGTTATCTGATGCGTCTTCACCAGGATGAGGAAGCAATCAATTACTTTGAGGCTGCCTATCAATTCGATCCAAAGAATGCGACCGCATTTGCAAGGATGCTGTTCTTGCAGAGAAGAAGGTGCGATTGGACACATCTTGCTAACCTGGACAAAAAGCTGAAGCTGCTGAAAGAGACACAAGCGGTCGTTGATCCGTTTGCCTCCTTGTCAGTGGTTGACGATCCGGAACTCCAGAAGAAACTCTCTGTAAAAGTTGCCATGACACATAAAACGGTGGCCGGAGACGTTGACTTTGCCCGGCCGCGTGCAAATGGCAGAAAGATCCGGTTGGGATACTTCTCCAGCGACTTCTTTGATCATGCCACAATGTTCTTGATCGGCCGGCAATTTGAGATGCACAATCGGGAGCGTTTCGAAATTTATATTTACGACTACGGTAGGGACAGAGATCAAGAGGGCAAGCGGAGAGCAGAAAAAGCGGCAGACACATATAGGCATGTGGCCGACAAAGAAAACAATGAAATTGCGGAAATCGCGCGAATGGACGGGCTGGATATTGCCGTAGATTTGAAGGGGTATACAAGGGACAACCGCCTGAACATCTTTAATGAGCGGCTGGCTCCTGTGCATGTTACTTATTTGGGTTACCCCGGCACCTGCGGTGTCAAGGAAATGGACTACATGGTAGCTGATCCCGTCACGATCCCGGCTCAATTGCGAAAGCACTATACCGAAAAAATCTTGTATATGCCCGATTGCTATCAGCCAAATGACGATAAACGCTCCGCATCAGCGAACAAGCCATCCCGTTCCGATGTTGGATTGCCGGAGGATGCGTTCGTGTTTTGCTCCTTCAATAGTCCGTACAAGGTATCGCCTGAAGAGTTCGATATTTGGATGAAACTCCTGAAGAAGGTACCGAGCAGCGTCCTTTGGTTCTACTGCAATGAAGGTGGAGCTCAGAAAAATATTGTCAAAGAAGCTAAGAGGCGAGGTGTTCCCGCCGACCGGATAGTTTTCGCCGGATTTGCAGATCAAAGTGATCACTTGGCCCGCTTGCCTCTTGCAGATATCTTTTTGGATACTTTTGCAGTGAACGCGCATACCACCGCAAGCGACGCTTTGTGGGCCGGGGTGCCTGTTGTCACCAAAATCGGCAAACAGTTTGCGGCGCGTGTCGCTGCCAGTCTACTCCATAACGTTGGAATGCAGGAACTTGTGGCCAGTTCGCCTCAAAAATATCAGGCTCTTGCACTCAAACTGGCGCGGGATCAAAAGTATCTTGCAGATGTGAAAGCAAGGGTCAAACAGGGGATCGCAGAAGGGCCTCTGTATGACACTCAAAAGTTCACTCGGAATTTCGAGGCCTTGATGGAAAAAACCCTCGAGAGGGTCAATGCAGGTCTGAAGCCGGAACACATCAGCCTGACCTGATCTCGGGTTAGCGGAATGCAACGGAGCGTAGTCACGTCTGCGCTCCGTTTTGTTTTGCAGCTTTAAACCCGGTCTTCTGGCTACAGCAACCGGACCTGGGTGCCGATCTGCACCATTTCAAACAGCTCCTCGGCGTGCTGATTGTAGAGGCCGATACAGCCGGAGGAGCTTTGCCGTCCGATCTTGCGGGTGTCGTGGGTCCCGTGCACCAGATAGGCCGGCCAGTCCAGATACATTGCCCGGGTGCCCAGCGGGTTGCCGGGAACGCCGCCCTCGATCCGGACGGGCAGGGTTGGATCACGCTCGCGCATGGAGGCGGTCGGAGTCCAGCTTGGGTTTTCCCGTTTGCGCACCACTTTGGTGTAGCCGCGTTTGGTCAGATCCTCGGTCATCGGCACAGAGGAGGGGAACAGCCGGTAGGTTTCACCGTCCGGCCCCCAGTAATGCAGCGCGCGGGAGCTGATATCGGCCAGCAAGCAGCCGGCGCCGAGCGTGTCGAAATGATCCTGCCAGTCCTGCTGCGTGAAGGCGGACAGATTGCGCTGCACCGCTACCTCTTCGCGAATGGGGGGCTCGTCTTGCGGGAAGGCATCCGTCGATTGCGCCCGCAGGACGGCCGGAGCGGCCAAAGTGGCGCCAAGGCCCATCAGGGTGGCGCGGCGGGTGATTTTGAGTTTGGTCATTTTTCCTCAACCGTGCTGCTCTAAAACTCCACAGCAAGATAAGCTGGCGCACGGATTTTCCTAGAGGCGGCATAGCGGAATTGCGGCGCCTCACAAGCTTGTGTTGCGGGGGGCGGCGGAACACCGCCACCTCCGCAATACCGCCCTATGAGGCGTCAGGAGTACAGCGGCCGGGCCTGGGCGAAGGACAGCAGGCGCTTGCTGTCTTCATCCCACAGGTGCAGCCGGGCATTGGCCAGGCTTTCGCGGATGGTCATCCGGTTGCCTTCGGACAGTTCCGCATGATCGCGCAGCACTTCGGTCAGGCGGTAGAACGGGATGCGGCTGTAAAGGTGATGCACATGGTGGATGCCGATATTGGCGCTGATCCACTGCAGAACCGGCGGCAGCACATAGTGCGAGCTGCCATGCAGGGCGGCGTCATGCAGCTGCCAGTCTTCTTCCTGTTCCCATTGAGTGGTCTCAAATTGATGCTGCACATAGAACAGCCACATGCCTGCTGTTGCGGCGACCAATGTTGCCGGCACAAAGATCAGCAGAAGCGGCATCAGCCCGCCAAAGTACCAGATAATGCCGACAGCTGTGAGGATCACCGCATTGGTGCCCATCGCGCTGATCCAATAGCGGGCCTGGTTCATCAGACCGTAGGGAATGCGGTTTTGCAGGAAGAACAGGTAGCCGGGGCCAAACCCGAACAGGGTCACGGGGTGGCGGTAGATCCGGTACATCAGCCGGTCCCAGCGTCCCAGCGCCCGGTATTCGGCCACGGTCATCGTGTGGATGTCGCCCATGCCGCGCTTGCCCAGGTTGCCATGGGTGCTGTGGTGGATTGAATGGGTGCGGCGCCAAACGTCATACGGGGTGAGGGTCAGAACGCCGATGATGCGGCCGACCCAATCGCTGACATGGCGGTTGCGGAAGAAGGAACCGTGACCGCAATCATGCTGGATGGTGAATAGGCGCAACAGGAAAGCCGCGATCAGAATGGAGATCGCCAGCGTCAGCCAATAGCTGACCGACAGCGACCACCAGGCCAGAGCCCAGAGCAGGAGAAAGGGGACAACCGTGACCGCCAGTTCAAACGCGCTGCGCCTGTGATCGGGTTCCCTGTATTGCGCGAGGACCTTCACCCAGTCGCGCGCCGTTTTCTCGGCCGCCTGCGGCCTGGTGGAGTCTGGGGAGTTGCTCATACGCCTGCCGTTTTATTTGTCTGATGCAGACCGGATAGACTACCAGACGCGTGGGGCAAGTGAAATTCTGCCGCAGGCCCGCCAAAACAGGGTCAATTCAGCCTAAACTGCGAAATAGTGATCGATTGGCCCCGGATTTTTGAAGTCTGATCAAAAAAAATGAGGCCCCGGAAATCCGGAGCCTCTGATTGTTTCCGGCCTGGCCGGAAGGTCAGTCCATTGCTTTGAAGTTGAACTCGCCGCCTTCCTTGATGCCCGAGGGCCAGCGCGAGGTCACGGTCTTGGTGCGGGAGTAGAACTTGAAGCTGTCGGGGCCGTGCTGGTTCAGGTCGCCGAACATGGATTTCTTCCAGCCGCCGAAGGTGTGATAGGCCAGCGGCACCGGGATCGGCACGTTGATGCCGACCATGCCGATGTTGACGCGGCTTGCGAAATCACGGGCGGTGTCGCCGTCGCGGGTAAAGATCGCGGTGCCGTTGCCGTATTCGTGATCCATCGCCAGTTTCAGCGCGTCCTCATAGCTGTCTGCACGCACGGTGGACAGAACCGGGCCAAAGATTTCCTGCTTGTAGATATCCATGTCCGGGGTCACCCGGTCAAACAGATGGGCGCCGACAAAAAAGCCGTCCTCGTAGCCCTGCAGTTTGAAGTCGCGGTTGTCGACCACCAGTTCCGCGCCCTGATCGACGCCGGACTGGATCAGGCCCAGAATGCGTTCTTTGGAGGCCGCGGTCACAACCGGACCCAGGTCCACGTCGTCGCCTGCGGTGTAGGGGCCGACTTTCAGCTTCTCAATGCGCGGGATGAGCTTTTCGATCAGCTTGTCGGCGGTTTCCTCACCCACCGGCACCGCAACCGAGATCGCCATGCAGCGTTCGCCAGCCGCGCCGAAGCCTGCACCGACCAGCGCGTCGGCGGCCTGGTCCAGATCGGCGTCGGGCATAACAATCATATGGTTCTTGGCGCCGCCGAAACACTGGGCGCGCTTGCCGTTGGCGGTGGCGCGGGAATAGATGTACTGCGCGATCGGGGTGGAGCCGACAAAGGACACGCCCTGGATGATCTCGCTGTCGAGCAGGGTATCAACCGCTTCGCGGTCGCCGTTCACTACCTGGAACACGCCTGCGGGCAGGCCGGCTTCGACAAACAGCTCGGCCAGCATCAGCGGCACCGAGGGGTCGCGCTCGGAGGGTTTCAGCACTACGGCGTTGCCGCAGGCCAGGGCCGGGCCGACGTGCCACAGCGGCATCATGGCGGGGAAGTTGAACGGCATGATCGAGGCAACGACGCCTAGCGGCTGGCGCATGGAATACATGTCGATGCCGGGGCCGGCGCTGTCGGTGAATTCACCCTTCAGCATTTGCGGCGCGCCGATGCAGTATTCGATCACTTCCAAACCGCGCTGCAGGTCGCCCTTGGCGTCGGGAATGGTCTTGCCGTGCTCACGGCTCAGCGCCTCGGCCAGCTTGTCCATGTCGCGGTTCATCAGGCCGACCATGGCCATCATCACGCGGGCGCGCTTCTGCGGGTTGGTGGCGCCCCAGGCGGGCTGTGCCGCCGCTGCCTTTTCAATGGCGTCAGTGGTTTCCACAACACTGGCCATCGGGCACAGATACTGCACTTCGCCGGTTGCAGGGTTGAAGATATCGTCAAAACGGCCCGAGGTGCCGGAGATCAGTGCGCCGTTAATAAAATGGCCGAGTTCTTTCATCGGATCCTCCTCTGTTCATCTTGCCTTAATCCTAGGCTTGCAAAAATCATCGGAAAAGAGGAAAGATTTCAAAGAGGCTTTGCAGGAACGCAAAAGGTTAACAGAACGTTAGCAGCAAGACGGAGGACCCGGGCCAATGGATCCGCAGTGGGATGATATGAAAGTGTTTTTGGCGGTGGCACGGGAGGCGAGCCTGTCAGGCGCCGGCCGTATCCTCAAAATGGACCCCGCAACGGTGGGACGGCGGGTCGCCCGGTTTGAGGCCGCACTGGAAACACCGCTGTTTGTGAAATCGCCGCAGGGCTATGCGCTGAGTGCCGCGGGCGACCGTCTGCTGGTCCATGCCGAAGCGGCCGAACAGGCCATGCGCGCCGGGACCGAAGCGCTGAGCGGCCCCAGCGACACCATGTCCGGGCAGATACGTATCGGCGCCCCGGACGGCAGCGCCAACTATCTGTTGCCGCAGGTCTGCGCCCGGATCGCCGAGGAAAACCCGGATCTGGACATCCAGATCGTGGCGCTGCCGCGGGTGATCAACCTCAGCCGCCGCGAGGCGGATATGGCAGTGACCGTCAGCGCGCCGACAGCGGGCAAGCTGCTGGTGCAGAAGATCTGCGACTACCGGCTGCATCTGGTCGCCTCGCGTCATTACCTGAAGAACCATCCGCCGATCACCGGGCTGGCGGATCTGAAGGGCCACAAGATGATCGGCTACATCCCCGACATGATTTTCGACAAGGAACTGGACTATCTGAACGACATCGGGGTCGAACGGGTGGCGCTGGCATCGAATTCCGTGTCAGTGCAGATCAAGATGGCCGCCCAGGGCACGGCGATCTGCATTGCGCATGACTTCAGCCTGCCGGCGCATCGGATGCTGCGCAAGATCCTGACCGACAAGGTCAGCCTCAGCCGCAGTTTCCATCTGGTGCGCCACCAGGGCGACCAGCGCAGCGAGCGGTTGAACCGCTTTGCCCAGGCGTTGTCGAAAGGTATCCGCGACGAGGTGGCCCGGCTGGAAGCCTTGACTTAAAGCTGCGTTGCGGCACACTTAATCGAAACGCGCCAATATTATGGAGGTCTGCAACGTGCTCGTTCAGGTCATTTTGAAGTCCAAAGCCACCAACGGTGTGGTCACGATCAAGCCGGATGCCAGCGTGTCGGAAGCAGCAAAGCTTTTGGCCGAGAACAAATTCGGTTCCGTTGTAGTTTCCGCGGATGGAGAAAAACCCGATGGCATTCTGTCCGAGCGCGATATTGTCCGTGAGCTTGCCGTCAGCGGGCCCGGCTGCCTGAGCAAACCTGTCAGCGAATACATGACGCGCAAGCTGGTGACCTGCACCAGCCAGTCGAATGTCGGCGGTGTGCTGCAGCAGATGACCGAAGGGCGTTTCCGCCATATGCCGGTTGTCGAAGATGGAAAACTTGTTGGGATCGTAACGCTTGGCGATCTGGTCAAAGCGCAGCTGGCGCAGGTGGCAATGGAGAAAGATGCCCTGCAAGGCATGATCATGGGGCACTAAGCCGCAGCGGCGGTGTCCGTATTTCTGCCCTCTTGCAATGACGGCTGCAAATATGTTTGCCTGTGCAGAAATTTGACAAAGCAGGAGGCCGCCGATGCGTGTGGGTCTGTATCCCGGCACCTTTGACCCGATCACCATCGGGCATATCGACATTATCCGCCGCGCCAGCGCGATGGTGGATAAACTGGTTATCGGCGTGGCAATCAACCGCGACAAGGGGCCGCTGTTTGACCTGGAAGAGCGGGTTGAGATGATCGAGGCGGAATGCGCCAAGCTCAGCACCGAAACCGGGACCGAAATTGTTGCGCATCCGTTTGAAAACCTGCTGATCGACTGCGCCCGCGACGTCGGCGCGCAAATCATCGTGCGCGGCCTGCGGGCGGTTGCCGATTTCGAGTATGAGTTTCAGATGGTCGGTATGAACCGGGCGTTGGACAGTTCGATCGAGACCGTGTTCCTGATGGCAGAGGCACGGCACCAGGCGATCGCATCAAAACTGGTCAAGGAAATCGCCCGGCTGGACGGCGACGTGTCGAAATTCGTCACTCCGCTGGTCAACGACAAGCTGCTGGAGCGTTTGGGCAAGACCGCATGAACCGGCGTGGGGTAAACCCGCTGAGTGCAGTGCGGGCCGCAGGCTGACGCGGGAGGGGCGCTGCCCCTCTTGGCCGCAGGCCAATTCACCCCGGGGTATTTTAGACCAGAAAGAAGCAAAACCGGCACAGGCGGCGTCGAAACCTGTGGCAGGCGGCCACAGACCGGTCAGCGCCAGAAGGCGACCCAGTCGATCAGGGCAAACAGTTTCTTGCCCAGGAAGATCATGTGCTGATCGCCGAACATGGCGATGTCGATCACCGCGGCGGCAATCAGGAACACGCCGAGGGAAATGGCAATCCGGTTGGTCATCGGGGCTCCGCCGCAATAGAAAACGCCCGCCCAGATAACCTGAGCGGGCGTGAAGTCTCAAGAGGTTAGGCCGGGATCAGCCCAGTTTGCCCATCGCGACGGCCACATCGGCCATGCGGACCGAGAAACCCCATTCATTGTCGTACCAGGCCAGAACCCGTACCATGCGGCCGTCCAGCACCCGGGTCTGATCCGGTGCAAAGATCGAGCTCTCGGGCGAGTGGTTGAAGTCGCAGGAGACCAGCGGTGCCGGCTCATAGCCCAGAACGCCCTTCATCGGGCCTTCGGCGGCTTCCTTGACGGCGGCGTTGATCTGCTCAGGGGTCACATCGCGGCCAGCGCGGAAAGTCAGGTCCACGGCGGAGACATTCGGGGTCGGCACGCGGATGGCGGAACCATCAAGGCGGCCTTTCAGGTTCGGCAGCACCTCACCCAGGGCCTTGGCGGCGCCGGTCGAGGTCGGGATCATCGACATGGCAGCGGCGCGGGCGCGGTACAGGTCCTTGTGGCGGCGGTCCAGAGTCGGCTGGTCGCCGGTGTAGGCGTGGATGGTGGTCATGATGCCGTGCTCGATGCCGAACGCCTCGTCCAGCACCTTGGCCAGCGGCGCCAGGCAGTTGGTGGTGCAGGAGCCGTTGGAGATCATGGTGTCGGCGGCGGTCAGCTGGTCGTCGTTGACGCCGAAGACGATGGTCTTGTCGACGTTTTTGCCGGGGGCGGACAGCAGTACTTTCTTCGCACCGCGCTCCAGATGCGCTTTGGCTTTTTCACCGTCGTTGAACTTGCCGGTGCATTCCAGAACCACGTCGCAGCCCGACCAGTCCAGCTCAGCCATGTCGTAGGTCGAGAACATCTGCATGTCGCCGCGGCCCAGGTTCATGGTGCCTTCGCCAATGGTGACCTCGCCGGGGAAACGGCCATGCACGCTATCGTATTTGATCAGGTGGGCTGCGGTCTCCAGCGGGCCGGTGGCGTTCACCTTGATCACTTCGATGTCGTCGCGGCCCGATGCTGCGATATGCGACAGGGTGCAGCGTCCGATGCGGCCAAAACCGTTGATCCCGACTTTGATGGTCATGAGTTACGTCTCCAAGCGAGCAAAAACCTTTGATCGCCATATAGACCGGTGCAGATGTGGTCTAAAGAGGTAAAAGCGTCATTAAATGAAACTGTTAGCGCAAAAAGCGAACGATGGCGCTAACGGTTTGCGGCGGTGGCGTTAACGGAAATCGGCTGGGTGCGGACGGTGGCGCTAACGCTTGTGCTGCGGCGCGGAAGCGGGCAGATTGCCCCCGAACGCGGACAGGATTTGAGGGATTGGGTATGAGCGGTTTGCTGGCGCTTCTGGATGATGTGGCGGGGATTGCCAAGGTTGCGGCGGCCTCGGTCGATGATGTGGCGGCGGCGGCGGGCAAGGCCGGCGCCAAGACCGCGGGCGTGATCATCGACGATGCGGCGGTGACGCCGAAGTACCTGCAGGGCTTTGCGCCTGCGCGCGAGCTGCCGATCATCTGGCGCATCACCCGCGGGTCTCTGTTCAACAAGCTGATCCTGTTGATGCCGGTGGCGATGCTGCTGGCGAATTTTGCGCCGTGGCTCATTACGCCCTTGCTGATGCTGGGCGGGTCGTACCTGTGCTTTGAGGGGGCCGAGAAGATCTTTCACGTGCTGTTCCCCCATGCCAGTCACGCCATTGACGAAGACATGAGCGTCAAGGACCCCGGCCATCTGGAGGAGCAGAAGATCAAAGGCGCGATCAAGACCGATTTCATCCTGTCCGCCGAGATCATGACAATCGCGCTGGCTGCCATTGAGGCGCCAAACGTCTGGATCCAAGGGGCGACGCTGGCGGTGGTGGCGATTGGGGTGACGCTGGCGGTCTACGGCTCTGTCGCGCTGATCGTGAAGATGGATGATGTGGGGCTGTATATGGCTGAGAATGCCCCGACACCCATCGGCCGCGGGCTGGGGCGCGGGCTGGTGAAATTCATGCCGGTTCTGATGTGGATCCTGTCCGTGGTCGGCACCGCAGCGATGCTGTGGGTTGGCGGCTCCATCATCATTCACGGGCTGGAGGTACTGGGCTTTGGCTGGCTGGGCCATCTGATCCACGACTGGGCCTATGCCGTGGGCCACGCAGTGCCTGCCGCCTGGACCGGCTTTGCAGAGTGGACGGCCAAGGCGGCGATGGACGGGGTGTTTGGGGTTGCCTGGGGCCTGGTGCTGATCCCGCTGGCGACCAAGGTGATTGGGCCCTTGATTTCCAAGTCCTGAAGGCTGCCCCGCCAATTGGCCAATACCGACAACAACACCCTACTCATTAAGACGAACAATCAAACACTCAGTTTTCACAAGGAAAAAAATGTTAAGGAAAATATCAAAGCGTGCAGTCACTGCACTGGTTGTTTCAGCTTCTTTCCTTTCGGCTTGTGCGACCTCAGAACACACAGCGAGCACACCAGCACCGACCTTCTCAAACACTGGCCTGGCTAGCACTGGTGTGATCATTAAGATGCCAACCGAACAGCAAAGGCTGCGTTACATTAGCGCCACGGTCTCAAAACGCTCAAACAACGGTCCGCACGCGGGTTATCCAGTAAAAGTTGGCCTCAGAGTTTCAGAGGGAACTTCGTACACCAAGTCCAACGTTTTTTTGTCGCCACTAAACCGCGACACTGCAGAAAAGTTTGCTGCGGCTTATGGCACCGGAGAGAATCCTAGCATTGCCTTTATGATGGGGCAGGACATCGCGCGCCAAACGGTCTGCCAGGGTCGGAAAGTGACAAGAAACACCGTCGGCCGTCAATATGCTGCGCCGACTACACCCGGCCCAATTCTTGGTCAGCCTGTTCCGAAAGGAACTGCAGGAAGACCCATTCCTGCGGCTGAGTTTTCAAAGTTTGGGTGGAGTGTGAACCTGTGGTGCCGGTGATAAAGCATGTAGTTTGGGCCGGTGTGACGGTGTTTGTTTGCGGGTGTTCTCCCGGCTTGTCCCCAGAACAGTTCCAAGCAAAAGTTCAAGAATTCCAATCACGCTCGGCAGCTGAGATTGCGAGTTACCCAGCTGAAACTTTTTCTGTTGCAGGAATGCGGAAGCGTTACTCCGGGGCTACGTTTCTAGATTACAGCGTTCAGCATGGAACGCAGGTGGAGTACCTCGCCCCGGACGGTAAAACCTTTCTTTGGTACCCGGGAAATACGGCTGTTGTCATTGGGCAATGGACCGTGAAACCACCCGTGGGCGGATCGAAATATGCGCGACTATGCTGGAAATACGGACTGCTGACTTACAACCCGGTTACGCAGAGACCGGGCGGGGAGTTCAGTTGCGTTAACGCAAATCGACACATTTTGGCTGAAGAAGAGTATACTCGAGGAGATCCTTTTGACTTACGCGAGAGCGGAATACCGTTTCCTTTGAAAAAGAAGCGACAGTATTCGATGAAGGAACTAGCCAAACGCAGCGGCGCTTCTGTGGTTTTGGTTCACTAGGTGTTTCCTTCAAGTTTGAGTCTAATAGTTCCACAGACGTGCTGTAATGGAAAAGGGGAGCCCGGAGGCTCCCCTTTCGTTCTTGGGTCTTAGCCAGACTTAGCCCAGCAGCTCTTTCACCTTGGCCACTGTGCCCTCGGCGGTGATGCCGAAACGCTCGAACAGTTCGCCTGCCGGGGCAGAGGCGCCGAAGCGGTCCATGCCGACGAAACCGGCTTTCTTCTCCTGGCCGCGCTCGCCCAGCAGCCAGCGGTCCCAGCCGCCGGCGCGCATGGCGGCCTCGATGCCGACACGGACGGGGCCTGCGGGCAGGACCTTGCGGCGGTAGGCTTCGTCCTGCTGTGCAAACAGCTCCATGCAGGGCATGGAAACAACGCGGGTGCCGATGCCCTCGGCTTCCAGCTTGGCCTTGGCCTCCATCGCGACGGACACTTCGGAGCCGGTGGCGATCAGGATCACCTGGCGCTTACCCTCGGCCTCGGCCAGCACATAGGCGCCTTTTTCGACCATGTTGGTCAGCTTGTGCTCGGTCCGGACGGTCGGCAGGTTCTGACGGGTCAGGGTCATCACCGAAGGGGTGTCTTTGGTGGTCAGGGCAATTTCCCAGGCCTCGGCGGTTTCGACGGTGTCGGCCGGGCGGAACACATAGGTGTTCGGGGTCGCGCGGCAGATTGCCAGGTGTTCAACCGGCTGGTGGGTCGGGCCGTCTTCGCCAACGCCGATCGAGTCGTGGGTCATCACAAACACGGTCGGGATCTTCGACAGGGCGGCCAGGCGCATCGCCGGGCGGGCATAGTCGGTGAAGCAGAAGAAGGTGCCGCCGTAAGCGCGCACGCCGCCGTGCAGCACCATTCCGTTCATCGCTGCGGCCATGCCGTGCTCGCGGATGCCCCAATAGACATAGCGGCCCTTGCGGTTGTCGGTGTCGAAGGTGCCGAGATCGCCGGTCTTGGTGTTGTTGGAGCCGGTGAGGTCGGCAGAGCCGCCCACGGTTTCCGGCATCAAGGGGTTGATGACGGCCAGCGCCATTTCCGAGGATTTACGGGTGGCAACCTTTGGCTGCTCCTCGCTCACCTGCTTTTTCAGCGCCTTGATGGCGGCGGACAGTTTCTTGGGCGCGTCCAGTGCATAGGCACGGTTGAAACGGTCCTGTTTCTGCGTCGACAGCTCGGCAAAACGGGCTTCCCAGGCTTCGCGCTCGGACTTGCCGCGCGCACCGATCTCTTCCCACTGGGATTTGATCTCGCTCGGCACTTCAAACGCGCCGCCGGTCCAGCCATAGGCGTCCTTGGCGGCCTTCAGCTGGTCCGCATCGGTCAGGGCGCCGTGGCCCTTGGAGGTGTCCTGTGCGGCGTGGCCCAGAGCGATATGGGTCTTGCAGGCGATCATCGACGGTTTCTTGGACTTCTTGGCGGCCTCGATGGCCTCGTCGATGGCCTTGGGGTCATGGCCGTCGATTTCCAGCACCTGCCAGCCCGACGCCTTGAAGCGCTGCACCTGGTTGGTGCGGTCGGACAGATCAACGGTGCCGTCGATGGTGATGTTGTTGTTGTCCCAGAACACGATCAGCTTGCCCAGCTGGTGGCGGCCGGCAAGACCGATGGCCTCCTGGCTGATGCCTTCCATCAGGCAGCCGTCGCCGGCGATCACATAGGTGTGGTGATCCACGACCTTGCGGCCGTAATGGGCGCGCTGCATTTCCTCGGCCATGGCAAAGCCGACAGCGTTGGAAATACCCTGACCCAGCGGGCCGGTGGTGGTTTCAACCGCATCCAGCAGGAAGTTTTCCGGGTGGCCCGCAGTCAGCGCGCCGGTCTGGCGGAAGTTCTTGATCTGATCCAGAGTCACCTGGCGGTCGCCAACAAGATACAGCAGCGAATAGATCAGCATCGAGCCGTGGCCCGCCGACAGGATGAACCGGTCACGGTCCGGCCACTGCGGGTTGGATGCATCGAATTTGAGGTGCTTTTCGAACAGCACGGTCGCCACGTCGGCCATGCCGATCGGCATTCCGGTGTGGCCGGAATTGGCGGCGGCGACGGCGTCCAGAGCCAGCGCGCGAATGGCGGCGGCCTTGTTCCAATGGTCGGGATTGGCGGTGCGCAGGGCTGTCAGGTCCACTTGGATCGTCCTTTGGCGTTAACAGGCAATTGCTGCGCTCAATAACAGCGATGCCGCAAAGATCAAGCATGGTTGCGCCTATGTCTTCTATGTTGCGCGAAGTTGGCGCGGCAAGTGGTTGAAACACAAGGGGGGGTGTTTTATCCCTGAAAGGGAAGAACTGGCCCATGTCGGCGGCAGATGCGCGATTCGCGCGGGCGCCGGAACGAATATGGCACTGATGTGGACGGGTGAGGGACAGGCATGAACCAGATTGAAGAATTGCAAGGCCGCATTCAGGCCGCACTTGAGCGTATCGGCACCGGCACGGCTGCGCTGCAGGAGGCGCGCGAAGCGGATAAGGTCAAGGCCGCAGAGGTTGCTGCCGAGGCCGCTAAGGCGGCGGAAGCGGCTGCTGCCGGGGCTGCGACGGCTGAGATCGAACAGGCGCTGGAAGAAGAAAAGCTCGCCAACGCCCAGCTTGAGGAGCGTGTGAAGGTGTTGCGCGCACGTCTGCAGGAGGCCGGAAACCAGGCTCCCGCCGCAAATGAAGATATCGCGGCGATGGAAGCCGAGCTGCAATTGTTGCGCAACGAAGCCGGGGATCCGGCGGAAAAAGAAGCCCTGCGCGGTGAAGTTGCAAGGCTGAAGGGGGAGCTGGAAGCCGCGGCAAATACCGCCGCCAGTGACAAGGAAGCGCTGGAAGACCAGCTGTCTGAGGCCCGGGCTGCCAATGACAGCCTGAAGGCCCAGCTGGAGGAGGCGTCGGCTGCTGCGGCAGCACCGGCGGATACGGCCCCGGCCCAGGACAGGGGCGCAGAGATTGAACGCCAGAATGAAACCCTGCTGCGGCTTGATACCGAACTGCAGCAATTGCGCCAGGCCAACGAGGAGCTGCGTGCCTCCAACACAGCGCTGCGCGATGCAAATGCCCAAAGCCTGGGCGATGCCGGGCTGATCAACACGGCTATGGAAGCCGAGATCGAGGGGCTGCGCGCGGCGCAGGCCAGCGACCAGGCCCAGGTCAACGCGGTGCTGGCCAAGTTGGAGCCGCTCTTGGCCAATGCCCGCAACCTGCCGGAAGGGGAGGAAGTCTGATGCCCGAAGTGACCATAATGATCGGCGGCCGCGGCTTTGAGGTGTCCTGCCAGGAAGGTGAGGAAAGCTATCTGCATTCCGCCGCCAAAATGCTGGATGACGAGGCGCAGGTGCTGTCGGACCAGATCGGCCGGATGCCCGAGGCCCGGATGCTGCTGATGGCCGGGCTGATGCTGGCTGACAAGACCGCCGCGGTCGAGGACCGGATCAAAGAGGTTGAGGCCGTTCTCGCCGAACGCGACCAGGAGCTGGCGGAGTTGCGCGCCATGCCGGCACCGGAACCCGAGCGGATCGAAGTCCCGATCGTGCCGCCGCAGGTTACTGAGAGCCTGGCTGAACTGGCCGCCCGGACCGAGGCGCTGGCCCAGGAAATCGAAGAAAAAGCACAGCCGGCGGGCTGAGATTGTCCCGCGCCTGCGCCCGGGTAAAGGAAAACGGCAAAATATTGTTCCTTTTCCGGCCTTTGCCGGACCCGTTGGAAACACTGTTTTTCATGCAGTCAGGCCGCCCGGCGCTCGTCCGCGGCGGGTGTTTACGATAGCTTCACCGCACGGGCAGAAGTCCTGACGCAGTGGAGCAGCACAGAATGTACGAAGCCTTGATCCTGGGAGTCTTGTTGCTGGCCGGCGCCTCGGCAAGTGCTTATGACTTTGACCTGCCGCTGCCGGAAGACGAGCAGCCCGATACAGAACCCACGGAAAATTCCGACCGCCTGCAGCTTGGCGATGAGGCTGACAGTATTGATGCCGGCAGAGGCAATGATCAGGTGCGCGCCGGCGATGGCGATGACACGGTGTCCGGCGGCCCGGGGCTGGACATACTGCAAGGCGAAGGCGGCGCAGATCTGCTGTCTGGTGGCGAATTCCACGACATTTTGCTGGGCGGTGCGGGCGCGGATGTGCTGGACGGCGAAGGCGGCAAGGATATCCTGTTCGGCGGCACCGGCGACGACACGCTGATGGGCGGGGACTGGGATGATGTGCTTGCAGGCGGCGAAGGTTCGGACGACTTGTCCGGCGGGCGCGGCAACGACAACCTTTTCGGTGTCAGTGTTGACCCGGAGCCGGATGCCGGGACGCTGAAATCCCTGCGCGACGGCGAGGAATCCGCGGAGAATATTTTTGCTTTGTCCGCGGATGATGAGGCTGACACGCTGGACGGCGGCGATGGCAACGACTTCCTGGCCTTGGGGGCAGGGGATACCGCCATTGGCGGCAGCGGCAAGGACGTGTTTGAGCTGCACCGTGATCCGGATGCAACCGGCGTAATCACGATTGAGGATTTTGAGGCCGGAACCGATACCGTTCGGGTTGCTGGCGGCAATACCGGCGGTTTCAGCATTCAGCGGGAGGAAGACAGCGGCGATGCGCTTGTCCTGGAAAACGGCAAACTGGTTGCAAGGCTGCTGGGGGCCGGCGACAGTTTTGCCTTGGAAAACCTGGGCTTTTCGGGCAATGCACCCGCGAATTCAGGCTGACCCGGCCTGAAGCGCCACCGGTTTCGCGCCTGCGATTGCAGACCTGACTTCACTGTTTCTCATTGGGGGACAAATTGTTTAAGGCAATTTTTAGGCAAAATAACAACAAATTCTGGACCAATTTGAAGAATTCCCGTAGCTGAGTTGTGATGTATTTCTGCTTTCTACTTTTGGGGGACTAAATGATTGGCGCACTTGTTCTAAGCACATTGGCAGTTGCCGGCCTGGCGATCAGCTTTGATGACGGCGATGATAACGCGCCCGAGCCGGATCCCATTGATGAAAACCCTGAACCTGTACTGCCAGGGACCCTTCCTACGGATGGGCCGGACGATCTGATCCTGGGGGATGAAGACGATGTTCTGGACGCAGGAACCGGGGCCGACCGGGTGCAGGCCGGGGGCGGCAATGATCAGATCTCGGGCAGCGAGGGCAAAGACACTGTGCTGGCAGGCGACGGCAGCGACACGGTGTCCGGCGGCGCGTTTCATGATCTGATTTACGGTGGCAACGGCAATGACCTTTTGTCCGGCGACGGCGGCCTCGACACAATTTTCGGCGAAGGCGGCAACGATACGCTGGACGGCGGCGACTGGAACGACTCGCTGGTTGGCGGCCTGGGCTATGACAGCCTGACAGGCGGCATCGGAAACGACGTGCTGATTGCCGGCGCAGGAAAAGACGTGGCCGATGGCGGCGAGGGCAATGACACCATCTCCGGCGGCGAATTTCACGACATCGCCTATGGCGGTGCCGGAAACGATTCCCTGTCGGGCGATGGCGGCATTGACGTTCTGTTCGGCGACGCTGGCGACGATACGCTGGATGGCGGCACCTGGGATGACGACCTGATCGGCGGCGATGGCGCGGATGTTCTGAATGGCGGCGCCGGCAATGATGCCCTGAGCGGGGTAAACCTGACGCGGGACCTGACACCGGAAGAGGTTGTCAGCCTGCGCGACCAGGATGAGGGTGCAACGCTTGAGGACGTCGGCTTCTCCAACGCGGACGACGGCGCGGATACGCTGGATGGCGGCGCCGGCAATGACTTCCTGCTGATGGGCGCCGGCGATACCGGAACCGGCGGCGAGGGGCAGGATGACTTCAGCCTGTATATGTCGCAGGACGCAACCGGTGTCATCACCATCACCGATTACACACCGGGCGAAGACGTGGTTCAGCTGGTCTTTGACAATGGCAGCGAAGCCGTGAATGCCGACGACTACAGCGTTGAAAACGATGCGGAAACAGGCGATGCGCTGATCCTGCAGCAGGGCGAGGTTGTGGCCCGGTTGCAGGGGGCCGGCGAAAGCTTTACCGCCGATGACCTGGTGCTGATCGACGCGGCGTAAAACCCCGCATCGGTCACGAAACAAAAAAGGCCTGCCGCAACTGAATGCGGCAGGCCTTTGTAATGAAAAGAGCTTTCAGCTTTTAACCGTTGGCTTCGCGGATCTTGTCGGCAGCATCCTTGTCAAAGGCGATGCTGTTCTGTTCGAACATGCCGTCCAGCTCGCCTGACAGGGTCATCTCGGTGATGATGTCACAACCGCCGACGAATTCGCCCTTGATGTAAAGCTGCGGGATGGTCGGCCAGTCGGAGTATTCCTTGATGCCCGAGCGGATGTCCTCATCCGCCAGCACGTTCACATCGGTGTAGTCCACGCCGATGTAGTTCAGCACGCCCGCCACGCGCGAGGAGAAGCCGCACTGCGGCATTTCCTTGGTGCCTTTCATAAACAGCACCACGTCGCTGGCTTTGACGGTTTCGTCGATGCGGGTTTTTACGTCGGTCATTGGTTCATGTCCTTTTCGTCGTGCCGCCTTGGGTGGACCGGCAGAAAGTCGTTGAGCGCGAGATATGCCACAATGGGCAGCAATAAAAGGGCCGCAGCCGGAGAAACTTGATTTCCCGCAAATTCAAGCAGTCAGCCCAACCGGCCTACTCCGGCGCTTTTGTCGTCAGTGCCAGGGCGTGCAGTTCGCCATCGGGGCCGTCCATCTTGCCTTTCAACGCGGCATAGACGGCGCGCTGCTGCTGGACGCGGTTCTTGCCGCGGAAGCTTTCGTCGACGACCATCGCCGACATGTGAACGCCGTCGGTGCCGGCCACCTGGATTTCAGCGTCAGGGAAGCTTTCGCGCAGCAGTTCTTCGATTTCGTGGGCTTGCATGGGCATCCGGGGAAGTCCTTTGTCTTGTTTGGTAAAAATGTAGGTGGGCGCCGGGGGCTGTGCAAGCGGGATTAACCGCGGTCCTGCGCAAAAGGCGCAAGGGTTTCGACAAATTCCGGCACCGCCGCCAGGGCGTTCTGCACGCTGTTTTCCTCAAAATCCCAAACAGAGGTGGGGTTGTGCGGGCAGAGCGCTGCGGTCAGATCTGCGCAGCGGGTTTGCAGTTCCGGCGGCAAGGGCAGGGCGGCGGCCTCCTGCAGCACCAGCAAAGCTTCGTGGATGGGCCGCAGCACCCGCAGCGCATAGGTCATATGGGTCAGCAGGTCCGGGTCATCCTGCCAGGTTTCGCCGTCAAACAGCACTTGCGTGACCCTTTGGCCGGCCCCGGCGCAAGAATAGGCGACGCAGCCGCCAAAGCCGCACGCAGCCAGGCCGGAATGAATGCTACAGCGGAAATCCGGAGCGAGGTTGGGGCAGGGGGTATCTGCCTGTTTCAGCAGGCCAAAGTCCTCATGCGCCTCAAACGGATAGGCCACACAGCACAGACCTGCGCAGCGGCTGCAATCCTCTGTCAGCTCAGGAAGGGTCATGGGCCGGTCCCCGGTTCAAAACAAAGGGCGGGACGGCTGTGCCATCCCACCCTATGCATCAGTCTGCCACGGTGCCCGGTTCGGGCATTGCGTGTTTTTATCAGGCGACAGCAGCGGCAAAGCTGGAGCGGAAGATGTCCTTCAGCTCTGCCAGCGGTGCTTCGGAGCCGCCGATCTTAACCATGTCGCCGCCGAACTTGCCGACGGTAACCAACGGCACACCGGCCTGGCCGGCAGCCAGCATCAGCGCCTCGGCCTGATCAAAGTTGCAGGCGATCAGGTAGCGCGCCTGGTCTTCGCCGAACACGGTCTGGGTGTCGCCCGCGTCGATCTGCACGCCGACGCCGGCTTCCTCGGCCAACTCGAACGCCGCCAGCGCCAGGCCGCCGTCGCCAAGGTCGGTACAGGCTTTGATGAAATCGCGGTTGGCGCGGATGAATTCGCCGTTGCGCTTCTCCGTCTCCAGATCGACCGCCGGGGCGTCGCCGTCCTCGCGGTTAAAGACCTCGGCCAGCAGTGCCGACTGGCCCAAGTGGCCAATGGTTTCCCCCACCAGCAGGGCGACATGGCCGTCGCGGGCTTCGCCGGTGATCGGCTCCTCGCCCGCCGCAATCAGGCCCACGGCGCCGATGGTCGGGGTCGGCAGGATGCCCTTGCCGTCGGTCTCATTGTACAGCGATACGTTGCCGGAGACGATCGGCATGTCGAGCGCGGCCACGGCTTCGCCGATGCCTTTGATGGCGCCGACAAACTGGCCCATGATCTCGGGCTTTTCGGGGTTTCCGAAGTTCAGGTTATCCGTTGTTGCCAAGGGTTTGGCGCCCACAGCTGTCAGATTGCGGTAAGCTTCGGCCACCGCCTGTTTGCCGCCCTCAAAGGGGTTCGCCATCACGTAGCGCGGGGTCACGTCCGAGGTGAATGCCAGCTTTTTACCGGTGCCGTGCACCCGGACAATACCGGAACCGGCGCCGGGGCGGCGGGCGGTATCGCCCATCACGGTGGTGTCGTACTGCTCATAAACCCACTGCTTGCCCGCATAGTTGGGCGAGGTGAGCAGCGCCTTGAGGCCATCAATCGGATCAATGGTGGGCACGTCGGCGTCGGTCAGCGGTTCAGCCGCCGGGGTCGGGACCCAGGGGCGGTCGTATTCCGGCGCGGTGGAGGCCAGTTTGGACAGTACCAGATCCGCCTTCACGTCGCCGTTATGCAGGATCAGGAAACGGTCTTCGGCAATGGTCTCGCCGACAATGGCGAAATCCAGGTCCCATTTTTCGAACACCGCACGCGCTTCGGCTTCCAGCGACGGCTTCAGCACCATCAGCATGCGTTCCTGAGATTCCGACAGCATCATCTCGTAGGCTGTCATGTTCTCTTCGCGCTGCGGCACGTCTTCCAGGTTCAGCTTGACGCCCAGTTTGCCCTTGTCGCCCATTTCCACGGCCGAGCAGGTGAGGCCAGCCGCACCCATATCCTGGATCGAGATCACCGCGCCGGTCTGCATCAGTTCCAGCGTGGCTTCCATCAGGCGCTTTTCGGTGAAGGGATCGCCGACCTGAACGGTGGGGCGCTTTTCCTCAATGGTGTCATCGAATTCTGCCGACGCCATGGTGGCGCCGCCAACGCCGTCACGACCGGTCTTGGCGCCCAGATACACAACCGGCATGCCAACGCCTGACGCGGCGGAATAAAAGATGGCGTCGGTTTTTGCCAGGCCCGCAGCAAAGGCGTTCACCAGGCAGTTGCCGTTGTAGGCGGGGTGAAAGCGGACTTCACCGCCCGCGCAGGGCACGCCAAAGCAGTTGCCGTAGCCGCCGATGCCCTCAACCACGCCGTTGACCAGCTGGCGGGTCTTGTGGTGGGACGGCTCGCCAAAGGACAGCGAGTTCATCGAGGCGATGGGCCGCGCGCCCATTGTGAAGACGTCACGCAGGATGCCGCCAACCCCGGTTGCCGCACCCTGATAGGGTTCGATGTAAGAGGGGTGGTTGTGGCTTTCCATCTTGAACACCACCGCGTCGCCATCGCCGATGTCGACGATGCCGGCGTTTTCGCCGGGGCCGCAGATCACTTGCGGGCCATCGGTCGGCAGGGTGCGCAGCCATTTCTTGGAGGACTTGTAAGAGCAGTGCTCGTTCCACATCGCCGAGAAAATGCCCAGCTCGGTGAAGGTCGGCTCGCGCCCGATGATTTCCAGGATCAGATCGTATTCGTCGGGCTTCAGCCCGTGATTGGCAATCAGTTCAGGCGTGATGGCGGGTTCCTGCATCCGTAAACGTCCCCAATGGCTGCGATTGCGCGCCTTTTAGGGCAAGGAGGGGCGCGGGGGAAGCGGAATCAGCCGGCTCCCGGCCAGATGCCGGCAGAGGCGTCTTTGCGCCGCAGCGGCTGATCCGCTGAACTGGGTTAAGCTTTAGTCTTTTCAAAGCGGTAGATTTGCGGGCGTGCGGTTGGCCAAGCGCTGAAATTACAAGCATGACGAAAGTCTGCGGTGTTTGGAAAAAGAAAAGAAAAGACTTTGTTTTTTCCGCGCTGCTATCCAAGGGCATGTCCAGCCCCATTGGCGGGCCGCCGCAAGCTGTCAGGACCAGGGCACGCTTGTCCAGATCGTCTGTCGATCAATACCCCTTTGGGGTCAATGTGTTACGGCCAAAAAAAAGGCCGAGCACTAAGCTCGGCCGAAGTCCAACAGGGAGGTATGAAGGGGGGCGAAGCCGCCGCCTTCATGAGCTTCATTTAGGGCGCCGGGCCTGCCCCTTCAAGGGGATTAATGTCAAAGATGGGTCAATGCTGGTATGCGGAAATTGCATGGCTTGGGGCGCTGCACCGGTTCGGACAAATCAAAACCGGCCACGACGCTGCATTGCAGCGCGAACTTGGCCCGCTGATGCGTCGGCGCGGGTCAGAGTTTCCCCAGCTCTTTCATATGCTTCCGGTGCGCCATGATTTCGGATTGCACAAAATCGCGGAACGCGCCGACCCGCTGGGAATGGCGCAGTTCTTCGGGGTAGGCGAGGTAGACCGGCACGCTGTGCTGATCCTCTTCCGGCAGCACCTCGACCAGTTGCGGGAATTCCTCGGTCACATAATCCGGCAGAATGCCGACCCCCAGATTGTGCAGCACGCCCTGCAGCACGCCGAAATAGTTGTTGACGGTCAGCAGCGACCCCGGGTTATGGGCCATCAGCATTTTACCAAGAACCGCGGCTGAACCCACTTGGGCGGAGCGCTGGTTCTGACAGATCAGCCGGTGCTGGGAAATGTCTTCAGCGGTTTCCAAAGTGCCGCGCTGTTCCAGATAGGCCGGAGAGGCATATAGACCCATCCGCACCGTCATCAGCCGCTTGCGCACCAGATCGGCCTGGCTGGGTTCTTTCATGCGGATGGCCACATCGGCCTCGCGCATCGGCAGGTCCAGAACACGTTCTTCCAGCATAAGGTCGATTTTCAGATTGGGATACTGCTCATACAGTTTGGTCAGCCGCGGCGCCAGCCACAGGGTGCCGAAACCCACAGTGGTAGTGACGCGCAACTCGCCGAACACTTCCTCCTCGCTGTCGCGGATGCGGGCAGAGGCGGCTTCAAGCCGGGTGGACATGGATTGGGTGGCGTCAAACAGCAGCTCACCCTGTTCGGTGAGAATCAGTCCGCGCGCATGGCGGTGAAAAAGCGTCGCATTCAGGCTCTCTTCCAGTGCCCGGATCTGGCGGCTGACCGCCGATTGCGACAGATTCAGCCTGTCACCGGCATGGGTCAGGCTGCCCGCATCGGCCACCGCGTGAAATATTCTGAGCTTATCCCAATCCATATGCGTTACTTTCTGTGCGTTTGGGGCCGACTGTATGAAATCTTAGTTATGTATCAGTTTCCGTGACGCAAGCGAGCAAAAACGAAAAAAAAGCGGCTATTCAGGTCAGTAATTATGACCTATTCTTGGGGTCAGAAAGTGCAAGCTAATCCCGGTTGAGGAGGCCACGATGAGCACGCCGAAAATCTCACTTAATGACAAGTACGACCTGACGAAATCGCCGGTGCTGCTGAATGGCACCCAGGCGCTGGTGCGGCTGATGCTGATGCAAAAGCACCGCGACCGGGCGGCGGGTCTCAATACCGCCGGACTTGTCACCGGCTACCGCGGTTCGCCCCTGGGTGCTGTCGACCTGCAGATGAGCAAGGCCGAGAAGCATCTGAAGGCGGCGGATGTCACCTTCCAGTACGGTCTGAACGAAGATCTGGCCGTGACCGCCCTGTGGGGGGCGCAGCAGGCCGAGGTCCGCGGCGAAGGCAAATACGACGGTGTATTCGGCCTGTGGTACGGCAAGGGGCCGGGTGTTGACCGCTCGGGCGATGCGATCCGCCATGCCAATATGGCCGGCTCGTCAAAACACGGCGGCGTGCTGCTGGCGATGGGCGATGACCACACCGGCGAAAGCTCCACCGTGCTGCACCAGTCGGAATGGTCGCTCTTGGACTGCTACCTGCCAATCGTCAGCCCGGCGGGTGTGCAGGAAATCCTTGATTACGGCATCTATGGCTATGCGTTGTCGCGCTTTTCGGGCCTGTGGACCGGCCTCAAGACCATGAAGGACACGATCGAAGTCACCTCGGTTGTGGATGCAAACCCGGACCGGATGCAGCTGGTCACGCCGGAATTCGACATGCCGGCAGATGGGCTGAACATCCGCCTGGACGACGACCGCTTCCGCCAGGAAGACCGGATCATCGACTACAAGCGCTTCGCGGCAGAGGCTTTCAGCCACGCCAATAAGATGGACAAGCGCATGTGGGGCAAACCCGGCGCCAAGATCGGCTTTGTTGCCGCCGGCAAGAACTGGCTTGATCTGGTGCACGCGCTGAAGCTGCTGAACATCGACGAAAACATGGCCGAGCGGTTGGGCATTACCACCTATAAGGTGGGCCAGACTTTCCCGATGGACATGAAGGGTTTCCACGACTGGGCCGAAGGCCTGGACCTGATCGTTGTGGTCGAGGAAAAGCGCAAGCTGATCGAGATCCAGATCAAGGAAGCGATCTTTGACGACCGCCAGGGCCGCCGGGTCTATGGCTGGTACAAGGGCGGCGCCGGCAGCATGCACCGCGAGGAGCTGTTCCCGACCCGCTATGCGCTGGACCCGATCATGATCGCCGAAAAACTGGGCGGCATCCTGATTGAGGAAGGCCGCGAGACCGAGGCCATCCGGGCCGGCCTCGAAAACCTGTCAGAGGCCCGCCGCGCCGACAACGCCGAGGAAATCGCATCCCGCTTGCCCTACTTCTGCTCGGGCTGCCCGCACAACTCGTCAACCAAACTGCCGGAAGGCTCCCGCGCCTATGCCGGCATCGGCTGCCACTTTATGGTGCAATGGATGGACCGCGAGACCACCGGCTTCACCCATATGGGCGGCGAGGGCGTCAACTGGGTGGGCGAGGCTCCGTTCTCCAACCGCAAACATGTGTTCCAGAACCTGGGCGACGGCACCTATAACCACTCCGGTGTGCAGGCGATCCGTGCCGCATTGGCCGAAGGCACCAACATCACCTACAAGATCCTCTATAATGACGCGGTGGCGATGACCGGTGGCCAGCAGGCCGAGGGCGGGCTGACCGCGCAGCAGATCGCGCATGAGCTGACCGCGATGGGCGTTAAAACCATGGCCGTGGTCTATGACGAGAAGGAAGACGTCGACGCCACGCTGTTCCCGGCCGGCATGCGGATGCACGAACGCGCCGAAATGATGAAGATCCAGCGCGAATTTGAAGAGGTCGAAGGCGTTTCTGCGATTATCTATATCCAGACCTGCGCGGCTGAGAAACGCCGCCGCCGCAAGAAGGGCCAGTTCCCGGACCCGGACCAGCGGGTGTTCATCAACACCGATGTCTGCGAAGGCTGCGGCGATTGCGGGGTGCAATCCAACTGCGTCTCCATCGTGCCCAAGGACACCGAACTGGGCCGCAAACGGGCGATTGACCAGTCGTCGTGCAACAAGGACTTCTCCTGCGTCAACGGTTTCTGTCCTTCGTTTGTGACGGTCGAGGGTGCCAAGATCCGCAAGGAGGCGACCGCCGACATCGACCTGCCGCATCTGCCAAAGCCGGAACTGCCGGCCATTGACGGCACCCACAACGTGGTAATCACCGGTGTTGGCGGAACCGGCGTTGTGACCATCGGCGCCATTCTGGCGCAAGCTGCACAGATTGACGGCAAGGGCGCCGGACTGATGGAAATGGCGGGTCTCGCCCAAAAGGGCGGCGCGGTGCATATCCACTGCCGGATTGCCAACACCCCCGATGACATCTCGGCGATCCGCGTCGCCACCGGCGAGGCGCATGCGCTGATCGGCGGCGACCTGGTGGTGAGTGCGGGGGCCAAGACCCTGGGCCTAACCTCTACTGGCCAGACCGGCGCCGTGGTGAACAGCCATGAAATCATCACCGGCGAGTTCACCAAGAACACCGAGTTCAAGGTGCCGACCGACCGCCTGGAAGTGGCGCTGCAGGCCCGCCTGCGTGACCGGGTCGATCTGTTCGATGCGTCCGAACTGGCCCGCGCCACCATGGGGGATTCGATCTTCTCCAATATGATGGTGTTCGGCGGCGCCTGGCAGCGCGGCCTGGTGCCTGTCAGCTTTGAGGCGATCAAGCAGGCGATCACGCTGAACGGCGCCGCTGTGGAGCGCAACCTGCGCGCCTTCGATATCGGCCGCTGGGCGGTGCTGCACCCCGAAGACGCGGCCCGTCTGAGCCGGCCGGACACATCAGAAAAGCCGAAAACCCTCGAGGAGAAGATCGCCTTCCGTGCCGATCATCTGGTGGCATATCAGGGCAAAGGGCTGGCCAGGCGTTATGCTAGGCTGCTCGACGGTATCAGCGATCCCGCGCTGAAAGAGGCAGCGGCAAAGGGCTATCACAAGCTGTTGTCCTACAAGGACGAATACGAAGTCGCCCGCCTGCTGCTCGACAGCCGCGCCAAGGCGGAGGCGGAGTTTGAAGGCGACCTCAAGCTGTCCTATCACCTGGCGCCGCCGATGCTGGGCGGCACCGATGCGGACGGGCGTCCGAAAAAACGCAAGTTCAGTGCAAGCATGGAGCGCGGTTTCCGCCTGCTGGCCAAGCTGAAACGCTTGCGCGGCACACCGCTCGACATCTTCGGCTACACCGAGGAACGCAAGATGGAGCGCGCCCTGATCAAGCAATATGAAGCGGACATGATGGAGTGGTTGCCGAAAGCGGCGCCGGACATCATGGAGCCTCTGCTGGCATTGGCTGAATTGCCGCTCTCGATCCGCGGTTTCGGTCCGGTGAAGATGGCAAATGAGCAGAAAGCCGCGAAGCGCCGTGAGGAGCTGCTGGCAGCCCTGCGCCAGGGCGGCGTGCCGCTGAAACACGCGGCAGAGTAACCAGGGGCCGGGCGGGACACTCCCGCCCGTTCCGGGCCATCCGCAGGATGGTCCTTCCCGGTTGGGCCCGGCGCCGCGCTGACGCGCGGCGTTTGCCGTTCCGCCGCTTCTTTCTGGTCCTGAATACCCCGGGGTCCGGGGCAGCGCCCCGGTCTGCCTTTGCCGCAACGATACTTGCAGCGTTCCGGCGCCAATGGCCAAAGAGACAAAAGCACTTATGGATTTCTTTCGCAAAGCGACGTATGAGCTTTCTTCAGTACCGCTCAAATCCCACGGGTATGGGTTTGAGTTCGAAGAGAAACACCACGCGTGAGAAGGCGACATGGCTGTAGGCATCTTTGATTCAGGATTGGGCGGGCTGACCGTCCTTGACGCCGTGCAGAAACGTCTGCCGGATTTGGATTTCCTTTACTACGGCGACAACGCCCGCGCGCCCTACGGTGTGCGCGATGCCGAAGATGTCTATCAGCTGACCAGGGCTGCGGTCGAAGATATGTGGAGCAAAGGCTGCGATCTGGTGATCCTGGCCTGCAACACCGCCTCTGCTGCGGCACTGCGCCGGATGCAGGAGGGCGGGCTGCCCAAGGGCAAACGGGTGCTGGGCGTTTTTGTCCCTCTCATTGAAGCGCTGACAGAGCGCCAGTGGGGCGACAATTCGCCTCCGCGCGAAGTCGAAGTGAAACACGTTGCGCTGTTTGCCACGCCTGCAACTGTCGCCAGCCGCGCCTTTCAACGGGAGCTGGCTTTCCGCGCCATTGGTGTGGATGTCGAGGCCCAGGCCTGCGGCGGTGTGGTGGACGCAATCGAGGACGGCGACATGATCCTCGCCGAGGCCCTGGTGCGCTCCCATGTGGATGCCCTGCAACGTAAAATGCCGCATCCGCAAGCCGCCATTCTGGGCTGCACCCATTACCCGCTGATGGAACAGACTTTCCAGGCGGCACTGGGACCCGGGGTCAAAGTGTTCAGCCAGGGCAACCTGGTTGCGGACAGTCTGGCGGATTACCTGACACGGCATCCCGACATGCACGGCACTGGTGCCGGCGGTTTCTTCACCACCGGAAACCCGGGCCGCGTCAGCGACCGGGCGACCCAGTTTCTCCGACGGGAAATCACCTTTCAGGCCGCCTGAGAACAGACCGCGCGGAACCTTGTTCCAGGTCAAAGTGCACGGGCGCATTTCCTCCTAATTCTCTCCGCAGATGGCTGCGGAACGGCAAATCACATTGAAAGACGAGGTCTGACATGACCCATAAAGTGGCTATTCTTGGCGCTTCCGGCTACACTGGCGCAGAACTGGTGCGGCTGATCGCCCAGCATCCGAACCTCGAAATTGCGGCGCTCTCTGCCGACCGCAAGGCCGGCATGACAATGGCGGAAGTTTTCCCGCATCTGCGCCATATGGAACTGCCGGTACTGTGCAAGATCGGCGAGATTGATTTCGCCGGCATTGATCTGTGCTTCTGCGCTCTGCCGCATAAGACCAGCCAGGAAGTGATTGCGGCGCTGCCCGCAAGCCTGAAGATCGTGGATCTGTCGGCAGACTTCCGGCTGCGTGATCCGGCTGAGTACGAGAAATGGTACGGTAATCCCCATTCCGCGTTGGAACAGCAGGAGGAGGCGGTCTATGGCCTCACCGAGTTCTACCGGGATGAGATCAAATCCGCGCGGCTGGTGGCCGGCACGGGGTGCAACGCAGCCACCGGTCAGTTTGCCCTGCGCCCGTTGATTTCGGCTGGGGTCATTGATCTGGACGACATTATTCTGGATCTGAAATGCGCTGTCTCAGGCGCCGGCCGGTCGCTCAAGGAAAACCTGCTGCATGCAGAGCTGAGCGAGGGCTATAACGCCTATGCCATCGGCAGCACCCACCGGCATCTGGGCGAATTCGACCAGGAGTTCAGCAAGATCGCGGGCCGCCCCGTACAGGTGCAATTCACCCCGCATCTGCTGCCAGTCAACCGGGGCATTCTGGCGACCGTTTATGTAAAAGGCGACGCGCGGACGATCCATGACACCTTTGCCAAGGCTTACGCAGATGAGCCCTTTATCGAACTGCTGCCCTTTGGCGAGGCCCCCAGCACCCACCATGTGCGCGGCTCCAACTTCTGCCATATCGGTGTGGCGCAGGACCGGATCGAAGGCCGGACCATTGTGATTGCAGCACTTGATAACCTGACAAAAGGTAGCAGCGGCCAGGCCTTGCAGAACGCAAACCTGATGTTAGGTGAGACTGAGACCGAAGGTCTGATGATGGCGCCGCTGTTCCCCTGATCCGGGAGGCGGCGCAGGCAGGGACCTTGAAATGAGGACACCATGAAGAACCTGAAGAAACAGCGCCGGATCCAGGTCATTGCCGTTGCCGCAGTGGCTTTGGTGGTTGCAACCGCCCTGATCGGCTATGCCATGCGTGACGGGATCAACTATTTCCGCTCGCCCAGCCAGGTGGCCGAGGCACCGCCGAAACCGTCGGAAGTGTTCCGCATCGGCGGACTGGTTGAGGAAGGCACGCTGCAGCGCGGCCAGGGTGAAACCGTGCGTTTTGCGGTTACTGATGGAGGTGCGACGGTGCAGGTCGCCTATACCGGTGTGCTGCCGGATCTGTTTGAAGAGAACCAGGGCATGGTCGGCACCGGGCGTTACGTGAATGGCGTCTTTGAAGCCTCTGAAATTCTAGCGAAACATGACGAGACCTATATGCCCAAAGAAGTCATGGATGCGTTGAAGGAGCAGGGGGTCTATCAGGAACCCGAAACCTGAGACCGGTTTCTGACCAAATGGCTCCCGCCCAAAAGGCGCCTCCCTTCGGGGAGGCGTTTTGCGTTGGGCCGGGCGCCGCGCGGTGCGCGGCGCGGCAGCGTTCCTGAGGCGGTGTTGCGCAGCATGCGTACGCCGCTGTCAGGAGATCTTTTCGTATTTTCATGATGATTGCCTCACCAGAAAAGGGTGAGGTTCGATGCAGAGTGTTAAGGAAATCGCCGCTGAGATTGTGGCGCGGGAAGGCGGCTTTGTGAATGATCCGGATGACCCCGGCGGCGCGACCAAATACGGTGTGACCATCGGGACCCTGCGGCGGCTGGGGCTGGATGTGACCGGCGACGGGGATGTGGACGCCGGGGATGTGAAGGCGCTGACCCGCGCGCAAGCCGTGGCCATTTTCATCCGCCACTATTTCGACGCGCCCCGGATTGCCAGCCTGCCGGAGTGCCTCCAGGCCACGGTCTTTGATATGTATGTGAATGCCGGCAGCAACGCTGTGCGCATCCTGCAGCGGTTGCTGCGCGATATGGGGTACAGGGTTGCGGTGGACGGCACAATCGGACCGCAGACGGCAGGCGCCGCCGCCGATGCTGCCACCGTTGATGCGACGGGCCTGCGCGACGCCTATGGCATCGCGAGGCGCAATTATTACTTCCGTCTGGCAGACCGCCGGCCGGCCAGCCGCAAATACGCCCGCACCCGCGCGGGCGGCAAAGGCGGCTGGATCAAACGGGCCGAGGAATTCATCTCGCCGAACTACCATCTGAACCAGCAGGCCTTTCAGGAAAGGATCGCGGCATGGGGGTAATCTCTGACATTCTGGGGCTTATTTTTGGCAGCCAGCGTAATGTTTTGCGGGAAACTGCCGAAGTCTTTCGCGAAAACGCTGAAGCCGGTGCCGCCCGTGCCCATGACGTTCAGATTGCAGCGCTTGGCCAGTTTGGCACCGAATTTCACCAGCCCGCAAAAGGTTGGTTTGACCACCTTATGGATGGGGTGAACCGGTTGCCGCGCCCTCTGCTGGCCCTGGGAACGCTGGCGCTGATGGTGTCTGCGCTGAGCGACCCGGTGTGGTTCGCCGCCCGGATGCAGGGGCTCGCGCTGGTGCCGGAACCGTTGTGGTGGCTGCTGGGCGTTATTGTCTCCTTCTATTTCGGGGCGCGGCATCAGGTGAAGGCGCAGGAGTTTCAGCATGGTCTGGCGGCCAGCATGGCGCGGGTTCCCCAGGCCGTCGAAAACATCGCCGCGCTGAACAGGCTGCGGGCCGATTCACCTGCGGCGGCCTCTACCGGCACCGACGCCGCAGCGCGGTTTCAGGCCACGGCTGGGGACACAAATCCGGCGCTGGAAGCCTGGAAAGCCCGTCGCGGCTGATCACATTTTAGCGGCTGCGGCGGCATGGCGCGGCGAATGCCATTGGCGCCCGCAGCAGACAGGCGTATAGGAAAATACATGATTACAGAGCTTGGCCACTTCGCCCTTATCCTCGCCTTCATGATAGCCATCGTGCAGGCCGTTATCCCCCTGATCGGCGCCCATAAACGCTGGCCCGGCTGGATGGCCGTGGCGGAACCCGCGGCACAGGCGCAGTTCCTGTTCACCGCCTTTGCCTTCGGGGCGCTGACCTGGGCGTTCATCACCTCTGATTTTTCGCTGAAGCTGGTGACGCTGAACAGCCATTCGGCCAAGCCGATGCTCTACAAGATCTCCGGCACTTGGGGAAACCACGAGGGCTCAATGCTGCTGTGGGTGCTGATCGTTGCCCTGTTCGGGGCGATGGCCTCGGTGTTCGGCGGCGGGCTGCCGCCCACGCTCAAGGCGCGGGTTCTGGCGGTGCAAGCAGCCATTGGCGTGGCTTTTTATGCCTTTATCCTGTTCACGTCCAATCCGTTCCTGCGTCTGGCAGTGCCGCCGTTTGACGGGCAGGATCTGAACCCGCTGCTGCAGGATCCGGGCCTCGCCTTCCATCCGCCGTTTCTATACCTCGGTTATGTCGGGCTGAGCATGGCGTTTTCCTTTGCCGTTGCTGCCCTGATCGAAGGCCGCATTGATGCCGCCTGGGGCCGTTGGGTGCGGCCCTGGACGCTGGCGGCCTGGATCTTCCTGACCATCGGTATCGGGCTGGGCTCCTGGTGGGCCTATTACGAGCTGGGCTGGGGTGGGTTCTGGTTCTGGGACCCGGTTGAGAATGCCTCCTTCATGCCCTGGCTGCTGGCGGCGGCGCTGCTGCATTCCGCCATTGTGGTGGAGAAACGAGAGGCGCTGAAGAGCTGGACCATCCTGCTGGCGATCCTGGCCTTTGGCTTCTCGCTGATTGGCACATTCATCGTGCGCTCGGGCATCATCACCAGTGTGCATGCCTTTGCCAACGACCCGGAACGCGGCGTGTTCATTCTGTTCATCCTGGCGTTTTTCACCGGCGGCGCGCTGACGCTGTTTGCGGCCCGCGCCCAGGCGATGGAGGCCAAGGGCGTCTTTGGCATGGTCAGCCGAGAAAGCGCGCTGGTGGCCAATAACATCCTGCTGGCGGTCAGCTGCTTTGTGGTCTTCTTCGGCACTGTCTGGCCGATCCTCGCGGATATGCTGCTGGACCGAAAGCTAAGCGTCGGCCCGCCGTTCTTCAATTCTGCCTTTACCCCTTTCATGATCGCGCTGGGGCTGATCATGCCGGTTGGCGCCATGCTGCCGTGGAAACGCGGCCGGATCGGTCGCACTGCCTGGCAGCTGCGTTATGTTTTTGTTCTGGCGGTGTCGCTGGGTGTGCTGGCTTGGGCTCTGCAGACCGGCAAGTCCGCGCTGGGGCCGGTGGGTTTGTTCCTGGGCTCCTGGATGGTGTTCGGGGCGCTGGCTGATTTGTGGCTGCGCAGTGGCAAATCGGGCCGCCTGCAACGGATGCTGCGGCTGCCGCGTGCCGATTGGGGCAAGGCCGTGGCCCATGGCGGGCTGGGCATCACCATCTTTGCCATCGCCGGCCTGACCGCCTGGGAACAGGAAGATATCCGCGTGGCCCGCATCGGCGAACCCTTTGACGTTGGTGCCTTTACCCTGATGCTGACGGATGTCAGCCGGGAACAGGGCCCGAACTACTTTACCACCAAAGGCCGGGTCGAGGTGACACGCAACGGGCAGCCCGAAGCGGTGATGTTCCCGGAAAAGCGCGACTATCCGGTCAGCCGGATGCCAACCACCGAGGCCGCGATTGATTACCGTGTCACTCGCGACCTTTACGTGGTGCTGGGCGATCAGCAGGCCGATGGCAGCTGGACCATGCGCACCTATATCAAACCCCTTGCCAATTGGATCTGGGGAGGCTCTATCCTGATGGCGCTTGGCGGGCTGCTGAGCCTTAGCGACCGGCGTTTCCGCGTTGCTGCAGGCGCGCGCAAGGCACCGGAAACAGGAGTGCCCGCGGAATGAAAACCTTGCGCCTTTTGATCCTGGCACTGGCCGGATTTGCTGCTGTCGCTGTCATCGCGCCCGCTCCGGTGCTGGCAGTGGAGCCGGATGAGGTGCTGGCCGATCCAGCACTTGAAAGCCGCGCGCGGGAGCTGTCCAAGGATCTCCGCTGCCTGGTTTGCCGCAATGAAAGCATTGATGAGTCCAACGCCGAACTGGCCCGTGATCTGCGTGTCCTGGTACGCGAGCGGCTGGTTGCGGGTGACAGCGACAGCGAGGCGATGAGTTTTATCGTCGACCGTTATGGTGAGTATGTGCTGCTGCGCCCCACCACCGGCGGCGCCAACTGGCTGTTGTGGGCTGCAGGCCCGCTGATGCTGCTGGCCGCGCTTGTGATCGCCGTCTTCTATGTGCGGGGACGCGCCCGCGCGCCCAAGGCCGCCGAGCAGGGGCTGAGCGCTGACGAGCAGGAGCGGCTGCGGAAAATCCTGAAGGATTGACGCCGGGTCCGGCTTTCCGGCGGGCGGGCTTTCCGTCACCATACCGGCAAATGGCCAGGCACACGTGTTTCTGGCCCCTGAACGCAAGTTACGTGAGGCACTCCGATGGACTATAAGGAAATCCTGTTTTCTCTGCAGGACGGGCTGGCGGTTGTCACCCTGAACCGAGAAGCGCGCAAGAACGCGCTTAACAGCCGGATGCGGTCCGAGATCACCCATGCGATGCGCATGGCGTCTTCCGAGGCCCGCGCTGTGGTGCTGACCGGGGCGGGCGATGCGTTCTGCTCGGGCCAGGATCTGAGCGACGCAGGCAGCAACGGCGGCCAGCTGGATCTGGAACGCACGCTGCGCGACGAGTACCTGCCGATGCTGCAGGCGATTTATGATTGCCCGGTGCCGGTTGTGGCGGCCGTCAACGGTGCCGCTGCCGGGGCAGGGGCCAATCTGGCGCTGGCCGCCGATGTGGTGATCGCCGCTGAAAGCGCGTTTTTCATGCAGGCCTTCAGCAAAATCGGCCTGATCCCGGACGCCGGCGGCACCTGGTTCCTGCCGCGCCAGATCGGCCTAGCCAAATCAATGGGGGCAGCCCTGTTTGCCGACCGCGTCAGCGCCCGGCAGGCCTGTGACTGGGGGATGATCTGGGAAGCGGTGCCGGATGCAGAGTTCGACGCCCATTGGCGGAAGCGCGCGGAATATTTGGCCAGCGGCCCCAGCAAGGCTTTTGCCGCCACCAAATCCGCCCTGCGCGAAAGCTTTGGCCGCACATTGGCCGAGCAGCTGTCGGAAGAAGCGCATCTGCAGGGCCAATGCGGCAAGACCCGCGATTTCCTGGAAGGCGTCACCGCCTTCATGGAAAAGCGCCCCGCGAAATTCGAAGGGCGCTGAGCAGTTTCAGGCCGGCTGAGAATTGAAAGAAAATGCCGGGGAGTGTCTCCGGCATTTCATTTCAGGCGCGGGTCAGCACCATAACGTTGCCTGCTGTAATCAGACCACCGGCGCCTTGGATACGAGCAAAAACCTCGCCATCTGCCAGCAGCAGAGCGTCATCCTCATCACCGAATTGGTCAAGAGTGTTCTCAACTGTGATTTCTGGCGGCGTGCCTTCGCCATCGTGAGAATAGACGATAACATCTTCAAGGCGGCTGTAGTCTGTCAGAACGACCGGTTCATCGCCGGCCTCGATCCAATCGCCGAGGATCAGTTCATCCAGGCCTTCTCCCAGGCTCACTGTGTCGCCGTTGCCTGCGATAACATCGTCATTGCCGCCGCCCGCCTGGATCACATCCGCATCTTCGTCGGTATCGTGGTTCAGCTCAGGTTCCAGTTGCACGTCAACATCCGGATCATCGTTGGCGGCCCTTTCTCTGCCGGCTTCTACGACATTGTCCGGATCAAAGGCGCTGGTCGACACAATGAAATCGTTGCCTGCATCCCCGATCAGAGTATCGCTGCCCGTGCCGTCAATGATTGAATCATGGTCGGAGCCTCCCCGCAGGAAATCGTCACCTTCGCCGCCAACCAGCAGATCCTGTCCGCCTTGGCCAAACAGCCGGTCGTTTCCGGCATTGCCGTCTACTATGTCGTCGCCGTCCTTGGCGAATATTGTGTCCTCGCCGGATCCGCCCGCCAGGTCGTCGTTATCCTCTGTGGCGTCGGCGGTGGTGTCGCCCTTGGTAATGCCATCGTCGTCATCATCCAGGGCAATGGCAACGCCGCCGATGGTCAGGCCGATACCGAGCAAGATCAAGAGTTCCATGTCACCAATCCCATAGTCAGCTGGCAGAGGGCGTTTGCAAATGCGTGCGCAGGGCCGCCCTGCCAGAAGTAAGTAAACCTGACGGTTTGGTATTGAGTTTGATTGTCTTAGTCAAACACTTCTAAATATTGAACTTTCCATAGAAACGGTCTGAGTAATGATCCGGAATTGTCGCTGTTTAATGGCTGTTGCGGTGGCATTGCCTTCGGGGCCTAGCCCCGCAAAACACAGACTCTCTTGGAGACCGCAAAAGAAAACGCCCCGCGAATTGCGGGGCGTTTGAATGTTCATTGCAACTGGCGGTCAGCGCTTTTCGATGTCGATGTAATCGCGCATGGTCTCGCCCAGGTACAGCTGGCGCGGGCGGCCGATCTTGTTCTGCGGATCGGCGATCATCTCTTTCCACTGCGAGATCCAGCCGACGGTGCGCGACAGCGCAAAGATCGGAGTGAACATCGACGTCGGGAAACCCATCGCCTCAAGAATGATACCCGAGTAGAAATCGACGTTGGGGAACAGTTTCTTTTCGATGAAGTAGGGGTCGTTCAGCGCGGTCTGCTCCAGCTCCTTGGCAACTTGCAGCAGCGGGTTGTCCTCGACGCCGAGCAGATCCAGAACCTCGTCCGCGGATTGCTTCAGCACGGTCGCGCGCGGGTCGGTGTTTTTATAGACGCGGTGGCCGAAACCCATCAGGCGGAACGGATCGTTCTTGTCCTTGGCGCGTGCGATAAACTCGGGGATGCGGTCGACCGAGCCGATTTCCTTGAGCATTTCCAGGCAGGCCTGGTTGGCGCCGCCGTGGGCCGGACCCCAGAGGCAGGCAATGCCGGCGGCGATACAGGCAAACGGGTTTGCGCCCGAGGAAGAGGCCAGACGCACGGTCGAGGTGGAAGCGTTCTGTTCGTGATCCGCGTGCAGGGTCAGGATGCGGTCCATCGCCCGGCTCAGGATCGGGTTCACGTGGTATTCCTCAGCCGGAACCGAGAAGCACATGTGCAGGAAGTTGGCTGCGTAATCCAGATCGTTCTTCGGATACACAAACGGCTGGCCGATCGAATATTTATAGGCCATCGCGGCAATGGTCGGCAGTTTGGCGATCAGACGCACGGCGGCGACTTCGCGCTGCCACGGATCGGTGACATCCAGCGAGTCGTGATAGAAGGCCGACATCGCGCCGACCACGCCAACCAGCGTCGCCATCGGATGCGCATCGCGGCGGAAGCCGCGGAAGAAGTTGTGCATCTGCTCATGCACCATGGTGTGACGGGTCACACGGGTCTCGAAATCCTCCAGCTGGGTGACGGTCGGCAATTCGCCGTAAAGCAGCAGGTAGCAAACCTCGAGGTAGTGCGATTTCGATGCCAGCTGGTCGATCGGGTAGCCGCGGTGCAGCAGTTCGCCCTTGTCGCCGTCAATATAGGTGATGGTGCTGTCGCAGCTGGCGGTCGAGGTGAAGCCCGGGTCATAGGTGAACACACCTGCCTTCGCGTAGAGCTTGCGGATGTCGAGAACATCGGGCCCGGCCGTTGGCGAGAAAATGGGCAGCTCGTAGGTTTCGCCATTCAGGCTGAGCGTGGCAGATTTCTGTGTCTCGGTCATGGATGTCCCTTCCTGTTACAGGCACGAGAGCGGCCGTGCAGGCGTCTTCATGCGGGGCAGCGCCTGCGCGGAGTCGCGCAGGGGTTGTGTTATCAAAACAGGCTTACCCGGGAGTTAAGGACCGGTTTCAGCCTGTTGCGTCTTGGAGCCGGGCAATGGTTTCATCGCGGCCCAGAATCAGCATCATATCGAACACCGAAGGCGTTACCGCCCGGCCCGCCAGTGCTGCCCGCAAAGGGCCTGCCAGCTTGCCGAACTTGGTATCATGGGCTTCTGCAAATGCGTTCAGAAGCGCCTCCAGATCGTCACGGACCCAGCTAGCATTTTGCAGCTGCGGCGTCAATTCACCCAGTATACCATCGGATACAGAAGATAGCGCCTTTTCTGCCTTCGCATCCCGGTCAATTGGCCGTGATGAAAGGATAAAATGCGCTTTTTCAAGCAGTTCAGGGAAGGTGCGCGCCCGGTCCTTGAGGCAATACATCGCAGCTTCCAGCCCCTGTGACTGTGCGTCAGTCAGGGCAGTTTCTCCGGCTGCGCCCAGATAGGCGCTGATTTCTTGCCGCAGTGCGGCGTCGTCGCTAACGGCGATATGCTGACCGCTGAGATTCTCCAGCTTCTTGGTGTCGAACCGGGCCGGGCTTTTGCCGATGCCATCAAAGTTAAACCACGCCTTGGCCTGATCGTCCGTAAAAAATTCGTCATCGCCATGCGACCAGCCCAAACGGGCCAGATAGTTGCGCATGCCGGCCGCCGGATAGCCCATCGCCTGGTATTCCTGCGCCCCCAAGGCACCATGGCGTTTGGACAGTTTTTTGCCGTCCGGCCCGTGGATCAGCGGGATATGCGCCCAGACCGGCACGTCCCAGCCCATCGCCTCATAGATCATCATCTGGCGGGCGGCGTTGTTCAGGTGGTCATCGCCGCGGATCACATGGGTGACGCCCATATCGTGATCGTCGACCACAACCGCCAGCATGTAAACCGGCGTGCCGTCCGAGCGCAGCAGGATCATGTCATCAAGCTGATCGTTCCTGATGGTGACGTCGCCCTGAACCTCATCCTTGATAACGGTAACGCCGCTTTGCGGCGCTTTGATGCGGATCACAAAAGCTGCATCCGGGTGGCTGGAGGCATCTGCGTCGCGCCAAGGCGAGCGGTAGAGGGTGGATTTTCCTTCGGCCTTGGCCTGTTCACGGAAGGCGGCGATTTCGTCCTGGCTGGCAAAACACTTATAGGCCTTGCCTTCGTCCAGCAATTGCCTGGCGACCTCGGCGTGGCGGTCTGCGCCCTCAAACTGGCTGATCACCTCGCCGTCATGATCCAGGCCCAGCCACGCCATGCCCTGCAGGATGGCGGCGGTCGCCTCGGGCGTGGAGCGTTCGCGGTCGGTGTCTTCAATGCGCAGCAGGAACTTGCCGCCGCGGCCACGGGCATAAAGCCAATTGAACAGCGCGGTACGGGCGCCGCCGATGTGCAGAAAGCCGGTGGGAGAAGGCGCGAAACGGGTGACAACCGGTTGGGTCATGAGCGGGATTTACCTTTTGGAAACCATGTGAGGTTTAGAGTTTCAGCCTGTCTACCGGGCCAGAAGGCGGGGGGCAAGCATGCGGCCGAGCACAGCCATTGCAGACCTGCTGCAGGCGCAGCGGGGACATCTGTTCCCCTGGACCCCGGTGTTTCTCGGGACCGGGATCGGTGCCTATTTTTCTTTGAAGTCGGAGCCCGGCGCCACCGTGTTTGCCGGGCTGGCGATGTGTGCGCTGCTGATGGCAGCCGGCGCCATGTCCCGGCGGTCGCTGGCGTTTTTACTGTGGGCGCCTGCACTTGCGGCGGCGGGGCTGTGCCTGGCCGGGGCACGGGCGCACCGGGTGTCGGCTCCGGTCCTGGATTTCCGCTACTACGGGGCGGTGGAGGGACGTGTCGTGGCTGTCGACCGCTCGCCGACCGACGCCCTGCGGCTGACCCTGGATCAGGTTCGGCTGGACCGGGTGGCGGCGGAAAACACGCCGGCCCGTGTCCGCATATCATTGAAAGCGCAGGAACAGGTGCCGCCGCCCGGCGCCAGGGTCATGACCACCGCGCATTTGCTGCCGCCGCAAGGGCCTGCCGAACCCGGCGGGTTCGATTTCCGCCGCCATGCCTGGTTCAAGCAGCTGGGCGGTCTGGGGTACACAAGGGTTCCGGTGCTGCTGGCAAAGGCACCCGGCCAAGGCCTGCCAGTGGAACGCCTGCGCAGGAATATGGCGCAGGGCTTGCAAGACCGTATAGCCGGAGAGACGGGCGGGTTTGCAGCCGCAATTACCACCGGCGACCGCAGCGGCGTGGGGCAACAAACGCTGACTGCCCTGCGGCAAAGCAACCTGGCGCATCTTCTGGCCATTTCGGGATTGCATATGGGGCTGCTCACCGGATTTGTCTTTGCGGCGCTGAGAGTTGCGTTCAATCTGATACCTGCCCTGGCCCTGCGATGGCCGGTCAAGAAACTGGCAGCGCTTGCGGCGCTGACTGCCGGCGCGGGGTATCTTGCCTTGTCAGGCGGCAATGTGGCGACAGAGCGGGCTTTTGTCATGGTGGCGGTGATGTTTGGCGCTGTGCTGCTGAACCGGCGGGCGATTACCCTGCGCGCAGTTGCAGTGGCCGCCTGGATTGTGCTGCTGCGGCGCCCGGAAAGCCTGCTGAGCCCTGGTTTCCAGATGAGTTTCGCCGCAACGGCGGCACTGGTTGCGGTCTTTGCCGCGCTGCGGGACGGGGAGGTTCCGTTGGGGCCGCGATGGCTGCGGCCGGTTCTGGCGCTGGTGATTTCATCTGCGGTGGCCGGCGCGGCAACCGCCCCCTTTGCTGCGGCGCATTTCAATACGGTGCCGCATTACGGGCTGCTGGCGAACCTGTTGTCTGTTCCGGTCATGGGCTCGATTGTTATTCCGGCTGCGGTGCTGGCACTGTGCCTGGCGCCGTTTGGCCTGGAAATGATCGGGCTGACAGTTATGCGATGGGGGCTGGACTGGATCCTGGCAGTCGCGCAGGCCGTCTCGGAATTCGAAGGGGCGCTGTCGCATGTGCCCGCGCCGGGCGTCTGGGTTCTGCCGCTGTTTGCTGCGGGCATGCTGTTTGCGGTGATCTGGCAAGGACGGCTGCGGCTGGCAGGGCTGCTGCCAGCGGCCTGCGCGCTGCTGATGTGGGGCGCGGCAGAGCGTCCTGTTGTCCTGATTGCTGATTCTGGCGGGCTGGTTGGCGTGATGGCGCCGCACGGCCGGGCCTTGTCCCGGGCCAAAGGGCAGGGGTTTACTGCAAAAATCTGGCTGGAGAATGATGGCGACCCGGCAGGGCAGATCGCCGCCGCGGCGCGCTGGAGCGGTGAAACAGAGGCTTTGCCGATTTGGCAAGGACCGGGATTCCGGCTGGTTCATGCGCCTGGGAAACGTAAGCTCGCGCAGGCAAGTGCCTGTAAAAAGGGAGACATCATCGTTTCCACAGTTACGGCGCAAACGCCGGAAAACTGTCTGCTGCTGACACCGGCAGTGATGCGCCAAACGGGCAGCATCGCCGTGACCGCGACAGGCGGTCTGCAGACATCCCGCAGTGTGTCTGGACAGCGGCTGTGGACAGGATGGCAGCCGGAGGGGGCTGAAATCAGCCACCTCCGGAGGATTCTTGGCCAGGAAAACCCTTAATAAGTGCGGATCAGCCCAACCAGCTGGCCCTGGATCTGCACCTGATCTTCCGGGTAGCACCGGGTTTCATAGGCCGGGTTGGCGGCTTCCAGCGCGATCATGCTGCCCTGGCGCTGGTAGCGTTTCAGCGTCGCCTCGTGCCCCTCGACCAATGCAACAACAATATCGCCGTTATCAGCAGTACCGGTTTCACGGATCACCACGATGTCGCCGTCATTGATGCCGGCCTCGATCATCGAGTCGCCCTTGACCTCCAGCGCGAAATGCTGGCCGTTCGGCGCGATCATACCGCCCGGAACTGCCACCTGATGCGACACTTGGCTGATCGCCTCGATCGGCACACCAGCGGCGATGCGGCCCATCACCGGCAGTTCCACAGCAGCCTGGCGCATTGGCTTTGCGGTGGCAGGGGCGGAGGGCGAAGGCTGTGTTTGACCGCCGTCGATCACCTTTGGCGCAAAGCCCTGTCCGTCCGGTGCTCCGCCCAGGCTTTCCGGCAGGCGGATAATCTCAATCGCGCGGGCGCGGTGCGGGAGGCGGCGGATAAATCCGCGCTCTTCCAGTGCAGTGATCAGCCGGTGAATGCCTGATTTAGACCGCAGGTCCAATTCGACCTTCATTTCATCGAAACTGGGCGGCACGCTGTCGCGCTGCAGACGTTTGTGAATGAATTCCAGCAGTTGCAGTTGCTTTTTTGTGAGCATCGCCGCTCCCTCCGCGCCTCGGGTTTTCTTTTGTTCTACGCATGTTCCCGTTTTGTGTCAATATCGCAGTCCCTGGCGTGGCGTAAAAGAGAACGCGCCTGGGGCGCGTGCCTCCGGCGGGAGTATTTTTGCAAAGCTGAAAGGGGTTTAGATCGGCAAGTATTGCACAATATCGCCTACGCTGCGCGCGCCGTCCTTGGGGGGGCGGACCAGCAGGGCGTTGGCTTCGGCCAAAATGGTGAGCAGGGAGCTGTCCTGGTTGTCAAACGCTTGCAACTGGCCGCTTTGCACATTTGCCCGCATGTAGTGCTCGCGCGGACCATTGGCCGTCAGGGGGGCGCAAAGGACGGCCGTCAGCAAGTGCTGCTGCGATGGTGCAGGCAATCCCAGCATGGATCGCACCATCGGGGCCAGAAACACGTGGCCGCAGACCATGGCCGATACTGGATTGCCGGGCAGGCCAACCATAGCAGCGCCATTCATCCGGCCGGCCATCAGCGGTTTGCCGGGGCGCATAGCAACCCTGTAGAAACTGCGCTCCATCCCGAGATCCTGCGCCACCTTGCCGACCAGATCATGATCACCAACCGAGGCGCCGCCGATGGTGACAACCAGATCAGCGCCCTCGGCCAGTTCAAAGGCCGTGCGCAGCGAGCTTTCGGTGTCACGGGCGATGGGCAGGATGCGGGCACGGGCGCCAAGGTCTTCGAGCATCGCTTTGAGGCCAAAGGTGTTGGAGGCAATGATCTGGTCCGGTCCTGGGGTGCCGCCGGGCATCACCAATTCGTCGCCGGTGGAGATCAGTGCAATCTCCGGGCGGCGGGTGACGGGTATCGCGGGGATGTTCATGGCTGCCAGCAAGGCAATGTCAGCCGGTGTCAGGCGCTTGGGGGCCGTGACGGTCTGGCCATCGGTGAAATCGCCGCCGCGAGGGCGGATGTTGTGGTTGCTGCCGGGGGCGCCGGTGATGGTGATAAGGTCGCCGTTGCGGGTTGTATCTTCTTGTATAACAACAAAACTTGCGCCTTCAGGTACCGGTGCACCGGTAAAGATACGCACGGCCTGGCCCGCGCCGGCGCGGCCCTGAAATGCGTGACCGGCGGCGGCTTCGCCGATCACCTTGAACATGGCGTGCTGCTCAACCTCAGCGGCGTTCACAGCGTAACCGTCCATTGCTGAGGCGGAGAACGGCGGCTGATCACGGCGCGCTTGCAGATCAGCCGCCAGCACCCGGCCCGCGGCCTGTGCCAGCGGCACCTGTTCGGTTTCAAGCTGTTGAACAAGCGTTAAAAGATGCGCGCGGGCTTCGCTGACCGGGATCATTTACGCCTCGTACTTGCCTGATTTTCCGCCATCTTTCAGCGTCACGCGGATGCCGCCGATCTGCATCGCCTTGTCCACGGCCTTGGCCATGTCATAGACGGTGAGCGCGGCAGTGGAGACGGCGGTGAGCGCCTCCATCTCAACCCCGGTCTGGCCGGTGGTCTTGACCGTCGCCTCAACCCGCACGCCGGGCAGGTCCGGGTCCAGTGTCAGCTCCACCGCAACCTTGGTCACCGGCAGAGGGTGGCAGAGCGGGATCAATTCCGGCGTCTTCTTGGCGCCCATGATGCCCGCGAGACGGGCCACCGACAGGACATCGCCCTTCTTGGCACGGCCTTCAGCAATGATATCAAAGGTTTCCCGGGCCATGGTAATGTGGCCCTCAGCGGTGGCGATACGCGAAGTCACAGCCTTGTCTGAGACGTCGACCATATGGGCGTCGCCCTTGGTGTCGAAATGGGTGAGGCTCATTGCGATCCTCCTTTACATCATGCCAGGCATCAGCGGATTGGCGAGCAGCGCACGGGTGGCACCGGCGACATCGTCCTGCCGCATCAGGCTTTCGCCGATGAGGAAAGTGCGCGCACCGTAACGGGCCATGTCGCTGAGGTCCTCAGGCGTGGACAGCCCGCTCTCGCAAACGATGGTGCGGTCGGCTGGCACCATGCGCGACAGTTCCCGGGTGGTGTCCAGTGTGGTCTCAAACGTCTTGAGATTGCGGTTGTTGATGCCCATCAGCGGCGATTTCAGGTTGCAGGCGCGCTCCAGTTCCTCGGCGTCATGCACCTCCAGCAGAACATCCATGCCCCAGTCAAAGGCGCTTTCCTCCAGCTCCTGCGCCTGGGCGTCTGAGACCGAGGCGAGGATGATCAGGATGCAGTCGGCACCCAGGGCGCGGGCCTCAGCCACCTGATAGGTGTCATACATGAAGTCCTTGCGCAGCGCAGGCAGCGAACAGGCTGCGCGGGCTTGGTTCAGGAACTCCTTGGCGCCTTGGAAGCTGGGGATGTCGGTCAGGACAGACAGGCAGGTCGCGCCGCCGTCCTCATAGGCCTTGGCCAGTTCCGCCGGTTCGAAATCAGGGCGGATCAACCCCTTGGAGGGGCTGGCTTTCTTGATCTCGGCAATCAGACCGTAACCGCTGCGGTTGGCTTGATTCAAGCTCTCGGCAAAGCCGCGCACCGGGGAGGCATCGCGCGCCTCAGCCTCGACCGCCTCCAGCGGTTTGGCGGCCTTGGCGGCAGCCACTTCTTCCAGTTTGTAGGCCTTGATCTTGTCGAGCACGTTTTTGGTCATACCAGTTTCACTCATGCCTGGGCCTCCGTTCCTGCGTTCCAGTCTATGGCAGTTTCACCGCGGGCGGCGAGCCAATTGTTCACTTTTGAAAAGGGCCGGGACCCGAAGAAACCGCGCCGCGCCGACAACGGCGAGGGATGGGCTGTTTTCAGGATCAGGTGATCGCCCGGTTTGATATGTTTTTCAAGCTTTTGTGCAGCATTTCCCCACAGAATGCATGCGGTGGGGGTTTGTGAGGCCAGTTCCAGCACCTGATGCACCAGGTGGTGCCAGCCAAAGTGCTTGTGACCGTTTGCCTCGCCTGCGGGAACTGACAGCGCAGTGTTCAAAAGCAGAACACCCTGGCGCGCCCAGCCGTGCAGGTCCGCATTCGTGCGGGTGACACCAAGATCATCCTCCAATTCCTTGTAAATATTGGACAATGAGCGGGGAAAGGGGCGGACGTCCGGCTCGGCTGAGAAGGCGAGCCCATGGGCGTGGCCCGGCGTCGGATAGGGATCCTGCCCCAGGATCACCACGCGAGTGTCCTCAGGCTGGGTCAGCTCCAGCGCAGCGAACCGCTGATGCGCGGGCGGCAGGATGGTCCGGGGATCCTCAGCAATTGCAGCTGAGATCCCGGGCCAGTGGTCGGTGAAAAAGGGCAGGCTGGACCAGGCGCCCAGCCCCGGCGGAAGATCGGTCATGCGGCTGAGGTGATCCGCGCCAGTGCCTCGACCTTGGACTTGGCCGCGCCGCTGTCGATGGACTCCGCCGCGCGCGCGACACCTTCCTTGAGGTCGGCAGCCTTACCCGCGACAACCAGCGCAGCGGCAGCGTTCAGCAGCACCGCATCCCGGTAGGCAGAGGGCGTGCCTTGCAGCAGAACCCGGAAGGCCATTGCGTTTTCTTCAGGGGTGCCGCCGACAATCATGTCAAAGTCATGCACCGGCAGGCCTGCGTCCTCGGGGTGGAGTTCGACATCGCGGATGCTGCCGTCTTCCTCCAAAGCGGAGACCCAGCTGACGCCGGTAATTGTCAGCTCATCCGTGCCGTCAGAACCGTGCACCAGCCAGGCGCGTTCCGACCCCAGGGCTTTCAGCGTTTCCGCCATCGGACGGATCATCGCGCGGCTGAAAGCGCCGGTCAGCTGGCGTTTCACGCCGGCCGGGTTGGTCAGCGGGCCGAGGATGTTAAAGATAGTGCGGGTGCCAAGCTCGGACCGGGTGGGCATTACATGTGCCACCGCCGGGTGATGCATGGGCGCCATCATGAAGCCGATACCGGCCTCATTTATTGCCTTTTCAACCGCTTGCGGGCCGACCATCACGTTAATGCCCATCTGGGACTGCATGTCGGCAGTGCCGGATTTGGAGCTGAGGTTGCGGTTGCCGTGTTTGGCAACCACCACGCCTGCGCCGGCCGCCACAAAGGCAGTGGCGGTGGAGATGTTGAGGGTGTTCTTGCCGTCACCGCCGGTGCCGACGATGTCCATGGCACCCGCAGGCGCTTTCACCGGGTTGCATTTGGCGCGCATCACGGCGGCGGCAGCAGCGTATTCGTCAACGCTTTCGCCACGGGTGCGCATCGCCATCAGAAGGCCGCCGATCTGGCTGGGCGTGGCCTCGCCCTCAAACAGCAGAGTGAAAGCGGTTTCAGCCTCCTCGCGGGTCAGCGACCGTTCCGCCGCGGCGCCGATAAGCGGTTTCAGGCGGTCGCTCATGCGGGCACCTGCATCACGTCGAGAAAGTTTTTCAGCAGCGCATGACCGTGCTCAGATGCAATCGATTCCGGATGGAACTGCACACCGTGGATCGGCAGCTCGTTATGCTGCAGGCCCATGATGGTGCCGTCTTCCAGTTCAGCGGTGATTTCCAGGCAATCCGGCAGGCTGTCGCGCTCAACCACCAGAGAATGGTAGCGGGTTGCGTCAAAAGGTGTCGGCAAGCCTTTGAAAACACCGGTATCCTTGTGGTGCATCTTACCCATCTTACCGTGTACGATCTCGTGGCAGCGGATCACCTTGCCGCCAAAGGCCTGGCCGATGGTCTGATGGCCCAGGCAAACACCCAGCAAGGGTATGCCGGTTTCGGCTGCGGCTTCGGTCAGCGCCAGGCAGATGCCGGCCTGATCCGGGTCGCAGGGACCGGGCGACAGCAGAATGCCTGAGGGCTTCATTGCCATGGCTTCTTGCACGTTGATGGCGTCGTTGCGGCGGACTTCCATTTCCGCGCCCAGCTCACCCAGATAATGGACGAGGTTGTAGGTAAAGGAATCGTAGTTGTCTATCAGCAGCAGCATCGTAGCGGGCTCTTTTAAGGGTGGCGGGCGGAGGGCACGCCGCAGTATAGTGGTCGAAACATACATGTTCAGGGATACGGGGCAGCGTCAAGGGCAGGATAGGCGAATGCCGGAGTGAACAGAAACAGGGTTCGCTCAGGCACGCTGGAACGGCGCGGCACCGAAAACGGATTGAGAGGCAAAACAGGCATGCGTGGATTTCTGGGCGGCGTGAGTGTCGGGGCATTGCTGGCCGCGGGCGGGCTGGCGATGCTGTCTTTGTCGGTGCCCTTGCCGGACAGCGGTGCCGATACCGCAGCGGTGCCGGCCCCTGCCACGCATGATCCTGGCGATGCGCCGCAGATGCCAAACGGCGGCACCGACGCCGCCACGGACGCTGCCGGAGCGCCCGCCAGCAGCCAGGGACGTGATGCAGATCTTGTTGAGGCACAGCCGGCCGCGCCGGCCGAAACCGGTGGCAGCGATGACCTGAACGCGCTTGCGGGGGCGGATACCGCGCCG